>CAISJV010000065.1 GCA_903885795.1 uncultured delta proteobacterium | reverse complement strand
GCGGTTGGCGTTGCCATACCCTCCACAATCAGGGAGCTACAAATTGTCAAAGAACCATAAAGTGTAGTGCCAAGAACTTTTTTAGGACATCTATGTGCCCTATATCGCTAAACATATTTTTTCCAACTGTTAAAGACCAGTCAGGCTATAAGAGGCGCGTCACTTGTTACCCTTCTAACCTCACCGATCGTCTCGAAATGCGAAGGACATCCCGATGAGAGATCAATGTAAAGCAAATACGATAGTAAGAATAGCTATCGTATCGGTTTTATTCATCGGCATCGTTCTCATCTTTCCTCCAGGCATGTCTCAAGCCCGCGAGGTGGAAACAGTCCAGCACTCAAATCCAACTTCGTTTCAATCGACATCTTTAAAAACGATTATCGTAGGAGATTACTATCCGTACACTTTTGTCAATGACAAGGGCATCCCCGACGGATTTAGCGTTGATATTGCCAAAGCCGTGGCCAGTGTTATGGGTCTCAAACTTGAAATCAGCGTGGACACATGGGAACACGCAATAAAAGCGTTGGCAGACGGAACCATTGATTTTCTCCCGATGATGGCCTATTCGCCGGAAAGAGAAAAGACCTTTGATTTTTCTGCTCCCCATACGATCGCATATGATGCCGTATTTTTAAGAAGTGGGGCACAGAGAATCAGTTCCTTGAAAGACCTGGCCGGTAAAACCGTCATCGTGTTGAATAAAGATGCCGCCCATCAGTATCTCCTGTCCAGCGGAATGGCGGTGAAGATGAAGTTGCTTCTTGTCGACAGTCTGCAAGATGCGCTTCGGAGCCTTGCTGCGGGTAAAGGAGACGCCGCCTTGATGCCGAAGCTGGTGGGTTTGATTACTATAAAAAACCTGAATCTGACGAATATCGATCCATCTCCCCTATTTATTGACGCCTATAATCGACAGTTTTGTTTTGCCGTGAAGGAGGGAAATCAGGCATTGCTGGAACGCCTGAGCCAGGGATTGAGCATCGCTAAATCAACGGGACGGTACCAGGAGATATATAATAAATGGTTTGGAGCACTGGAACCGCCGGGTCTGCCCTGGGAGACTGTAATCAAATATGTCGGCGCCATTGTATTGGTTTTTTTACTGATCGGATTAGGAATGCTTCTATGGAACTTAACCCTCCGTAAGCAAGTGGCCTTGCAAACGAAAGCTCTCGTAGCCGAGATTAAGGAGCACAAGCGGGCGGAGGAGGCATTGCTGGAAAGTGAAGCGAAGCATCTGGCCGCCTTTGAACTGGGTACAGATGCCATCTTCTGGGTCGATGTCCACACAGAGATAATTATCAACTGCAACCGGGCTGCAGAAAACATGATCGGCGTTCCATGTGAGAAGCTTATCGGCCAAAACCGTGCGATCCTTCACCCTGCGGAAGGTAAGGAATTCTATGCAGGACATTTCAGAAGGCATACGGAAAGAGGAAGTTCTGAGGAATCTGAAGCAGAGGTCATCTCGATATCAGGACAGCGAATACCGGTAATGATTTCGGCAACGCTGTTTAAGATTGGAAATAAGGAAATTATACAAGGTATATTCCGTGATATCAGCAATCTCAAGCAGGCTGAAAAGGCGCTAAGGGAGAGCGAAGAGCGCTATCGTACCTTGGTGGACAATGCGAGTGACATCATCTTCAGAACAGACGATACAGGATGCTTCACCTTTGTAAATCCAGCGGCACTCCGCATAACGGGATACGAAGAAAAGGAGCTTATTGGGAAGCAATATACAACATTGATTCACCCGGATATGCGTGACGAAACCATAAAATTCTTCAGTCGTCAGTTCGTTAAGGGGATTCAAAATACCTATATAGAATATCCTATCCTCACAAAAGAGGGTCGTGAGGTCTGGATTGGGCAAAGTACCCAGCTGATCACGGGAGATGGTCATGTTGTGGGCTTCCAGGCAATGGCCCGCGACATCATGGACCGCAAAAGGATGGAGGCGGAAATTTTTGCCCTTTCGATAACCGATCAGCTCACTGGCCTGCACAACAGAAGAGGGTTCTTATCTCTTGCGGGGCAGCAGTTAAAATTAGCAGAGAGGAATAAGAATGGAATGCTTCTCTTTTTTGCTGATCTGGACGGGTTGAAATGGATTAACGATACGCTGGGTCATGAGGAAGGAGATAGAGCGCTAACGGAAGCGGCAACCGTGCTCAAAGAGACCTTCCGAACCTCCGACATAATTGCTCGTATGGGAGGAGATGAATTTGCCGCCCTTGCCGTTGATATAACCGCAGCAAGTTCCGCGATCTTTACTGACCGGTTGCAGTCTCTGGTTGAGACTCGAAACAATCAGGAAAACCGGAAATACAGACTTTCAATCAGTGTCGGTTGCTCTTACTATGATCCTGAACATCCATGTTCTATCGACGAACTCACGGCCTCTGCGGATAAATTGATGTATGAGCAGAAGCAAAACAAGAAGAGCCTTCTCCTGCAAGGGGACTCCCTTTCGAACAGTAATTGTTGAGTGCCAAGACATCGTGGACGAATAAATGTGCCAGCACATCGAAGACTTATTTTGTTTTATCCGTTTAATTTCGGTCATAAGCTGAATGCCTTAAGGTCTTTAAATTACCAGATTTAAGGAAAGTTTTCATTTTAGAAGATTATGACGGTCTTCTGAAGAGCTCCCAGGTTTTATTGGTTCGTCCACGATGTCTTGGCACTGAAATCTGCCTACGATGTCGTGACACTCAACAAGTAATCATTACTCTTCACTGTATTATGAGAGTAAGGACTCGTAGGTGTCGCCAATAACAGGCGCATTTCATTTTTTCTTTGTTCTCGCCTGCGTATTACGGAAGAAAATCTACCACAAAAACGCATTCCCCAAAAATCGTTTTCAACTGAACTGTAATTGACAACATCAATATCCATAGGCAACAGATATAACTAAATATCCATTGATTTTTATTTTCGGCCAAGTTAATCAAACACATAAACTGCGACAATCGGAGATCTTGAACAGACAGGTTGGGAAGCGAAACGCTATCCATGAGAGCAGTGCCTATGGAATTCCTGAAGACTCTTTTCAAATCAATGCTCACAGCGATCATTCTTCTCATGATGACAGCACTGCCCGGGACATACGCATCTGATTATCCCGCAAAGAAACTCGATATAGGAAAATTTGATTTAAATATTCGTTCCTATTATATCAAAAGGTCATATAGCAACGATTCCCCCCAAGAATCCCTGGCCGTAGGAGGCTGGCTGGGCTACCGGACTCCCTGGTGGCACAACCTGATGGCCGGCTTAACGGTGTTTACATCTCAGGGTTTGATATTTACCGATCCCGATAAGGGCGGCGCGGGCATCCTTGGCCCGCAGCAAAATGGTTATACGGCACTGGGTGAGGCATTCCTGAAAGGAAGGGTCGCCAAAACGGAACTAACCGTTTTTCGTCAGGAATTGGATACCCCCTTCATCAATCCCCATGATAACAGAATGACCCCAAATACATTTGAAGCCTATACCATCACGAGCAAGGACCTCTCGCTGTTTACCATGCTTGCTTCCCATGTTACCAAAATCAAGCCAAAGACCAACACATCCTTTGAAAGCATGTCCGAGGCGGCGGGCTTTGCAGACACTAATGAACCGGTAACCATGGCGGGCATGGTATTTGAGCCGGCAAAGAATTACAAGCTGCAACTCTGGGAATATTACGGTTATAATCTCATGAATATTCTTTATGCCCAGGGAGACGGTGAATGGAAATATAACGCCGATCTCGCTTTTGTGACCTCCATGCAATTTTTAAATCAGCAAGACGTCGGGAGCGCCCTGGCGGGATCGTTCAATACCGGCATGGTCGGCGTGCAGGAAGTTGTCAAATGGAAGGGATTCGGTTTGACCTTTGCCTATACCGCTACCTCCAACGATCATGACATTATAACCCCCTGGGGAGGATATCCCGGATTCACCTCGATTATAGTTAAGGACAACGACCGGGCGGGGGAGAACACTTGGCTTGCCGGTCTCTCCTACGATTTTACTTCTCTGGGAATAAACGGATTGAGTGCTTTTGGCAACTTTACTGATTCTTCCACCCCGAAGACAGGCCCCCACGCTTCACCAAGTCAGAATGAACTTGATTTTACCGTGGATTATCGTTTTCAAAAACTTCTGGATGGATTGTGGATTCGCCTGAGAACGGCTTTTATAACCCAGGATAAATCCATGGGTGGTCAGGATATGCAGGATTACCGGGTGATCGTCAACTACAGAATCCCGTTTTAATATGAATTTTGCACCGGCGGTGGCCTTTAATAGTGAAGGGCGAAGGCAATATACTGGCCGTCATGACTGAGGCTGATGTCGATATCCGTCCGGCTTCCTTCGATGAAGACGCGGGGCGCTCCGTAGCCATGAGTCGTTTTATCGCGGCGGATGTCGATATAATAAGGGGAGGCTTTCAGAACGGACGCAAGATGATGGATCACCGCACGGCGCACGGCAGCGGACGGATCAAACAAACCATCCCTTCTTTCCTCCAGAACCTGGACCAGAGTAGCCGACGAGGTGCCACCATGACCGTTTCTCACGGCTGCGACACAGTGAACGCGGCGGGATGACAGCGTGAAGAAAGCATCCACAGGACCGGCCGGCGTCATGACCACGGCACTTTCCTGGATTGACATCACATCACCGTTTGTATGCTTCAGAAGGATGTGCGCAGCCTTTCCGGGTTCATCACGACGTGCAGATTCACGGTGTGAACCGGAACAAAGGCTGTTTTCTTCGGTAAGAAGACCAGGGCAATTTACTGCAGGGAGGCTTGTGGCTGCCTTTTGGGAATCATCGTTCCGGGGTGACGTGACGGTGTACGCCCTGTGTATAAAGCTCAGCCCCGGCTTCAATTTGCTAACCGCCTTGAAAGCCGCTTCCTTTGCCGCCCAGAGCATCCAGAGGATGGTATCGGGAAACTCGGACCGATCAATCCGTTCCTCTTCTTCCGGAGTGAAGACGCGGGCAATGAAGCGCCGGTCCCGGCTTTTCCCGACGCTGTCCGGACTGGTCAAATCTACAATATCGTTGCCGATGCTGGTCAAAGTATTCCTCCTCCATTTGGGCCAGGCGGTGAACAATCTGCCCCGCCAGGTCCCGTTGCGCCCTTAATCCCTGCTTATGGAGCATGTGGGGCAGGAAGGCATCCATGGTTATCGTGAATGTTTCGCCACGACTGGGCATGTCACTGTACAATTTCTGGGCGTCCCCCCGGAGATAAACGCAAAGAACCCGGCAATCCGGATGATCCTGGAGAAAGCGGCCCACGCCGTAAGAGAAATTTTCCTTATCAACACGCCCCAATCGGGAGCGCCTTCCTTCAGGAAAAACCATGAGGATCTGTTGCCCCGCTAAGAGATAGTTGCATTTGGCGAGGGTCGCCTGCATCTCCTCCCGGTCGCCTCCCCGGCTGACGGGAATACATTTTGCCAGATAACACAGGACGACCAGGAGAATATTCCGTTGGAAATTGGCCCGTTCCGGAAGATTCCAGGGGAGCCGGTTATATTCCGTGACGTGCCTTCTCAGAGACATAAGGGCATAGATCAGGATCAGGGAATCAATCAGGGTAAGATGATTACCGCAGATCAGCCACGGTCCCCGGTGACCCTCCATCAGCCCGGCCCACTGGCTGCGGATCTTGTCCAGGTCCCTGATCCGGTAGCCCCGCCAGCTTCTCAAGAATAGAAAATACAGGGGCGCCAGCAGCCAGGAGGTCAGGGAACCCAGGGCGGTCTGAAGGCGGAGCTGAAAAGCCGTCGCTGAGCTCATAGTTTTTTCTTGATCAACTCCACGGCGTTGCCGATCGTGCGGATCTTGTCGGCCTCATCGTCCTCAATCGTAATCCCGAAGACATCCTCGCACTTGATGATGACATCCACGAGACGGGCCGAATTCACCTTGAGATCATCGAGGATGTGCGTCGCCATCGTCGCTTGGTCCAGGTGGGTTTTATCCTTCGCATACAGCCGCAGGATCTCGATCATCTCCGCAAATACTTGTTTTTCTTCCATATTCAAAACTCCTTATTGATTTATTTTTTTGAACCCCTGAAAATCCTAAATATTGGCCATCATTTTTCTTCCCATTTTTTGAAGATAATACAACTATTCACATCGCCAAAACCAAAACCGGCCTTGGCAATGACGCGCAGGTCGGGCATGTCTATCGCCTGCTGGGGGATCTTCGCTGCAAATGACATAATATCCGGGTGGACATCTTCGCTGTTCACCGAGGGATGAATAAATCCCCGGTGAAGCTGAAGGACAACAGCAACCGATTCGATAGCCCCGGCGGCCCCCAGGCAGTGACCGATCATGGATTTCGTCGAGTTGATGAAGGGGAAATCGGCAGGCGGCCTCCCCAGGGTCGCGGACCAGTTTTTCACTTCCATAGGATCGGCGTAGGTGGCCGTCAGATGGCCGTTGATCGCCTGGATATCATGGGGCGCTATTCCGGCGTCGGCGATGGCGTCCTGGATGCAGCGTCGCACCCCCGCGGGATTGGGGGCAGTCATGGATCCTCCCATCCGCTGGCCGCCGCAGTTCACTGCCCCCCCGGCAACCTCGGCATAGATCCTGGCCCCCCGCTGCCTTGCCGTTTCCAAATCCTCCAGGACCAGGACAGCTCCCCCCGCCCCGGGTACGAAACCGCTAGCCGTAGCGCTCATGGGGCGGGAGGCCCGCTCGGGCTGGTCATTGAATTTCCGGCAGATCACCCGCATGGCGTCAAATCCCGACCAGATATAGGGAGAAGCTCCTTCGGAACCACCGGCCAGCATCCGTTTCGTTAACCCCATGCGGATTCTCCACATGGCATCGATGATTGCCTCATTGCCTGTTGAGCAGGCCGAAGAGTTCGACGTTACCTGATTCCCTAAAGCGAGGAGCCCCGCAATGCGGGCGCTTGTGCCGCTGTTCATGACCTGTTCCACGATCCGGCTCCCCATGCGGCGAACTTTGCCCTCGTTTACCATGGGAACGACGCTCCGGGCGATAGTGTCCATCCCCCCGATTCCCGATCCGAGGATGACGCCTGTATCCCAGTTCACCCGGTCGTCATCGCCCTCGGGAACATCGAATCCTGCATCCCGCCAGGCGTCGATGGCCGATACGGAGGCGTAACCGATGTTATCATTTATAGACATGAGCTTTTCGTGATCGAAATAACTTTTTCGTACGGCTTCGAAATTTTCCGGAATTCCTCCGACCTGACAGCCGAAATTCATTTCCTCCAGCTCGGGGATGTGGCGGATGCCGGAACGGCCTTCTCTCAAGGCTTCGGTAAAAGCCTCCAGTCCGTGGGCATTCGGGGCGGTGACACCCATACCCGTAATGACAATTCTTTTCCCCATCTTAGAATTTACCTCTAAATGTTTTAATTCCTGGGTCTACCCACCAATTACCCCGTAAGTACTCCTTTGCCGGCCAGGATACCCCGGCATACCACTTCTCCGTCTTCCCGCTCCGCCGTGACGGACGCCTTCAGGCTTCCCTGGCGGAAATATACTTTCCGTCCCCGGAAAATGATCCGCTCTCCCGGGGCGACGATCCCTAAAAACTCTACCTCTTCGGCGTAGGTAAACAGGGTCGTTATCTTCTTCACCTCCTCGACGGACACCCCCATCTTTGTCATAGACAGGTACAGTCCGTGGGATACCACCCCCGTCTGGGCCATGGCCTCGATGAGGATCACGCCGGGGGTAACGGGCCGATCGGGAAAGTGGCCGCGATAAAAATATTCGTCCCGGCGGAAGCGATAGGCGCCGGTGATGCACTCCCCGTCCATTTCCATGATTTCCTCGATAAAGCGAAACGGAGGCTGCTGGGGAACGGTGTTCAAGATCAAGGCGCGCAGGGCGTCATCAGCCGCCATAGAGACCTCCGTTTACATGAATGACCGATCCGGTGATATACGTTGCGCCGGCGGCGAGGAAGGCCACGACCTCCGCCACCTCTTCCGGCATCCCTATACGTTTCAGGGGAATATTGGCCAGAATCCGCTCCTGAACTTCTTCCGCCAGACCCGCTGTCATCTCCGTATCAATGAACCCGGGGGCTACGGCGTTTACCAGGATGTTTCGTCCTTCCAATTCCTTGCTAAGGGATTTTGTAAAGGCATCGAGGGCGGCCTTTTCCATGGTGTAGGGGATCTGTCCGCTGTTGCCCGTATGGCCGACGACGCTGCTGATGCTGATGATCCGTCCCTGATTCCGGCGGAGCATGAATTGCCGCAAAACGCGCTTCGTCAGGTACCAGACACCTCTCGTCAGGAGGCGCTGCTCATCGAACTGTTCCAGACGCATGGAGTTGATATCCCCATTGATGGAAAAACCGGCATTATGAACGAGGACATCCAGCCGCCCGGCAATGGTCTTGATCTCCTCCACCATGGCGTCAATATCCTCGGTCCTGGTCAGGTCACCCTTGAGAAGGAAACCCTGTCCAAGTTCCGCCAAGAGTGCCTGGGCGGCTTCCTCGCTCTGACGATAGTGAATCCCGACGATAAAACCTTCCGCCCCAAGGGCCCGGGCGCAGGCGGCGCCGATTCCCGTGGCTGCCCCGGTGACGACGGCTACTTTTCTATCCTTTATTTTATCTTCCATATTCAGAGTCACTTCTTGTCTGTTGCCTGCTGCCTATTGCCTGCCCCTGGTCGCCAGGGATAATCGCCGTAGACGATGCCCCGGAAAAGGCCGGTCCGGGCCTGGTGAACTTCGGCAATGCACTCCCCGTCCACGGAGATGGTCCCGTCGCCAATAATGACGCTGGCCCCTGATTCCGTCAGGGAAGAAAAACGACGTATCTCGATCTCGTAGCGCACGACATGGTGATAGGGCCGGACCTGTCCTGTAAAAGTCACTCCATCACATCCCAGGGCCCGCCCTGCCCCCAGGCCGCCGCGCCAGACGCCGTAAAATCCCTGAAGCTGCCAGATGGCGTCCACACCGAGACAACCCGGCTGAACTGGATCTCCGGGCATGTGACATTGGAAATACCAGGCATCCAGATGGATATCCTGCTCCGCGACAATCTTTCCTCTCCGGCCATTCGCCTCCATGGAGAGGATGCGATCGACCATGAGGAAGGGAGGGGCAGGCAGGCGGGCGTCAAAACCATCGGGAGGATCTTCCACCAGCCGGCCATAGGAAAAGGCGATCAGATCGGTAAGATCAAAACTTTTCCGGTTTTGGAACTCTTCATATTTCATTCAAAATTACCTCGTATGTCCATGAATCAACTGCGCATAGTCTCCCTCCCCTTAAAAGGGAGGGATGGGGTTAAGGGTAATTACCGGATATCACGACATCTCCCACATCAAAGACGACCAAGTCAGCCCCGCCCCGACCAGGGCCATAATCAAACAGTCACCCGGCTCAAAATCCTGCCAGTGCTGACTCACAACCGCCGGGGCGCCGGAACAGCCTGTATTGCCGAACATGATCACGTTGCGCCAGTGGCAGTCATCGGGAATGACCGATCGCTCGCAGACCGTATTTAAAACGCTCAGGTTTGCCTGGTGGCCGACAAAGAGAAGGCGCTGGCCGTTATAATCTTCTTCCCCATTCTTCCTTCCCTCATGAGTCTCCTGAAACGTCCGGACCGCCTCCGTCATTTTGCGGATGGCAAAGCCCTGCACGGCATTTCCGTCCTGCTGGAAATAACCGGTCCGGGGAATAATTGCCTTCTGCCACGACGCCGGTTTCGAGGCGCAATCACTCTCCATGAGGCGTAACCGTGACGGTATCGTTGCCGAAACAACAGCGGCCGCACTGCCGTCTCCAAAAAGGACCGCCGTATTGCGATCAGAATAGTCGATGCAGCGGGTCAGATTTTCCGGGTTGACGACCAGGACATAGGGGGGCAGACTCTCCGGCCTCATCTTGCTCAAAAAGGACAGCTGGACCCCAAAAGTGGCGCAGGCGGCGTTGATGTCGAAACAGGTTGCCTCGATTTCGAGTTCCGCCGCCACCGTGGCAGCCTCGGACGGGGTGACATGATCCGGGGCCGAGCTGCCGGAAATCACCAGGCCGATGTCCTCCGGAGCAAGACCCGCCTGGGCAAGGGCCTGCCTTGCCGCCGCGGCCCCGGTCTGGGCATTTGTGTAGATACTGGCTTCATAAGCCGCCCGGGTGTCCCTGTTCTTCGTTTCCCGGATGTAGGCGAGGGGAAGAGACGTCCGACGCTCCCGAATCCCCACCCGTTCCAGGACCCAGTCGTTGCTGGTCCCGATGTCGAGATCTTCGAGGAACTTATTTGTAATGACATTTTCCGGATGAAAGTGCCCCAACCCGTGCAGATACAGCATAATCAGCAAATCTCCCGGCCGATGATCATGTTCTGCACTTCCCGAACCCCCTCATAGATATCGATGATATGGGCGTCCCGAACGAGTTTTGAGATTTCGTACTCCGTCATGAACCCATAGCCGCCGTGGAGATGGAGCCCCTCGTTGGCACAGTAGAGGGCCGCCTCGGCGGCGGTATTCTTGGCCAGGGACGCGTAGAGCCCCCGGTCTTCGGTCTTTTCCTCAAGGGCGCAGGCAGACTTCATCAGGGCCAGCTTCGCCAATTCAACCTTTTTCCACATGGCCGTCAGGGTATCCCGGGCGACGGGAAGGTCGCAGATCCGCTGACCGAACTGTTTGCGCTCCCGGGTATAGTTCAGGGTTACATCAAGGGCCCGCCGGGCCAGACCGACGCCAATGGCCGCCACCATCGGCCGGGCATAGTCGAGAACTTCGATGACGTACCGGAATCCCAGACGCCGGTCGCCGATGATCTGCTCGGGGGCGATAACGACATCTTCAAAGGTCACGGCGGCCGTATTGGACAACCGCTGTCCCAATTTGTCCTCCGGCTTGCCCACAGCGATGCTCCCACCGGTGGGCAGGTCAACCTTTCTCCCCTGGTCAAAACCTGCGGACAGCTCCTCAGGGGACGGCGCCGCAACGGGAACGATGACGCAAGCCATGAAATTGCCCGTCGGCTTCCCCACCTTGCAGAAGACGGTAAACTGGGAAGCATAGGAGGCGTTGGTAATGAAGCACTTGGCCCCATTGAGTAGATAGGTTCCGTCTTCCCGGCGGCTCATGAATGTCGTCATGGCGCTGTTGTCTGAACCGGCCCCCGGCTCGGTCAGGCAGAAGGAAGCGAGGAGGGGATGATCGACAAAGGGCCTCAGAAAGGCCTCCTGCTGGGGAGCGGACCCGTTCTGGGCGATGACGGCATTGGCCAGGTCGTTGCACATGGCCGAGGTGGCAATCCCCGAATCGCCGTAAGACAGCTCTTCGATAATCAGGGCGGAGGACACGGCGTCCATTTCATATCCTTTGATGTCACCGGGGATGCTCAGATTCAGGATTCCCGTCTCCCAGGCCTTGCGGATAATCTCCAAGGGAAAGGCATGTTTTCCGTCCAACTCCAGGATATGGGGGAGGATCTCCGTTTTTACGAAGCGCCGGACCGTCTCCAAATACATGCGTTGATGATCGGATAAATTGAACTCCATCTTTCAGTTGCTCCCAAAGATACGCTTCGCCGATGACAGGGTAGTCACGGAGAGGCAGTTTACGCCGATGGTCTTGAAAAAATCCCGCAATGGCCTGCCCGGTCCGATTTCATAGATCGTATCGGCCTCGGCGGCGATGGCGTCCATATTCTCTCGCCAGCGGACCTTACTCCCCAACTGATAGGTGAGATAGCACAACAGATCCTCCCGATAGCGGGTATGGAATTTGCCGGTGTAATTTGAGGTCACTGCCATGGCCTTTTGAGGATCAACGTCATCACCCAGGGTTTGCAGGAGGTCGGAAAATTCCCGTTCTATGGGGCGCATGAAGCGGCTGTGAAAAGGGGCGCTGACATTGAGGGGTACAAAGCGCAAATCCGCATCATCGTCGATGACATCGGTGATCCTTACCGCCGCCTCCGGCAGGGCGCTGGCGTGGCCGCTGATGACGATCTGCCGGGAAGAATTAACATTGGCGATATCTACGGGAAGATCCGACAGGGCCCCCTCTAATTCCTCCACATCAAGATCGTCGGCAATCACCGCCGCCATCCCGCCCAGGCCCACGGGAACCGCTTCCTGCATCAGGCGACCTCTGGTATGGACAATCTGCACGGCATCGCCAAGAGGCATAACGCCCGCGGCCACGAGGGCCGTAAATTCGCCGAGACTGTGGCCGCCATAAAGAAAGGGCGCCAAATCATAAAGGGCGCCCAGGCCGCGGAACATTGCGATCTCGGTTGTCAGAAGGCAGGGCTGGGTGAATTCGGTTTGATCCAGCCGCTCGTCCTCTCCGAAACACATCTCTCCGACATTCCAACCCAGGGCATCGGAGGCCTCCTCATAAGTCTCCCGACAGACTTGCAGATGCTCGTAAAAATCCTTCCCCATCCCCGGACGCTGAGCGCCCTGGCCCGGAAAAACAACGGCGACATATTTATCAGAAGTTGGCATAAGATCCTCTCTTTTTCAGGTTTGTCAACCGCCCATCAGCAGGATTCATACCAAAGTCGCACAAAATGCAGTTAGTAAAGCATAAATGTCAGAATTTATTGATTGTTTCCAAATCAAGATCCGGCTTGCCAGCCCTCATCTTGACGGTGAAAAAGGAGAAAACTTGGGAATGGAAGTTTACAGTGTGAAATGCTTTTCGCATTCATGACAGGGACGGTTCTGTTTTTGGTTCATCCGGTTTAAAGGAAAGGCGCAATAAGACTGCCTGTTCATGAAGAAGGGCGAGACAGCATAAACCTGTTATCCCTTTCCCCTGCTATCGGCTTAACTTCGATCCAACAATCCGTTTTAGGCTGGCGCCTGGTTTCGGGATTTGATCAGCAGAGATAACAGGTTGACAGAAACGCGAGGAATAAATAGACTCTAAGACATTGGTACGGGACGCCGACTGATTTTAAGCAGGCGGTACTTTTGACAGCGATTCCTGGGCAAGATCCCGACCTCGCTTGTCATCTTGATATTCAGGTTATTTTATGAACGCTCCCTTGAATCTTTTCCGTCAGCCCCTCTTCCCCCAGATAATTACGGGCCGGTATGTCCGCCGTCTCAACCGCTTTGTCATCGAATGTGATCTCGGTGGGCATGTGATGCGGGCGCACCTGCCCAATCCGGGGCGGCTATGGGAACTTCTCATTCCGGGACGGGTGGTCACGCTGGTAAAAAACCCCGTCCTTCCGGAGCGAGCGACACCCCTTACCGCCGTCGCTGTGGTGCGGGAGGGCGTCACGGTGCTCCTCCATACCCAGAAATCAAACGACGTCGTGCACTTCCTCCTGGAGGAGCGACAGATCCCAGGCCTGGAAACCGCAGAAATCCTCAAGAGGGAATTCACCCTCGGGGGCAGCCGCTTTGACTTTCTGCTGAAGGAGGGAAACGAAAAGATCCTCCTCGAAGTAAAATCCTGCACCCTCTTTGGCGCTTCCCTCGCCATGTTCCCCGACGCCGTTACAGCGCGGGGAAGGCGGCATCTGCTGGAATTGGCCGCACATACCCGGAATGGCTACCGGTGCGGCGTGATCTTTGTAATCCACTCCTCCCACCCTGGATTCTTTCTTCCCGATTATCATACCGACTACGCCTTTTCCCAAACCTTCCAGGAGAAGAAAGACCTCCTTTTTTACCGGGCCCTGCGCATCTCCTGGCAGAATGACCTCCGTCTGGACAGGGGCATCCAAGAGGCAAGTATCCCCTGGCCGCTCCTCGCACGGGAATGCCGGGATCAGGGCAGTTACCTGCTCCTTCTCACCATCCCCGCTGGCATCACAATCTCCGTGGGCTCCCTGGGGAGAATCCATTTTCCCACCGGTTATTATCTCTATGCAGGATCGGCAAAAAGAAACTTGGCGAAAAGATTGGATCGCCACCTGCGGAAAAGGAAAAACTTTCACTGGCATATCGATTACCTCCGGGACAGGGCCTCTTCCTGCCTCGCCCTGCCCTTCCGGACCCAGGATGACCTTGAACATGTTCTGGCCGCCGCCCTGGGCAAGATCGCCGACTGGACCATCCCGAAGTTCGGCGCCTCGGACTGCTCCTGCCCGAGCCATCTGTTCGGCACGGCCGCCAATCCTCTCTACAGGCCGGACTTTCTGGAATTACTTCAGTATTTCCGAATGGACCGTCTCACCCTCCCGCATCATCCTTAGAGGTTAATCTTCTCGATTGAATAATTCCGCCTTTCATGCCAGAAAAAAATCCGTGCTCCATCGACAAATCAGGAATGTCATGAAAATACTCCACACCTCTTCTGCCTGAGTAAGGAGGCGCTGGAAAGACGCCTGACGGATCAACCATCGAAACGCTGCGGGGAAACATCAGATCCTGTGATGGGGATTTCAAGCAGATAAGACTGTAAATCGGCGGGATAATTAAAACTTTGCGGGATAACGAATCCCATAGGAAAAAGCAGCAGGAACGCTTCCGACAGCTCGAAGCCCAGAAGAAGCAATGCCCCCCGCCGGGATAGGCTCCATCTACTGATCGGCTCAGCGGACGGCAAAAAATTCCGTAATCTCGCCCAGGGGCTGACTTTCGAGATGATGATCCCCCACGCCAAGCACCCTTAAGGATAGGATCAGCGCGCATATAAAGGTCATCCCAGCATCCCAGAGACGGGGGGCGCAGCCACATCGTAGGTCCCGGCAGCCGACGGATTTCTTAGGCGAATATCTAAGCTTTTGCCATTTCCGGGACTTGATAATTCATGACCATGCGCCTCAAGTTGCCCTTGAAGAGGACATCCATCCGCTTCTCCTCCAGGATCTTTTCCACGAAACCGATCCCAAAGGACGGATGATTGATCACATCCCCTCTTTGATACCGGCCGGCCATGCGATAATCCACAATGGCGGCATTCTCCCTTAAATCCTGCTGCCTTTGGAGCCAGCGTTGCGTCTCCGCTGCTTCCGCCTGCCTGCTTTCTTCGTCTGCCTTTGTTCCGACTCGCCGGGTTCGCTCTTTTACGACTTCACTACTTTTCGTCCGGGGTTTTGATCCCCGATACTTGTGCTCAGCCCCGCAGGTCTTGCATTTGACATTTGCAATCACACCTCTTACTTCATAGAGAACGATGTGGGCGAGAACCATCCCGCACTTGGTGCAAAGGGCGTCGACATTTTTTCCAACGGATGACATAAATTTTTCCTTCCCGAATCTTACTTTCACGTATACCACACTTTTCGATCAGACAACCATTAATTATCATCCAACAGAAAAAAGATTCTGTTTTGTGACTTTGCCCTGGCAGCCTCCACCATCGGCGGGTACGAATATTACAGGCGTAATGCTTTGATAATTAGACGAATTAGCGAAGCAGCATTGGCACCACGACCACTTCTACAAAGTGTTCATTGTGATCGTCCCTAAGGGGAATCGTCTGCTTCCGCTGCACAACCCCATCAACGATTATGCACTTCTCGTTTTCGCCTGCGTCGCTCTGCACGACCTTTATGTGGTAGATGGTCTCCCGGTAGCGATAGTGCACCGTGAAACCATCCCAGTCGGCAGGGAGACAGGGCTCGATGTGCAGTTTGTCAACTTCGAGTCTCAGCCCCAGGAGTGATTCCAGGATCAGCCGGTACATCCATCCGGCTGATCCCGTGTACCACGTCCATCCGCCACGACCCGTGTGGGGTGCTACTGCATAGACGTCAGCCGCAACAACGTAGGGCTCCACTTTGTAAGTTTCAATCCCCTTAACCGATCCCCCATGATTCACCGGGTTGATCATGGTCAGGATTTCCCACGCCCGCCTGCTGTCACCCATGGCAGCAAAGGCCATGGCGGCCCAGATGGCCCCATGTGTATACTGCCCGCCATTTTCCCTGACCCCGGGGACGTACCCCTTTATGTAGCCGGGATTCATATTTGACTTGTCGAAAGGCGGGTCGAGAAGCTGGACCAAGGCATGCTCACGACGTACGAGGTGCTTGTCTACTGCGTCCATTGCCATGTGTGAGCGCGCAGCGCTTCCTGCCCCTGACAGGACAGACCAGCTTTGCGCAATGGAATCGATCCGGCACTCGGGATTGGCCGCTGAGCCGAGGGGCGTGCCGTCATCGAAGAAAGCCCGGAGGTACCACGCACCATCCCAGCCATGCTCCTCGATGTGACCGCGCAGCTTGCCTGCTTCTTTCTCACAACGTTCGGCAAAGGGCAGGTCCCCATGAATGCGTGCGACAGAAATGAACCTCATGAGCACATCATACAGGAAGAATGCAAGCCAGACACTTTCGCCTTTGCCGTCTTTACCCACCATATTCATGCCGTCGTTCCAGTCACCGGAACCGATAAGCGGCAGGCCATGTTCGCCGAAACTGAGGCCTCTTGCGATAGCCCGAACACAATGATCGTAGAGACTGGCCTTTTCTTCAGACCGGCCGGGCAGATCATAATATGAGTCTTCCTCGGCACTGACCGGACGTCCCTTAATGAAGCGCACGGATTCATCCAGCAACCCGGTATCCCCGGTGGTCATAACGTAGCGGCACGTCGCCAGCGGCAGCCAGAGAAAATCATCCGAGCAGTGGGTGCGCACGCCCCGGCCCGAAGGTGGATGCCACCAGTGCTGTACATCCCCTTCGGGGAATTGACGACCTGCGGCAAGAAGGATGTGCTCGCGTATGAGGCCCGGCTCGGTGTGGATGAGGACCATCATGTCCTGCAACTGGTCACGGAAGCCAAAGGCGCCTCCTGACTGGTAGTAACCGCTCCGCCCCCAAAGACGGCATGCGAGCGTCTGGTATAAGAGCCAGCCGTTGACTAGGAAGTTGATGGCCGGGTCCCGTGTCTCCACCTGAACGGCGCCGAGGGTATGGCTCCAATACTGCCATACAGCTTCAAGCGCCTCACGGGCCGCGGCAGCCCCACGGAAGCGATGTGCCACGTCGCCAGTCTCACCTGCATCCTGGCCTGCGCCCAAGGTAAAGACTATCTCACGCTCTTCCCCGTCCGCCAGCTCAAAGGCCACCTGGATGGCACCGCATGGATCCAAAGCGGCCCCTACCCTGCCGGAAAGCCGTGACCGCCCCATGGCAGCAGGATTGGCGAGCGTTCCGTTACGCCCGATGAATTCCGTCCGATCGCCGCTTATGGTCCGGGTTGCATCGTCCACATTAAAAAAGGCCGTTCGGTTGCCAAATTCGGTGTTGTATGGGTTGCGAGCAAAAATGGCTCCGCTCAGAGGGTTGAGCTCGGTAATTACATGCATGACTGATTTGGGCCTCAAATCTCCCAGCACCCATTCTGCATATCCCGTGGCAGAAAGTCGCCGTGACCGTCCTGAGAGGTTTCGCACCTTCAGTACCGTAAACTTGACAGCATCCTCCAGAGCCACGTACACCCATATCTCTGTTTTGATACCATGTTCGGTATGCTCGAAAACGCTGTAGCCGAATCCGTGGCGGGTGACATAAGGCGTGGCTCCGCGCCTGGGCAGCGGCATGGGAGACCAGAAGTGGCCGCGCTCTTCATCGCGAATGTAAAAGGCTTCCCCGCTCGAATCGGTGACAGGATCGTTATACCAGGGGGTAAGACGAAACTCGTGGGCGTTTTCGCTCCAGGTATAGGCAAGACCATTCTCCGAGACAACGGTTCCGAAAAGCCGGTTCGCCAGCACATTCACCCACGGCGCCGGCGTCACCTGCCCACGGGAAGTTGAGATGACGTACTCCCGGCCATCAGGGGTGAACCCTCCCAAGCCGTTTCCAAACATCAGGTCCTGGCGAGGCGTTGCCGCTATTGCCGGGTCTTCGTCCCTTACGGTTCGTGTTGGCATAGGGGCAGGCAACATTACTTCTGTGAAGCTCCGCTCCTTGAACTGATCCGTAAGCGTTCCCCTGCGGTCAGTGATGATAATGCGAGCAACCGCCTGGAACAGGACGCGGTCCTCCTTCGATATCTGGTCGGAAGGTCTTACGAAAATTCCACCCGGTCGATCGGTCACATTTGCCTCTGTCCCTGCAGCGATTAGCCCTATGATCTGCTCGTGAAGAAGTTGCCGGTAACTGGCGTGATCTTCGTTCCAGATTATCAGGTCGACTGCCAGTCCTTTGAGACGCCAGTATGAGTGGGCTTGAACAAGTTGTCGCACCAAGTTGATGTTGGCCGGATCCTCAATCTGCAACAGCACGATAGGGAGATCGCCGGAAACAGAGTAGCCCCAGAGACCGGATTGGCCGCGACGGTTTTGGATTATGGTCTCGGGACCGGCACGCAGCGACGAATTCGCGTATATGACTGAAGCGGCAAGACGACCAAAAAGCTGCGCATCGGCTTCCGTGGCATTGATCTGCCTCAGCAGCACCTGGCTATGGGTCCACGCCAGATCAAAGACACGATCGGCAAGATACCGGTCCTGATATTTCCCGACAAGTTCCATGCAGGTATCTCTGGTTTCAGCAATACCGTTGACAATAATGATGGTTACCGATTTTTCCGGACCCAGGGTTATTTGATAGCGGATTGCTGCGATCGGATCGAGCACCGATCCCTCACTGCCCGAAAGTCCGGATGAACCTTTCATCGCTTCCGGATCGGCAATGGTATTCCCGCGGCCAATAAACCGCATACGATCAGTCTCATAGGAAACTTCACCGGTCTTGGCCCCGTGCACAGCCATGAGATGTAACATCAATGGCGACTGTTCTTCGAGGGAGCGGGGCCGGCGCGAGCAGAGGATCGCCCTTTGATCGCGAATGATCTCGGTCTGGACAAAGAGATTGCTGAAGGCCGGGTGCAGAGCGTCCTGAGCTGGGGGTGCGAGAACAACCTCCACATAACTCGTCACCTCGATCATTCGACGTGTCCGTGCCCGGTTGGTGATGGTAATCCGGCGCAGCTCGATGTCATCCTCAGGTGAAACCGCAATCTCCGTATGGGTTTCAAAGTCCTTATCTCGGCGGCGAAACTCTACTCGTCCTTCCGAGAATATTGCCTCATACTGCTTCGAGGCCTTGAGTGCGGGTTGGTATGACGATGACCAGAAAGCGCCTGTTGACAAGTCACGAATATAACAGAAGGTACCCCAGTTGTCACAGGTGCTGTCTTCGCGCCACCGCGTCACCGCCAGATCTTTCCAGCGGCTGTAACCGCCGCCCGCGTTTGTGACCATGACATGATATCTGCCGTTTGACAACAACTGCACTTCCGGTATGGGTGTGTCGGGGGTAGTGTAGACGCGCATTGGCATCTCTTCCGATTCATTTGAGGCTGTGGCAAGTTCGGTTGTGTGCGAATAGAAGGCCGTTGCTTTTGGCACCCGCTCCTGAAGCAAAAGCATAATTGCCTGAAACGAGGGGTCCGACGCGAACCGCCTCTGCATGGGACGGTTGAGGAGCAAAGATGCCAGAGAGATGAGGCTCATGCCCTGATGATGGGCCATAAAAGATCTAACCACCGCATTGATTTGACCGCGGGGCAGACGGGAAGGGGTGTAGTCAATAGCTTCATAAAAACCATACTTCCCCTCAAAACCCTGGGCGGCGAGATCCTCGAGATTGAGGCATGCCTCTTCAGGCGCCACCATGAGCGCCAGCACTGAGGCATAGGGAGCAACGACCAGATCCCCGGCGAGACCGCGTTTGAGTCCTAGTCCGGGCACGCCAAAGGCGCTGTACTGGTAATTGAGATGACCGTCGATCATGTTATACCCGGATTCCGAAATCCCCCACGGTACCCCCCGCTCTTTTCCATACTCGATCTGTCTTGCCACAGCAGCCTTACAGGTTTCGTCAAGGAGCGTCTGTTCATAGGTGGGCATGACGAGGAGAGGCATAAGGTATTCGAACATGGAGCCGCTCCAGGAAAGGAGAACCGGCTCTCCGGCGGCGGTAGTAAGGAGTCGTCCCAGGGCAAACCAGCTCTCCTGCGGCAATTGTCCCTGGGCAATGGCGACAAAACTGGGGAGTCTCGCTTCCGAAGCCAGTAAATCATAGTAACTCGCATCCCGTCGGTTTTCACCGATGTTGTAACCGATAGCCAGCAGATGGCGTGTCTCATCATAGAGAAAGTCATAATCGATACGGGCAAATTCACCGGATTGCGATGCAAGGTCCTCGATAACCGCGATTCTCGCCCTGGCCCGGATGCTTGCCTCCTTGATGGCCCCTCGAAGTTCATCAAGCTGCTTCCGCTCCTCCGACGTCCCGTCGTGTCTCTCTGTCATTGCCGGCAGTAAATCTCCGTCAAGATTGGCCAATTTGCGCAACGTCGGAATCTCGCCGAGAACAGCGAGATCGCTGAACACCTTGGGAGGGATTGAGAGCACTATCCATGTCGCAAAAAAGCTCAGGTCGTCAAGGGCGGCCCGGCATTGGCCGGCAAAGGCCCGCGCCCACCATGCGGTTTGACTCTCAGGAGCGGCTTCAGAGACGTGGACCACTTCCAGGGCAGACGCGGCGATACTGCTAAGGCTCTCCCATGCAACCTGAAGCGTATCCGGACGGAAAGCGCACAAAGACGCCAAATCATGGTGCACTTGAATAAACCCGGCTGAGGCGGTTTCTCCGGCAACATCCATGAGTACCCTCAGTGTATCGAGGAGCCCGTCAAATAATTTTGCTCCCATTATGCTCTCTTCAGGGAGGGCAATGAACCCCGTTCGCAATGTTAACAAATGGGCCGCAAGATTTCCGCTGTCCACAGTCGAAACATACATAGGCAGTAGTGGCTGCAAAGACTCTGTGTCATACCAGTTGTAAAAGTGCCCTTTGTAGCGCTCCATGGCTTCCATCGCACGGAATGCATTATCCGTGCGCTCGATAAGTTGCCCTGTAGAAATATAGCCGAAATCCCAGGCGGACAAATTGGCAAGAAGGGCAAGCCCCATATTGGTCGGCGAAGTACGATGGGCAACCTTGGCAAGGGGATGTTCCTGATAGTTATCGGGCGGTAGCCAATGATCCTCCGGGCCGACGAAGGTCTCGAAGTAGGCCCATGTTTTTCGGGAAATCTTTCTCAAAAAGATCATCTGGTCGGAGGTGAGCCGCGCTTCCGGGCGGCTGAGGGGCTCACTGATCCACCACGCTACCCAGGGAGAAAAGAACCAGAGGATCAGGACAGGCAGGGCAACAACCAGGGCCTCCGGCCGCGAAGAGGTAAGATGGATCACCGTGGCAACGGAAATGACCGGGGAGATCCACATGGTCCGGATGGCGCCGGCAAGGCCCTTCCGGATCGTGCGATCAGAGTCGCCCGAAGGGTTCCATTCGAGAAGCCGCTTCTTCGCAACCAGCATTCGCCAGATGGTGCGCAGCACAGCGTCCATACTGAAAAATGCCTCGTAGGGCAGACATAGGAAGGTAAAGGCAATCTGTCCAAGGCTCCTCCCGGTCTCGCGGAAAGCGGCCAGAATGTGCCGATGGAGAAGGACATCACTCGGCTTCTGAAACAGATCCATCAAAGAGCTAACCAAGGCAGGAATCACGATGATCCCCAGGACCGACAAGGTCCAGAACCAGGGCACTGGCAAAATTGTCCAGCCCATCAGCAGCAGGAGCGTCAATGCCAAGGGCGAGAGGCTGCGCCGAAGGTTGTCGAAAATCTTCCATCGGGAAAGCAGAGAGAGGGGGTTTTTCTTAAAACGCGCATCCGGACCAGTGTCTCCAGGCAGCAGCCACCTTAAAAGCTGCCAGTCCCCGCGAATCCAGCGGTGCCTGCGGTTCACATCGGCGCTGTAGCGAGAGGGGTATTCTTCATACAACTGCACATCGCTCAGAAGACCTGCCCGCGCATAACACCCTTCGATAAGATCGTGGCTCAAAATCCGGTTATCAGGAAAACGTCCCTTGAGGGCCTGCTCGAAAGCATCTACCTCATAAATGCCCTTGCCGATGAAAGAGCCTTCTCCAAACAGGTCCTGGTACACATCGGAGACAACGCGGGTATAAGGATCGATGCCTGCATCACTTCCCCACATGCGGGCATACCGTGACCGGTTCGCGCCGGACAGGCTCACAGCCACCCGTGGCTGAAGGATACCGTATCCGGCACATATCCGTTGTCTGTCTTCATCGTATTGCGGACGATTCAGCGGGTGCGCCATAGTCTCCACAAGCTGCCACGCCGCGTCACGGGGGAGCTGTGTATCTGTGTCGAGGGTGATGATGTATCTCACCTTCTCCAATCCATCTGTATTGCCGATGATGAGGGAAAAGCACTCTCTTGAACCGCCGCGGAGAAAAGAATTCAGCTCCGCGAGCTTCCCCCGCTTACGTTCGTAACCCATCCAGATATTGTCCTGGGGATTTAATCGGCGGGGACGATGGAAAAGGAAAAAGGCGTCGCTTTTTGAAGTTCTGTATTTTTCGTTCAGCTCTTCGATTCTCTGCCGGGCCAAAAGTAGTAGCGGACCGTCATCAGGCTGTGTTTCCTCGTTGGCATCCAGAAAATCAGTCAGCAGTGCAAAACGCAGGTTTTCGCCTCTATTTGCAAGGAACCTGACCTCCAGCGCTTCCATCAGATGCTCGATGTTTTGAGCACCCGTGAGCATCGTAGGGACCACGACCAGAGCAGACGATTCCGGAGGAATTCCTTTGGAGAAGTCCATTCGAGGCAGGGTATGGGGCGCCACAAGCCGCGTTGCAAGCCAGTTCACCAGGGCAATCGCTAACTGGCTGACAGCCAGAAACGAGACCATGCCGATAAGCCATATCCAGGTGCCGCGCAACCCGTTGGCATGTGCCTCGGCAAGCAAACACCCGGTAAAGAGCACGGAGAGCAAGCAGATCGTACCAAGATAGAAGAACACAGGAAAACGCTGAATTACCTTCCGAAACGCCTCAGGGAAAGACAAGCGCGTGCAGGCAGTACCTTCGAGCAGAGCCAACCCCTTGTCCATGAGATAGAAGCCGATATGACTCTCCCGATCGTCGTCGTTCACCCTGCCCCCGCCCTCCCCGGCGAGGCGCACCGCAACGCTCGCCACCTCGTTTTCGGATAATCGGCTGTTCTTCGCTATCTTTTCCACGACGTGACGGTATTGATCTCGAGTGACGAAATCCATCTTACCGTACACACCGGCAGGATCCTCGCGGAGGGTCTGATCGACCGCGCTCATGGTTTCGACAAATTTGCGCCAATCCATAGCACCCAGGAAACGGAGGCTGCCGATGCTGTTGCTTATGGAAAGCTGATCTGCCGCTTGCTGCTGGTTTTCTGATTGCACCAACTGTTCAATCGTCAAACCTGTCTCCGAGAGTTGCTGTTCGATCCAGGTAAGGGGCAATGCGAGG
This sequence comes from uncultured delta proteobacterium, assembly GCA_903885795.1. Taxonomy (GTDB): domain Bacteria; phylum Desulfobacterota; class Syntrophia; order Syntrophales; family UBA8958; genus UBA8958. The sequence goes on along the minus strand of CAISJV010000065.1, from coordinate 42,489 downwards.
GCGGGACTTTGGCCCTTCAGGCGGCGTGTAAGCTCTGCAACAAAGGAGCTGACCATGGGAGGTTTTGAGCGCGCCATGTCGGCAATGACCAGCATTAAATCCTTAGGGTTCACCTCGGCGGTCTCAGTAATCCGGTCCGCCCAGTAATCGGCATGGTTCTTGTCGATCCTGTCGGCAGCAATCCGTGTGGCAATGCGCCGGAGATTTTCAATCAGCGCCAGGCGGAGCATGATGGGAATGGCCCATAATTCGCCCAGCTTCAAGACGGTTACTGTCTGATAGGCCACCACGAAACTGCTGAGGCTCTCCGGATCCACCCGGCTATCACCGTGAGAGATCGTCTCCAGGGCAATGTCGTACACACGGGGAAGACCAGTTGATGGCCCCTCTTCCAAGCGGGGCAGTCCCTTGCTGTAGCCTTTTGGCAGGTGTCTCTTGGCGGTGCGAATCTGTTCTTCCACGAGATAGAAGTTGTCAAGTAGCCATTCCCCTGCCGGTGTAATCCTCCGGTTTCCTTTCACAGCCTCTGTGATCAAGTCGCGAACTTCACGGAGGACGTCTTCATTCTCACCGAGCCGCCTCAACAGTTTTTCAGGTGGATGGCCTGCGCTCAATTTGTGTGATGCGGCAAGGGTCTTACCATGTTGCTCCATCTGGGAGGCGCTGAACAACTCCGATCTGAGGGGTGGCTCGTCGCCGAAGTTTCTGTGCGCTGAACTGTTTCCACGGAGACGCACCCACAATTGGTGCAGACTTCCGATAATGGTCGTGTTTAGGGACGCCAAATTGAATATCTCCTTGTTGACAGGCTAAGTGTAAATAAACGGTTGTGCGAATATGGTAGCGTCTTGGACTCCCGCTATCAAACCGAAGAGTGAAAGAAGCGCCTGAGACGACTCCATGCACCTCTCGGAAAGGACCTTGATTCGTATAATTAAACGGGTCATGAAAGCGGTAGTAGCAAATGGTCTGCCAATAGCCGCAGGAAAAACCAATATTTGGATTCTTTGTTTAATAACAGCATTTTAAATAAGCAAGAGGAGAAAGCGGGAAAGCATGCAATGATTTGTTTGGCCTCAATATGCTGAGGTTCCACCAAATGTTGAGGCCAAACGATTCCTTTCATACTTCTCTGCAGCTTCCTCTTTTTTGCCTAACAGCCTGTTATTATATGGTGAATTTATAATTATTATCTTCCTTCGGCTATTGGCAGGTCATTTGCTATCACTGATTTCATGATCCTCTTAATCATGCGAATGAGATTGCGAATGAGATTGATATGAAGTTAGAGATGAAATCACTGGAATACTGGAAAGAGAAATATCCCGAGAAGTTCGCATCCGAAGATGTCATCTTCAGCCATATTCATCGCGGCAATACGATATTTATCGGATCAGCCTGTGCGGAGCCGCAATATCTTGTTCAGGGATTGATCCGCTATGTCGAGTCAAAACCTCATGCCTTTTTCGATGCTGAAATCATTCATGTGAGGACCCTCGGCGTAGCCCCGTATACTGAAAAAAAATTCAAGCAAAACTTTCGGCATAATTCTTTCTTTATCGGCGATACAACGAGGGATGCCATCAACACGGGGCAGGCGGACTACACGCCTATTCTCCTGTCCCAGTTGCCATCTTTGTTTCACAGGGGCCTCGTCAATGTCGATGTGGCCCTTATTCAAACGACCCTGCCGGACAGCCATGGCCATTTGAGCCTTGGCGTCAGTCTGGACATTGTCAAGGCTGCCGTTGAAAACGCCTCTTATGTTATTGCCCAGATGAATAATCATATGCCTCGCGTCCATGGAGATTCTTTTATTTACATGGATGATATCGATTTTTTATTACCTCATGATGAGCCTCTCCTTGAATACAGCCCGGAGTCAAACCTGGAAATTACCAATAAAATCGGGGTAAACATTGCTCGACTTGTCGAGGACGGCGATACGATCCAAATCGGATATGGAGCCGTTACCAACGCCATCCTTGAAAACCTTTCCGGGAAAAAACATCTCGGTGTGCATACTGAACTCTTCAGTGACGGTATTGTCGAACTAATGAAAAAAGGTGCTATCGACAATACAAAGAAAACAATCAACCGTGGGAAATCTGTAGCGACATTTTGTATGGGACATGAAGAAACGTACGAATTTATCCATGACAATCCGGATATAGAATTCAGGACCATAGACTATACCAACAACCCTCTCGTAATTGCCCAGCATGAAAATATGGTGGCCATCAACAGTGCCCTGGAAATCGACCTTTCGGGACAGGCTACGGCGGAATCTATCGGAAAGGTTTTTTACAGCGGGATCGGTGGTCAAGCCGATTTTATGCGCGGGGCTTTCTTGTCCCGAAACGGCAGGGCCATTCTTGCCCTTCCGTCAACGGCAGTGGGCGACAGTATTTCAAGAATCACACCGGCACTTAAAGAGGGGGCCGGGACGACATTGATTCGCGGTGACATCCACTATGTTGTAACAGAGTACGGCATTGCCTATATTCACGGGAAAAGCATTCGTGAGCGGGCAATGGACCTGATTGCCATTGCTCACCCCAAATTCAGACCCTGGCTTGTCGAAGAAGCAAAAAAGGCCGGTCTGATCTATCAGGATCAGGCGTTCATCCCGGGGGAGAAAGGAAGGTATCCCGAGGAACTGGAGTCTTACAAAACCACCAAATCTGGTTTCAAGATATTCTTCCGCCCTATCAAAATCAGTGATGAACCGCTTTTAAAGAATTTTATTTATTCTCTTTCTGACAACAGTTTGTACCGACGGTTCATTTCCGTTCGTAAAGATATGCCCCATGAACGGCTCCAGGAGTTTGTCGTTATCGATTACACCAAAGAAATGGCGATCGTTGCCACGGTTGGCAATGAGGATAATCAGGAAATCGTCGGCGTCGGAAGATATTTTATTGACGAGAGCAAGCATTCCGCAGAAGTGGCGTTTGCCGTAAGGGATGAGTACCATAAAAGAGGTATTGGGACAGAGCTGCTTGCATATCTGACTTACCTTGCCAAGAGACAGGGGCTCCTGGGATTTACGGCAGAGGTCTTGGCAGAGAACAAGCCAATGCTTCACGTGTTTGAGAATGGTGGGTTCGATACGGTAAAGCATAATATTGCCGGTATCTATGAGATGACGATGGCCTTCAAGGAATAATCAGGATCATTATTAAGATGTATTAAACCGGAATAATAAGAAAGGGGTCAGTAAATGAAGGAACAGGACATAAAAGAACCAAAAAGGACTATTACCAAATCAGCTCTCGTAGAAGGTGGATTCATGCAGCGCGCGGGTCTCACTCTTGCGGAGTGGAGTGAAAAGTGGTTCCCCGATGCGCTGGTTTTTGCCCTTCTGGGCATCTTGATCGTTTTTTGCTTCGGCCTTCTCCTCGGAGAAAGTCCGGTTAAATTAGCCATCCAGGGCGGAAAAGCCTTCTGGACACTCGTTCCATTCACGATGCAGATGGTCATGGTGATCATCGGCGGTTTTGTAGTCGCCTCCGCACCACCCGTCTACCGCATCATTCAGAAGATGGCCACCATTCCAAAAACACCGAGAGGGGCGGTTGCCTTTGTGGCCTGCTTCTCCATGCTGACCTCGCTGATTTCCTGGGGATTCAGCCTGATCTTCAGCGGGATGCTCGTCCGCGAATTGACTAATCGCATTAAGGGCATGGATTACCGGGCCGCCGGTGCGGCCGGATATTTGGGATTGGGAGCCGTATGGGCCCTAGGATTATCCTCATCCGCAGCCCTGCTCATGGCGACCAAAGGGGCCATCCCGCCCAAACTGTACGAAATCAGCGGCGTGATCCCGTTGACCCAGACCCTTTTCATCTGGCCAACCATCGTAACCGCCATTATTCTTATCATCGTGTCGATGGCCATCGCCTACTTCTCCTGCCCATCGCCGGAAAATGCGAAAACGGCCGAAGACTTCGGTCTGAAGTTCGAACCCATCGATATGACCCTTGAAGAACGGTCAAAACCGGGAGAATGGCTGGAATACAGTCCTTTCCTGACGATTGTCGTGTGCCTCATTCTCGGCGGATACATCATTAACGTCTTCATGACATCACCCCAGGGGGCCATGGCAGCGCTGGATCTGAACATCTACAATCTGATCTTCATCGTCGTGGGTCTCCTGCTGCACTGGCGCCCGAAGCGTTTCCTCCGGGCCGTCACACAGTCCATCCCGGCCACGGGCGGCGTCCTGATCCAGTTTCCCTTTTATGCCGTCATCTTCGGCATGATCGTCGGAACGGGCATTTCAGACTGGTTGGCCAAACTCTTCGTCGCCATCACAACCCAGGGCACCTATCCCCTCCTTGTGGCCTTTTATTCAGCTCTTCTGGGGGTATTCGTGCCTTCCGGCGGAAGCAAGTGGATCATTGAAGCCCCTTACATTCTGCAGGCGGCCCAGGCACACCAGGTCAATATGGGGTGGGTGGTTCAGATCTACAACGCGGCGGAAGCCCTGCCGAACCTTATCAACCCCTTCTGGATGCTTCCTTTGCTGGGGATGCTCCAGGTAAAGGCAAGAGATCTCGTCGGATATTCCTTCCTCCAACTGGTTGTCCATGTTCCTCTGATCTTTTTCCTGTGCTGGTTATTTGCCCAGTATATCCCCTATGTGCCCCCGATTCACTAAGAGGGGAAATGAGGCGCCGCCCAGCGGCAGCGCCTTTACTTCCGGGAAATAAACCGGGATGAGCTGGTGAACTGAAGATGAACAAAAAAATTAAAAAACTGCTGATCGCCAACCGTGGGGAAGTTGCATTCTCCATTATCAAAACTGCTCAGTCCATGGGCATGAAGACAGTTGCTGTGTACGAAATGCCGGACAGCGAGGCGAATTATATCCGTCTTGCCGGTACCGCGGTCATGATCGGGGATGGTCCCGTAAAGGATTACCTCGATATCGACAAAATCATCTGGGCGGCCCACAAAACGGGAGCTGACGCTATTCATCCCGGTTATGGATTCCTGGCCGAGTGTGCCGATTTTGCAGCAGCCTGTGAGAAGAACGGGCTGATCTTTATTGGCCCTTCCGTTCAGGTGATGCGTCGTTTGGGAGACAAGGCAGCCACTAAAACGATTATGAAAAAAGCGGAAATTGCGACAGTTCCCGGGACCGGTATCCTGTCTTCGGGAGAGGATGGCGTCCGCGAGATTCTCGCTTTTGCTGAAAAAGTGGGCTACCCCATCCTTCTGAAAGCCGTTGATGGCGGTGGCGGCATCGGAATCAGGGAAGTGGAAGGAGCCGACTCGGCGAGGACACAACTTAATCATGCCAGGCACGAAGTCCTTTTCGCGTTTAATCATGATGGTATCTACGCGGAAAAATTCATCGCCGCACCCCGCCATATCGAGATCCAGATCCTGGCTGATTCATATGGAAAGGTGGTTCATCTGGGATCACGGGACTGCTCCATTCAACGGCGTCATCAAAAACTTCTCGAAGTTGCCCCGGCATCATCCATTCCGGTAGATATTATGAGCGCTATGTGTCGGACGGCGATCAAGGCGGCTCGTCAGGTGGGGTACGTCAATGCCGGTACCGTCGAGTTTCTCTACGATCTGAAAACAAAGGAATTTTGGTTTATGGAACTCAATAAGCGGCTTCAGGTCGAACACTCCGTCACAGAGATGGTCGTAGGCGTTGACATTATTAAAAAGCAAATTGAGATTGCTGAGGGAAATCATCTTGATCTGCAGCAGGAAGATGTTGTCATGAAGGGTTGCGCCATCCATGTGAGGATTAATGCAGAAGATCCCCTGAATCATTTTTGGCCCGACGGGGGCAGGACAGTGGAAATCTACCGGCCACCCGCCGGGCCCGGCATTCGTCTGGATGGTACCATCAAAGCCGGATATGCCATTCCGACTGTTTATGATTCGCTCCTGGTCAATATGACCGTCTGGGGGACTTGCTGGGATGAAGCCGTCGCAAACCTGAAAAGAGCATTAGGCGACTTTGTCATTGTCGGCCCCAAAACGACAATTCCCTTCTACCTAGCAATCTGTGACGAGCCTGACTTCAAGCGTGGAATCTTCGATACGTCCTACCTGGATGACCATGACTGCCTGTTTGACGCTGTGGGAAAAGTCGAGAAAGCCGACCGAAACCAGCCATCAGCAGGGAAAGATACTGTCAAAGTATCATCACTAAGACGAATATTATGAGCAGTATTTTCACCATTAAGGAACTTTCTATTGATAACCGTTCTCATAAGGATGAGCTAAAATGACGAAAAGTGACAACGGTCACATCCGCTATCTATTTGAACCGCGTTCCATTGCCATTGTGGGAGCATCCAGCGACAAGAGCAAGATCGGTTATGCGGTCTTGAAAAATATCCAATCGGGCGGTTATAAAGGAAAAATTTATCCGGTCAATCCATCTGGCGGTGACATGGCAGGAATTCCCGTCTTCCGCAGTATTCTGGATATCGGGGAGGAGATTGACGTAGCCTGTATCACGATTCCCGCAAAGCATGTCTTTGGCGCCATCAGCCAATGCGCAGACCGGGGTGTCAAGCACTGCATCATCATTACCTCCGGCTTTTCGGAGGTCGGAAATTTTGAAGAAGAAAAAAGAATCGTCGATTACGCCCGCTCCCGGGGGATGCGGATTCTTGGCCCCAATGTGTTCGGCGTTTATTCCTCACAGGTCAGTTTGAACGCCACGTTCGTATCCGGCAATATCCCGTCGGGTAATCTGGCCATGATCACCCAGAGCGGCGCCCTCGGGCTGACCTTGGTCGGTCAGGCTTCCGTTGAAAATATTGGCTTATCTGCCATTGTTTCCGTCGGAAACAAGTCGGACATTGATGAGTCCGATCTTCTGACCTATCTTTGCGATCATGAGACAACACATGTCATCCTCATGTACATAGAAGGCGTGCGGGATGGCGAGAAATTCATCCAGGCCGTCAGAAATGCCGCCCGGAAAAAGCCGGTGGTGGTGATCAAGTCAGGCCGTTCCGAGAAAGGCGCCAGGGCAGCCGCGTCCCATACCGGTTCGCTGGCCGGTTCGGACAAGGTTTTTGACGATGTGATCCGCCAGTGCGGTGCGCTCCGTGCGGAAAGCACAAAAGAGGCTTTTAACTGGGCGATGATCCTGGCGGGCAACCCGCTCCCCAAAGGAGGAAACACGGTTATCATTACCAATGGCGGAGGGGCCGGCGTGATGGCAGCGGACGCCTGTGAGAAATATGGCGTCAGTCTTTATGACGATCCTCAAAACCTGAAAAGTATTTTTTCCTCTGTCATTCCTGCATTCGGATCTACCAAGAATCCGATTGATATTACCGGTCAGGCGACAGCTGTCGATTACACCAAAGCATTTGATGCGGCCCTGGCCGAGGACAACATTCATACGGTTTTCGGCATCTACTGCGAATCGGCGCTCTCACCTTCCGTGGACCTTGGAAACATCATTGAAAAGAATTTCCTTAAATACAAGAGCCGAGGAAAACTCATTGTATTTTCTCTTTTCGGTGGTCAACAGACGGCAGATTACGTGGTTTCCGCGAAGAAAAGAGGTATTCCCGTTTCCGATGATGTTTATGAAACGGCTTCCTCCCTGGGAGCGATGTATCGATATAAAGAATATCTGGATAGTCCTGTAGACGAAGTTATTGATGCCGCACCGGATGTGCCTTCTATCACGGCCATTGCGGCTGTTGTGTCCACTGCAAGAAATAAGGGGCGGTTCTTCCTGCTGGCTCATGAGGCCCAGAAAATCATGAACCTGGCTGGCATTCCCATTCCGAGAAGTATCCAGGCCCAGACCATCAAGAGTACAGTTGAGGCGGCCAATACCATCGGTTATCCTGTGGTTATGAAAGTTGTTTCCAAGGACATCATCCACAAGAGTGATGCCGGTGGGATTGCCCTGAACCTGGAAAATGACGGCGAGGTCGTCAATGCCTACGGCGCCATTCTGCGCAGTTGCAAGACTTATGCTCCTCAAGCGCTGATTGACGGGGTCGATATTTCGGAAATGGTTAAACCCGGGACGGAGCTTATTGTAGGCGCCAGGATCGATCAGACCTTCGGGCCGACAATTATGATCGGCCTGGGCGGGATCTATGTGGAAGTCATGAAAGATGTTTCTTTCCGGTCCCTTCCCGTCAATGCAAAGGATATTATCGGTATGATCAAGGAACTTCATTCCTATCCGCTGCTCCTCGGAGTGCGGGGAGAAAAAATGAAGGATGTAGCCGCCATTGTGAATGTTATCATCATCTTGGGGGCTATTCTTCGCCATTGCGAGGGGATTTCGGATATTGAAATTAATCCCCTGGTCGTTTACGAACAGGGAGAGGGTGTGCGGGCGGTGGATATACGGATCATTCTGGAGAAAAATGAAAAGAGGTGAATTAGATGGATAAATTTATCATCACGTCCATGCGGCCGAGTGCGGGAAAAACGAGCCTGATTATCGGTCTGGCCAAGATATTAAACAATAAACTCGGCTATATGAAGCCCTTCGGGGCAAGATTCATCTACAAGAAGAAACGGCTTTGGGACTACGATGCCGCCCTCATGGCTCACATCTTCAATCTCGATGAGGCTCCCGAGGATATGAGCATCGGGTTTCATCATTCCAAGCTTTTTTATTCCCTGGATGAGGAAGCAACAAAGACAAAGCTCCTGGAAACACTGGATCATGTCAGTCAGAATAAGGATTCGATCTTTGTGGAAGCAGGAAAAGACATCTATTTCGGAACATCGGTTTACCTTGATGCCATCTCACTGGCCAGGAACTTGGAGGGAAAACTCCTGGTTATGGTCAGCGGCGATGAGGATACCATTATTGATGATGTAAGCTTTCTTGCAAAGTATATCCGGATGGACGATCTCTCTTTCATGGGGGTTGTTATCAACAAGGTCGTCAACATTGACGATTTTAATGATATATATCTGCCAAGGATCCGACAGATGGATGTTCCGGTGCTGGGCGTCATTCCCGTTATTCCTGAGTTGACTTATTTTTCCGCAAGGTTTCTTGCGGATAGGATGTTTGCAAAAGTTCTGGCCGGCGAGTCCGGCTTGAATTGTCAGGTCAGAAACATTGTCGTGGGCTCCATGGGTGCTGACGCGGCCATGAAAAGCCCGCTGTTTCAGGATCATCATCAAGTCGTCATCATCAGCGGTGACCGCAGTGATTTGATCCTGACCTCCCTTGAAAGCCGGGTGGCTGCTGTGATCCTCTCCAACAATATTGTGCCATCATCGGTCATCATTTCAAAGGCTGAAAACTTGGGGATTCCGCTGCTGCTGGTCTCTACGGATACACACGAAACGGCAAAGCGGATCGACGGGATTGAACCCCTTCCAACTAAGGAGGATACGGTAAAAATCGACCTGATAGAGAAAATGGTTAGAGATCATGTAGATATGAAGGCGTTCGTAAAAGATGCTCAGGGATAAACAGGATAAAATAATTTTATTTACAAGGAGGAGTTATGGAAACATTTAAATCACAGGGAGCTATGGTGGAGCAAATTATCGCCACACAAGTAAAAAAATGGCAGTTGGATAAAAAAAAGAAATATAAAAAACCCATCCGTCCTGTCATTACCATTTCAAGATTGCCTGGAAGCGGTGCTAATACGCTGGCGAAGCAACTGTCGGAGGACTTGAACATTGATCTTTTCGATAACGAAATTGTGGAAGAGATAGCTAAGAGCGCCCATGTGAGTGAGTCTGTGATCGCCACCCTCGATGAACAGGATCGGGATATACTTGATGACTGGATCGGCGCAATTGAAAAAAAACGCCACCTCTGGCCCGATGAATATATTCTTCATCTTACCAAAGTTGTCGGCGCCATAGCGGCCCACGGACATGCAGTAATCGTGGGGAGAGGGGCCGGATATCTTCTGTCCAGCGAGATATGTCTCCGTCTGCTTATTGTTGCACCCATGGATGTACGCGTCAGCAATGTCATGAGCGCCTACAACGTGACATCTAAAGAAGCGGAAAAGAGAATCAGAGAAACAGAGAAGGATCGGAGGGCCTTTGTGAAAAATTACTTCAATGCCGATCTGACCGATCCGGTCAATTATGATCTGACCCTCAATACAGCCCATTACAACGTAGAGGCAGCAAGCAGGATTGTTAAAGAAGCTTTCAACTCCAGACCGTGGTATGACTATTCAATGAGTAAAGCCTGAAGCAACGAGCGTTAAACTCATATAACTAAATAAGGGGCAAATTCCATAATTTGCCCCTATTTAGTTTATCCACTCAAAATGATACGTTAATTCCTACGCCATAGTACTCGGCCCGCAGTTTGTAGAACTGGCCGAAGGGAAGATTGCCATAGTAATATTCGCCAAAAATCTGAATGCCCCGTTTTTCGGCGTAGGGGCCGCGAATGTTGACGCCGGCTTTGACATTATAATCGGGGTTCCAGTCGGTTTCCTCCCAGGCATGGCATAGGGCGCTTACAAACAGGCGCATCGAGGGTTTGAAGAACGGCTTCCTGTCTTGATACTCAATGCCTGCCTGGACACTGACAGGTTTGAGATCGGTGTCGGTGTGGATAATGTACGAAGGACCGGCAGTGAACTGGAATCCCTCCCATTCCCAGGCGCCAAGCATTTCAATGGTCTCGAAGCTCAAGTTCATGCGCGTTACCTTCAGCTCAGGTTTCTGCGGCTGGAGGAGAAACTCGTCCCCCAGGTGGGAGGACTGGTGGAAGAGGCGCACCCGCGCAGACCAGGGACCGTTCCGGTAGGCAAGGGGAATGCCGATGATATAGTCGGCGTTGATCAGGTCCATGGAACCGGATTCGGCGCCCAGATTGAACTGGGCGAAGACTGCCCCGCTGATATTGAGCTGCCAGGCGTCCTTCTCGCCCCAGCCGGCCCAGCGCACCAATCCGAAGGTATCGCCGATCCCGAGCGATCCGATGTTGAAACTGTCATCGGAGAGTTTGAGGCGGAGGTAGGTAAGATGGGTGCGTGGTTCCTTGGGGCTCGCCATGGGGGCGTAAAACAGCTGGTCCCTGGGGAAGAGCATGGTTTTTTTGTCGATGCCCTGTTCGATATTCTTATCCGGATTCTTTTCCGGCGGCACATCCGCAAATCCCGCAATAAAGGGAAGAAACGCCGCCACTAGCAGTCCTACAAAGAAGTTGCGCATCTGGTGTTTCCTTCTCCCGGATGCTGAAATCAGATGCCATCGCATAAATATTTCCCCTTTCGGCCGGCGTTCTTCTGCCCGCCTGCTGCTGTTATATCGCTGTCGAACGGTTTTGACATGGCGTAACCTTTTCCGTGCCCGGACTATTTTGTTTCAAAAGAAAGGGTCCGGATCAGTGTAAAACACCTTTCCGGACCCTTGAACCCGTTTTTCCTATTCCACGACGATTTCAAAAAGACATCGCATGTTTGCCTTTGCCGCTTTTGAGTAAATCTGTTTAGGCGCTGCTTCGTACATGGCAGGGTCTGTCTCGCCATAGCCGATTGTGGTAAGCCTGTCCGGTGTAATGACGCCTTCGCTAATAAGGTAATCCTGGACAGCCTTTGCTCTTCTTTCGCTCAAAGCCTGATTGTAGGCTTCGGTGCCGGAAGCAGAGGTATACCCCGCAAGGCGGACTTTGGCTTTGGGGTTATCTTTCAGCACCTGGATATCCTTTTTCAGGATCGCCTTCGCTTCGGGTGTAAGAGTGGACTTATCAAAATCGAAATGTACGTCCTCAAAGGCGAGGATAACGACCTTTTTCTCCGCCACGGCGGCAACGACCTGCTCCTGAACTGCCGTATCCTCAGCCTGGATAACCACCTTCTCTACAACCAGTTCTTTATAGCGTTCGCATTTTCCGGCGAGTACTTTTTCTACAAAAGCGCCCATGGCTGCCGGGTTTGCCAGTTTATCGGCATTTACCGTATATCCGCCGGCAACATTCTGCACGATCTGTTCCGAAAGTTCTTTCCCGTTGAGAGTATATCCTACCTGAACGGCATAAACGCAGAGCCTGTCGCCGTAATCTGCGTTCATTTGGGTTATGGCGCTCATTACCTCTGCGGGTCTGATGTCATCAATACCCGGCTTTTCAGAAAAATCACTGATAATAATAAGGGCCGAATTACCAGCCGCCCCTTTGAGATCATTGCCTGCTGCCGTAATAGCTTTCCCCATGGGAGTTCTGCCGTAGACATTTTCGATAGAGTCTATTGCCGCAGTATATTCGTCTTTAGCGAGGGGCTTCATTCCATAAATCAGAACCGTTTCTTCGGCCCAGAATTTCCTGAGTCCCGAGTTCAGCTTGATTTCCGGAATCGTCGCTATCATGTTTTTTGCAGTATTTTTCCCATGCATCAGGCGACTGGTTTCATTTGCCGCCGGCTTGCCCTGCATCTCTCCCATGGAAGCAGATTTGTCAAAGATGACGACCATATTGTCTGCTTTCTGAACCAGATTCCCTGATCTGATCTGCGGGTTAAGGTCAACCGGTTTAAATGACGCGCAACCGGCAAACAGTACGCTAAACATCAACAAAAAAATTGATCCATAGCCGATTCTTCTCATAAAAAGTCTCCTTTACATTTTTTGTCGTTAAGATTCATTTATCACTTCCGCTCTTCATCAGTGAAAGTACAAGGACTGTCTATTTCACGATGAGATCATTCCTGACGGACTTGACCCCTTCGACTCCGCGGGTGATTTGGCCAGCCTTGTCGACGGCCTTTTTGGAATCAACAAAGCCGCTCAACTGAACGATGCCTTTGCGGGATTCTACGCTGATCTGAAATGATTTGAGAAAATCATCTGATGCAAGCTGAGATTTTACCTTGGTCGTGATCACCGAATCATCGATATATTCCCCCGTGCCTTCTTTTTTCTGTGTCGATGCACAGGCTGCAAAGGTGGCGATCATCATAAGAGCGACAATAAAACTGATAACGATTTTTCTCTTTTTCATGGTGTTTACTCCTCTTCTGTAAGTTTGATTGCGAAATTGCTGTTTATACGGATCTCCTTTCTAAGCCGGACTCCGTCCCTGAATGACTCTGACCAGCACCATGATGATGGCAATGACCAGCAGAACATGAATGAAATTACCCATCGTATGGCCGGTCACCAACCCCAGCAGCCACATAATTACCAGTACTACGGAAATCGTCCACAACATGTCATCCTCCTTTCTGATTGCTCTTTCCCACTGCCGGCAATTGCATCACCATCCCCGCCGGTTGGGAAACGGTGTGAAACATCATTTCATAGGTCTCTTTGAGAAGATTCATCGTCCCCCGGATCACCTTGAAATGCTCAGACTTCAGGTGGGTCGCAAGATTCCTCCGGGTATCCCACTCTTCAAGAAGAAAGAGTCGGTTTTCGTCCTCGATACTCTGGCAGAAGTCGCAACGCCGACATCCCTTCTCCAGCCTTATGGAACCGGACAGTGAAGCAATCGTCTGTGACAACTCCCGGTGCTTCTCAGAAAGGACCTTCATTCGTGTGATTACAATGATCATGAAAGTACTAATAGCAAATGGCCTGCCAATGACCGGAAGAGCATCAAATGTTTTGATTTATTCTTTAATAACATATAATTACATAACAGGAGTGGTCAGCAGAAAAGCATGAAATGCCTCTTTGGGCCTCAATATTTGGTGGAGCCTCAATATGTTGAGGGGTACGTTGATGGGGATGGTGTGAGAATCACATCATCAGATAATTGTCCGCTACAGGCCGATTATCCTGTAGATTTTCAGTTTTTCCGTGTTGCTGTCGCTCTCATAGGCGTCAATCTCCTCTATCTGCGGGATGGATTGACAGGCATAATAGGTTTTTTCACTGATAAGAATACCGTTGGGCCAAGGCTTGCACAGGGATTGAAGCCTGAAAACGAAATTGACGGCATCTCCGATGACGGTGTAGTCCATTTTCTTGTCAAAACCGATGTTGCCGACCACCATTTCTCCCGTATGGATACTAACGCCCATTGATAAAGAGGCTCCGAATCTTTTTTTCAGATAATCGCTGACTTCCTCCATGGCCTTTTGCATTTCAAGCGCCGCCGCAACGGCATTGTCGGCATCCAAGGGACTCGATACGGGGGCGCCGAAAAGAGCCAGAAAACCGTCCCCCAGGTACTTGTCCACGATCCCGTGATGCTTGAAGACAATTTCTCCCATGGCGGCAAAAAAGTAATTCAGGATGGCGACTGTTTTCTGGGGACCTACTTTATGGGAAAGGGTGGAATAGCTACGAATATCGATATTCAAAAGGGTAATGATCTTGAATTCGTCTATGAGGGGGCTTTCTTCCTTTCCAAAAGTGATCTTGTCGATGACTTCCTTGGGCACGTACTTTTGAAAGATATGACGGATGCCCCTTTCCTTCTCAGCCATGCTCAGTGTTTCTCCGTAGAGACGCGCATTTTCCATAGCGATGCCGACCGTTGTGGCAATGGACTGCAAGAGCTGAAGATCACTCTGTGTGAATTCCCCCCGGCGTTTGTTCAGCACTTCAATGACGCCCCGCACTTTCCCCTGGGAAATCAGGGGAACGCAGAGAACGGATCGCGTTTCAAAGCCGGTCATACGGTCGAAGTACGGATTGAATTGCTTGGATTCTTTTGTATCTATGACGATCATGGGCTCGCCCCTGGCGGCAGAATAACCCGCGATCCCTTGCCCTAGTTTGAAACGGCTACCCTTCAGGCTGTCAATATTGGCGCCGATATTGAAGGCCACCTTGAATTCCAGTTCACTGTCGTCCAGAAACATCAAGGAACCGGCTTCAACATCCATAATAACCCGAATAATGTCCATGGTGTGCTGCAGAACCTTGTCCATATCGAAGGTAGAAGCAGCCAGAGCGCTGCCGATTTGCCTGAGGGTATCCTGTTCCTGACTCCTCCGGGCGAAGGCGATAACCAGCTTTTCCTTTTCAACGGCCCGGGAAAGATCATGGGCCATGGCTTCGATCAATTTATCCGCATTGCTGACTCTCTCATGGGGAATATTACACAGGATAAGAATGCCCGTCGCCTGTCCTTCTGTTTTCAATGGCGCCAGAAAGGCATTACGGGCGCCCTGTGCAGTTAATACCTCTCTCTCGACAGGATGAGCGAGACTATTCGTATCCTGAAGCATCAACGGTTGCCGCTGTTTCATCACCTTGAGGAAAATGGTGCCATCAAGGGGGTACGAATCATCCTTGTTTAGTCCCGTTGGAATAAAGGCCATGATATCGAGGATATGCAGATACTGTTGGCTATCTTCATCCAGGATCATGATAATGGCCAGTTCGTAAGGGATGACCGCTTTCATTTCATGAAGAATGGCTTGAAGAAGTTCGCTGCTTCGGAAGCTTGAGTTGATAATGGCAGAGATATTTCCCATGGCGTTGAGCTGCATGGATCGATCTTCGCCTTCTCTCAATAGACGCAGATTATCATAGGTAAAGGACGCATTGCTCAACAGGGGGATCAGAACATCTACATCCTCCTGGGTAAATGGTTTTTCTGTCTTACTCCTGGAGATGGTCAGCACACCGATGACGTCGTGTATCGTTTTTATCGGCATGCATATAAAGGATTTCGTGGCATATTGGGGTCGGGATTGGCGCCCGATACGCATGTCCGTTTCAATATCCTCGACCAGAAGGGGGGATTTGTTGATCACGGCATACTTGGCAATACTGTCATCAAAGCTTGTTTTATCCCCTTTTTTAGCGATATCGCCCAGACCTATGTTGGCCTCGATGATAAAAACATCCCGCTCCGGCTTCTTCAGGATCATGACGGATCCGATATGGGCATCGGTCAGTTTCAAGGCCCGCTCCAGGGTTATATAAAACAGGTCTTCCGTGTTGAACGTCATATAGCAGAGATCGGAAAGTTCTTTCAGTGATGAGATTACCGCTGTCTTTTTCTCCAGGTTTCTGAAGCTGCGCCTCAATTCATGCTCCAGGGTCTGGAAAGAGTGGACAATGCCATTCAGTTCATCTTTCGCCAGATGCGTTTGAGATGGAGAAAATTCTGTCGCTATAACCTGCGAGATGTTCTTGTAAAGACCGCTGATTTTATCGAACATTTTGCGCAGCATATGGAACCCGAAAAAGGGGAAAACGAGGAGGGCAAGGGAAAAAATGGGGATGTATTCATCGTTCAGGATATCGTACTTCATGGCGAAGTACATGAAGCCGGCAATGGGCGTCAGAAAGAAAAGGCTGAATATGATGGAGAGTTTATAATTAAGATGCTGATTTTCTATTGAAATATTCATTATATACGTCTTTTCAGCAAGATGTGGTTACCTCCCGGCGGTGCCATGGTAAAAATCATTAAGGCGCTCGGGAGGAGGCCCAGGATCGCTGCGACCCCCTCCGTTTCCTCGTAACAGGCTTTGTTACTTGCGGCTGCCCAGCTTTAATGCTGGGCAGCCGACGCGAAGCAACCCCCCTCAGGGATGAATAAAGATGGGGGGCAGGAAGATACCTATACCCATCGGCGGAGGCGGTGCATAGATGACCGGGGGAGGGGCAGGGGCATAATAAACCCGATCCCGGTAAACATTCGGCCCGTAATAAACACGGCTGTGGCTATACCCAGGCCCTCTTTGCTGGTAACGGCCGTTGTTGTAATGTTTCCCCTTGTTTTTGTCATTTTTGGCGAAGGCGGGCGCCACGTCTATACTGCCGATCATTCCGGCCAAGACAAGCCCCATCATGACCTTGCCCACGATGGAACTGAAATTCCATATTCTTGATGTTTTCATAAAGTCACTCCATTTCTTGTATCGATTCCAATCTCCTGTTTGGCGTCATCTTTAGATCGCAGTATCGCCGATTATTTCTTCTTGGACTTCCCTCCATATGCCCCGGTCTGGAATATAATGTCGGTGATATTCCGCTGTTGATCAGACATGCTGGAGTAGAAAGCCTCGAACGGCGGGATGAGCTTCTCCAGTTGATCTAAATGGGCTTTGGTAATATCTCTATGGAATTTCATGCGCTCGACGCTGTTCATGGTCTTGGTGTTTTCAGACCTGTCCTTGGAAAGGGCATCCATGTCTTTCGCATTTTCCCGCATCACCTGGGTGAGGTTAATCCATAATACTTCCTGGTCCTTGGTGATCTTCAGGGCGCCTTGAAGCTGTTTGATTTGAGTCTCGGTGTACTCGACCGCAGAGGTTCTGGCAACTGCGGTTGGTTTCTTTTTACTTGCGGCTGCATAAGAAGGATTTGCATTGGCGAAAAAGATAGTGGATAGAAACGCCACCATCACAACAACGAGTGTAGCTGTAAAAACAGCTTGATAAGCCTTTCGTTTCATAATCTGTCTCCTTGTAGGTTTAATCTTTGGCGCCTGCGCTTGCAGGCGCCAAGAGGGTTATAAGCAAAATTATTCAACTTCCGCATTTCAGAGTTTGGGCGACCAGATCATCCCGTCGGGCGATGTCAATATCGAGCCATCCGTAGCAATAACAATGAATTTCTTTTTCGCGTAAGTGACTGCCCCAAGCCAGCTTTGGGAACCGGAACTTACGGTTGTCCAGTTTCGTGAATCAGATGATGTCACGATTGTGCCGTATGCACCCACGGCCACATATCTCTCATTGCCATAGGCGATACCGGAGAGATACTCCGTCGTTCCTGAATAACGCTCAGTCCAGGTTACCCCGTCGTCGGGCGATGTCATAATTCTTCCATTGGCCCCAACGGCTGTAAACATTCCCTTGGCATAAGTCATGCCAAAGAGGTGGTCCGTAAATTGCTGATTTCCCTGACGTACCCAAGATATACCGTCTTTTGAGTTGAAGATGTATCCCATCTCGCCGATGGTAACGAAATTATCCTTGCCATAGGCAAGATTCCTCAGGGCATAGGGGGTCAGGTTCGCTATTTTAGTCCATGTGTATCCGTCTGGCGAAGTTATTACCGTACCCGCACTACCGACCGCCACGAAGATCCCGCGGGCATACTTGATGGCCCAGAGATCGCTGGTGGCGCCGGACTTCCGGAATGTCCATGTTGACCCGTCCTTTGAGCCTGTCACGATCATACCGCGGCCGCCCACCGCCACAAATATACCCTCACCGTATTCCAGGTCGGCAAGAGGCACGTGAGTCCCGGAATTTCTAATAGTCCAGGTTTCACCGTCAAGCGAAGTCAGGATGATGCCCTTGCCGTATGTGACAGCGTACATGGGCCTCGTACCGTCATCGGCCTTTTGTGCACGGGCAATGCCTGAACCTGCAAAAAGTACAAAAACTGCCACAAGCAACATCGACAGTACCAACATCTTTTTCATTTGAACTTCTCCTTTCTTACTCCTTATTCTTATCCAGAAAACCTTAAACCACTTAAGCTTGCTAAGCCGTTACCCTCCCTTCCCAAAAAATGACAAAACCTCACTTTTCGGTGAGATTACAAGAACTCTAAAACATGTTATAGCAAATGGCCTGCCAAGGACCGATGAAAAATCGGAAGCTTGGATTAATCCTTTAATAACGATGGATTAGATTAGCAGGAGAGCACAGCAGCACGGCGTGGAATGGTTCTTTTGGCCTCAACATTTGGCGGAACCTCAACATATTGAGGGATGCATTAAAGAGATGTGGAGATTCTTATCCGGTCCTTTGCTCTTACGCCGGACTATCGCCAGCTTAATTGAGGCCGGTGGTAAATAGTGGACATCAAATCATCCATGCTGATGCATGGCTTTCAGTTCAGGGATATCTAAATTCCTTTGATTATTGTCACTAAGTTGTTTCTTGACAGTGAGTATTTCATCCTGGATGGCGAAGAAAGCATCCACCACCTCCGGATCGAAGTGGGTTCCTCTCCCTTCCCTGATAATGGCCAGTGACTCCTCTACAGAGAATGCTTCCTTGTAAGGTCGTTTGGATGTCAGGGCATCGAATACATCTGCAATAGCCGCGATGCGGCCGGCAATCGGTATCTCTGCTCCCCTAAGACGATTCGGATAACCGCTTCCATCCCATTTCTCATGATGATGCTGGGCTATAGTCTCTCCCATCCTCATGAATTCGGCATCCGAACCCTCGAGGATTTTGGCGCCGATGACCGTATGCTGCTTCATGATTTCCCACTCCCCCGGATCAAGCTTGGCCGGTTTCAAGAGGATCAGGTCAGGTATCCCAATCTTACCCAAATCATGCATGGGAGATCCATAAAGAATGGTTTCAATATCAGTTTTGTTTAGCTTCATGCGGCCGGCAACGGCAGCGGCATAACGGCTCATGCGCTTGACATGGGAGCCAGTTTCCCTGTCCTTGAACTCAGAGGCCATGGACAGCCGGTAAATCATCTCCAGCCCATCTGCTTTTATCCTCTCCAGGGCATGCTTTAATTCCTCCGTCCTTCCGGCAACCTCGGACTCCAGCTCTTCCCGGTAATTACTCAGCAAGTCGTTGTAGGCCTTGACCTTCAGGAGAGACCGGACCCTGGCTAAAAGTTCCATCTTATCAACAGGCTTTGAAATGAAATCATCGCAGCCGGCTTCAATTCCTTTTACCCGGTCTTCCGTTTCCCGCAAGGCCGTAATCAGGATTATCGGAAGCAGTCGATGTGCATTGTCTTGCCTGACCCTGCGGGTAACTTCAAAGCCATCCATGCCGGGCATCATGACGTCCAACAGAATCAGATCGATATGATTACCGGAAAGCTTCCCCAGCGCTTCTTCACCGCCCGCCGCCATGACGATTTCATAACCCTGCGGAACAAGGTATGCTTCGAGAAGTTCGATGTTTTGGGACTGGTCATCAACCACTAAGATTACCGGTTTGTCTTTCATCCGCTGTCTCTTTTAAATTTGACTTTTCAGCATGTCAGAAAACTCACTTGATAAATTGACGGACTTCTTTCGCAAAGGTGCGCGTATTTATCGGCTTACCTATAAATCCGCTGTTAGGTATGGTGTCCATTACTGCTCTACCATCCGCCATTACAGAGGCGGTAACAAAAACAATGGGAATATCCTGTGTCTCCTTGTCTTGGCGCAATATCATGGCGGCTTCGGTACCGAGCATATCCGGAAGCCGCACATCCATAACGATAATATCCGGTTTTTCTTTTCTGGCAACGGCAATTCCGTCGGAAGCATTTTCAGCTTCAAATACTTCGAAACCGGCGACCTCCAAAAGGTCTTTTTCCAAGAGCAGGTTGTTTCCATTATCATCGACAACTAATGCTTTCATGGCCACTTCACACCTCCTTACTAGATACGACAGACAGGGTAAACCGGACCGAGACGCCTTTATTCAACCCCTCCGATTCTACGGAAAACTTCCCGCCGTGCAGCTCAACCAGCTTTTTAGAGAGGGGCAATCCGAGTCCGGTCCCCTCTGTTACCCGGGAATATGGGGTATCGACACGGAAAAACCCTTCAAATATTTTCTCCATGTTTTCAGAGGCGATACCGACCCCCGTATCCCAGACCACTACTTCAATCCCGGAACCAACTTTCTTCGCCCCCATGCCGATTTTACCGCCCGCGGGGGTAAATTTGACTGCGTTTGAAAGGAGGTTGTAAATTATTTGTTTTACCTTGAGCTCATCGGCCTCGATATTCGGCAGATCATCGGCTATATCAAGCACCATTTGAAGCTCTTTTTTGCCGACCATGTCCGCTACCAGCAGTGAAATATCACTTAACAGGCTTTTCATGGGTAAGCTGGATAATGCCAGATTCATCTTTCCGGCTTCAACTTTTGCCATGTCAAGTATCTGATTTATCAGTAAGAGAAGGTGTTTACCACTGGTTAAAATATTATTGACGTATTTCCTCTGCTTCTCGTTAAGGGGTCCGAAAGTCTCGTCGTATAATACCTCGGAGAAACCGTTAATGGAGTTGAGGGGGGTCCTGAGTTCATGGGACATGTTGGCCAGGAATTCAGATTTCGCCCGGGCAGCCCGTTTTAGCTCGCAGGTTAACTCCTTCAGCTCTTCGTGAGCTTTTTCCAGACCAATTTCCATTTCCATTTGCTCGGTGACATCGCGGAACACCAGCACAGCGCCGACCACCTCACCGTCGCGGTTCCGAATCGGTGCGCAACTGTCGGCAATTGCATATTCGCGGCCATCGCGTGCAATCAGCAGGGTGTGGTTGGCCAGCCCCTGTATCGTGCCATGGGCCAGGGTTTCCTTTACCGGAATAGTGGAAGGTTGACGGGTTTCCTGGTTGATGATGCGAAAAATCTCTTCCACCGGGCGACCGGCGGCTTCCGCCTGTGTCCAGCCGGTGAGCTGTTCGGCAAGGGGATTCAGGAGCGTCACACGCCCTTCGTCATCGGTGGCCATCACCGCATCACCGATAGAGTTTAACGTAACTGCGAGCTTTTCCTCGCTGATCTGCAGGGTGACATTGGCCTGCTGCAATTGCCTATTCGTGCCCTCCTGAATCTCGAGCAAATGCTGTGTCTGGAGAAGGGCTAAATTCTTAAGTCGATGCTGTGTTTCCCGGTAGATCAAATAGCTGAACAAAAGTGCCAGCACCAATATAAGCAGACTGGCAATAACGATGACGGTAAACAGACGGCGCATGTTGGATTGGAACTCTGCTTCGTGCTGCGCCAGTGCGTCTTCCTCTATCTTGACGAAGCTGCTCATCTCGATACGAATCGAATCCATTAGCCGCTTGCCCTGTCCACTGCCTACCGCCGATAGTACGCCCGTCATGTCCTGGTTGCGGCGCAACTCAATGACATGCGCCATTTCCAACAATTTGGCATCCATCAAGGGAGCTATTGTGTCCAGGTGTTTTTGGGCAGCGCTGATTAAGGTAAGTTGACGCAACGCTTTCAGATGGCTGCTAAAGCCATCACGCACCGCCAAATACGGTTCCAGATAGGCTTCGTCACCGGTCAGCGAATAGCCGCGCTGACCGGTCTCGGCATCCCTCAAGTCGGACAGTAAATCTTCAGCGCTGCTGATTACAATTTTCGTATGACTCCGATTCTCGGCTGCTTCCTTCATTTGGCCGAAAGTCCAGAACAATACCACCACCCCCAGGGCAACCAGCAGGAACGCCCCCGCAAGGGATGCAACAATTTTATGAGTATTTTTCATTGAAAATTTACCCTTCCCTTAAAGCAGTATCCCCTGCCATCGACTTCCCGTTTCGAGAATTCGCCGTGCCGGCGACGGTTTGAGAATGGCGGGATATGGGATGCCTCATTCTTTGGCTCTCGTTCCCATGAGGACCAACACAACTCCGCCTGCTAGCGCACAGCCACCCAAAATGGGTGAGAACGGGATGGTTTTTTTGGTCTCGTGGGTCGCCTGGATGGGTCCGATATCAATGATCTTCTCGCGGGTGGTGTAGGTAATGCCCTGGTAGGCAAGAGCCCCCACCCCGATGGCGATTAAAACTATACCAATTATCATTGTCTGTTTCATAAGAACTGATCTCCTTCCTTTGTTTGGTTACAAGAATCACAATAGCGTTATAGCAAGTGGCCTGCCAATCACCGGAGCGAAATCAGATATTCGTATTAATGATTTAATAACATCTACTTAACTGGACAGGGGAGGACAGGAAAAAAGCGTGAAACGATTCGTTTGGCCTCAGTATTTGGTGGAACCTCAATATGTTGAGGGATGCGTTGAGATGAGATTGTCTCCGGCTCGCAATATCCGCTCTCGTGAAACCGGAACTCGGATCGCAGCTATTTTGACATTGTATATTTTACCAGCTATGGTTCAGACGGATGCCTAAATATGAATAACCAACATCCGGATGGATATCCCAACCTTTGTAAGGCCGGGTAAACAGATAGCTGCTCACGATGCCGATGGCCGCACCAGCCATCACGTCAATCGCATAATGTTGTCCTGATTCAACCCGGCTGTAAGCCACAAATGTTGCAACAGCGTAAGCTGGCAGGCCGTATTCCCATCCGTAACGCTTGAACATGAACTCGGCGGAGGTGAAGGCAATCGCTGCGTGCCCCGAAGGAAATGATTGATTCTCACCATCGGGACGCGTCTTATCGATGCCAAGTTTAAGGGCATAAGTCACGCCCATTGCAAGAGCCGCTGACTCAGCCAACTCCAGCGCGCCCCGGCCATCCCTGAAGCCTATGGTCAGACCGGCTGCGGTGACAGGTAATGCACACACCAAAACGTCGCCCACCAGCTCAATGCCATCATACGCATGAACATCGATACTTGCTATGAGACCGAACAGCAGTAAGAACAGCGAAATGTTAATCCGGAGAGTACGTTTTTTCATTCCTGCTCCAGACGGCTCATCGGTCTGCCCGGATCAGCGATGGTCGGCCTCGCGCCACTCGACAGCGCCGAATCCGGAGTCGCCGAGGAGGGTATAAACAAGGCTGACGGTTCCCGTTGTCTGATGTACGTCGGCGCGGTTGGGATAGTATGCATCCCGGCTCGATGCAATGTACTGGATCCCGAGGGCGTGTCGGCCGTATACGCGAACGGTAAGCCCCGCGTTCAGGCGGCCGATATTTTCCGTTCCCGGCTCGGTGCTGCCAGTGCCGCCAATGTAATACGCGCGTCCCGTCATGTCGAGCATGGCCCGATTGCCGAAGATGAGTCTGAGGGCAAGGAGCCCCTGCGGGTCGACACCATAGTGGTAGTTGCGCTCACCCACTCCGGTGGTAGATCCGGCCGCACCGTAGCCAACGCCACCGAGGACTGAGCCCTGGAGCGCCACCGATTGGGCGAGCCACCACTGGAAGGTAGTGCCGAGAGAGGCGGCCGTGCTCGAAACGCGGAAGGTTTGCGGCGATATGTAGTCATAGCCGCCGTAAAGTCCCCATATCCCACGATATGAGTCGCCCGCTTCGTATTCTTTTCCGAAGAGGAGGCCGCGGATCATGACGTCCTGGAGGGGGTTATCCGAAATGCTGGCAGCCAGAAACTCAACGTTGAAATAATCGAAGGGGCGCTTGTAGGTATAGCCCGGCTTGCCGGGGAGCCCATAGGCCATGGCGAAGTCGATTGTCGCATCCGTCCTGTCGTCGGGGCTTCCACCCTGGTCATACGAACGGCCCAGACTCACGCCAAACCGCAAGCGCCAGGCGGTGGCCGGATTATGGCTCGGGAAGACGGATTTGAAGCTGTCGCCAAAGACGAGGCGGTTGAGGCCCAGGGGTGGCGAAAGCACGAATGCTCCCAGCTCGCGTAAAAACCCGGGCTTGCTGCCATCGCCTTCGAGAACCAGGCTGGCCATCCGGAAGAGTGGCTCCCCCAGGAAGCTCCCGGCAATACCGCTGGCAATCTGGTCATTGAAGGAAGGCGACGTGGTCTCACCGGCGGTCTCCCAGAGAAAACTGCCCGCGAAGGTATAGGCGGAGGACTCCCAAAAGCTGAGGCCGGTTGATCGCGCGAGTCCGTAGTAGATTGATCCCTGATATGGATGCAGGAGCTGGTTCATGGCGAAATTGTCCTGGTCAAATCCCCAGGGGCCGTGGACGACATGATCCCAGAAGGTGGACAGGTCCGTGTCGTAGACTTTTTTCCCTTGTTCTACATCGTTGGGGTAGGCAAGACGGTCGATCCCGTTGAGGAGAAGAATGAAGGCCGGGATTTCGAGGGCCGGGATGAGATAGCTCTTACCGGCGCCGGTTTCCCAGGACAGAACCGGCTTGGACGCTTTGGGAACATCTGTAGCAATGGGCTCCCCGATAAGACTTTTACCCGGCGTGTTCTGAGAGAGGGAAAAGGACTCCCGGTAATTGAAACCGCCTGAGCGGGCGAATCCTTGATAGCTGGATCTCTGATCTGCATGCAGTGTCGGCGGTAACGAATTTGGCGCGCCGGCGGAGGCGGGCTCCCCGGCAAGGCAACCGCTCGATCCGAACATGGCAAGCACCACGAGGATAATCAATTGTATCTTTTTCATGGCAAGATTATTTTTTGTCATCCTAGTTTCTATCCTGTTTTTCTTGCCCACCTTTTCCGGATTTTCCATGTGAAGGGTTGGATTGTTGCGTCGCCTCCCGCTGTTGCGGCTGAGAGTGCTGTTGTTGAACACCCCCGGATTGTGGATGAGATTGTTGTGGCGCCTCCCGCTGTTCTGGCTGAGAGTGCTGAGATTGAACCTCTTCGGATTGCGGCCGTGATTGTTGTGGCTTGGCCTCTTCTCGAGATTTCGTTTTTGCCTTCTGAGGCTGTGGTTGAGAGTGCTGAGGCTGGATCTCTCGGGCTTGCGGCCGCGCTTGTTGTGGCTTGGCTTCCTCTCGCGATTGCGGCTTTGCCTGAGCTTTTGGTTTGACCGCTTGAGACGGCTGCTGTGATCGCGTCTGGGGCTTCAAACCTTGGACACCCCAGGTGTTTTGCTTCTCCCAATGCCTGCCCTTTTCCCAGGTGCGCCAGTTCTGTTGAACCTGTTGGTGGGGTATTCGCTGATAGTTCCATTGATGCCCTTGCCAACGATGATTACGGTAGTCATTCCTCCAGCCCGGTGGTATCCCTCTATAAAAAGTTGGAACGCTTTGATAGTAGACCCAACCTGATCTATAGTTCCGCGAACGATACCATCGCCCATCCCACGGGCGCCACCACCAACCATTGTAGAAAAAGATTTCCCCATCTACGTCGGGGACGACATAGACATTCGTTTCAGGTATCACTACCATCACGGGAGGTCCGGAAAATAAGATGAGGGGAGGCAGAGAAATGCTGATGCCTACATCTGCCCCTGCCGTCATTGGAAGCGGAAATGCAAGTAACAACGCCAAAAATACTGTTCCAAAAAGTAACCTTTTCATTTTGCAGCCTCCTTGATCCATCCGGGATTTGACTCCTTTTCACGGGAAAAGATCTGAAACATGATTATTGTGGCCTTCATTTCACAGTGTATCCGAGTCCATCCAGGCAGGCGGACATCGCCCTTTGATAGTCCGCACGCTTCTGGATCGTTTGAGCTGCGGGCATACTGGCAGGCGGCTGAGTCGGATCGAAGCCTGTCTGATTCACAGCCCAGCGATGGCATTCATGACGATCAGTTGCCTGTTGCTGTTCAGTCTGACCTTGGCGGGGATAGACGAACAACTGGTCTGTAGACATTTGTCCTGCCGACGGGGACGCCTGAATAACTTCCCCCTTCGGTGGCTCGACGATGACGTAGCCATTCGCGCCTTGAGCGTAATAAACTTCGTTGGCATAATAGTAAGGAAGACCGCCCACCCAGATCGTCGCGTAATAGGGCGGCAAAAAGGGAACGATCATCCCGAAGGGAGGCGCAACAATGACGAAGCTCCGTCCCTGCGGGCGATACCAGACACCTCCATGGCGATAGTACTGTGCATTGCCGTAAAACACCGTCCGGTGGCCGCTTGGCAGTGCTGTAACGAGCTGACCGCGAGACGGGTAGTAACGGTTGTGGCCGTAATTGGAATCCCTGAATTCTTGCTGGCGGGGCCCCCTTTCATCGGCGCGCGCCACCTGGGTGAGCCCGAACCACATTATTCCCGACAACGCGGCCAACATGATGGCGAGAGTATAGTACCAACTATTATCGCGAAGAGATGACATGGCTATTGCCTCCTTATAGTCAAATAAAGATTCCCGGTTTTCCTCATTGCACCGTATACCCGCGGCCTTCGAGGCAGGCAGACATGGCGCGCCGGAAGTTGAGCGCCCTTCCTTCATATTGAGCATCAAGCGAACGATCACGCTTGGAATAGGATTCCTCCAACTGCATGGCAGTCTGCTGCCTTGACGAATCCGACGCCGCACCGACGATAGCCCCCGTCCCGGCGCCGATCAAAGCGCCAGTCCCGGCGTGTCTCGGTCCGCCAATCAACGCGCCCAGCACCGCGCCTGTGATAGCCAGAACAGCGGTATCATAACCGGGCGGCGGCACCGGCACCACCCGAACGCGCTGCTCCAGCGGGACCGAAGCCTGACCCGGATCGAAGCCGGTCTGCTTCACCGCCCAGTTGTAGCATTCATAGTGGTCACGTGACTGTTGCGCCTCAGTCTGACCGGTTTTCGGATAAAAATAGATCTGGGTAATGGAAGCCCTTGGCTTTCCGCCGGCATCTAAGGGCACGGGTTGTGAAACCTCGCGATACGGAGCAGGATAACATCCGGTCAACGCCAGGACCATAATGAGAAGGAAAAACCGAGATCCAGGTCCCGATGCCCGCTTTTCCGTTACATGTTTGTTTGTCAATACCTTGCTCATTGAAATCGTCCTCCCTCTGGATCGCAATCAACCCCTCACAATGAGGATGGGAATAGTTGTATCATTGTGGATAACACCATAAGAAACACTGCCAAGGACGGTGGCTGATAAGGCGCTCCTTCCATGGGAGCCCATAACAATAAGATCCGCCTTTGACTTCCTGGCCTCTTTCACAATCTCCTCCACCGGATGCCCCGTCCTTATGGAAATCTCTGATGGAACACCGCTTTTATCGCACAGTTTCTTTACCTCTCCGGCATATCCTTCGGCAGCCTCTCTCAGATAATCCTCAATAGGCTCTATTGTGTGCCTTGCCGTCTCCGATACGGGAACTGTCTGGGCGATAAATGAGCGCTGATCAATAATGGTCAGGACAACCATTGAGGCGTTTAGCTGCTTTGCGAGATCAACCGCATAAGCTGCCGCCTTTTGAGCGGTTTTCGACCCGTCTGAAGGCACAAGAATTGTTGAAATCATACATTCTCCTTTAATAAATCAGAAAGGGGTAACAGTTCAGAATTGAATATAATTTTGTCACAACATATCCCCACCCAACCATCACCAAATCTCATGATATCGACGCTGCACGAACAGAAAGGACAGATGACTTTCGCTAATGGCATTACAGCTCCTTACTTACTTCAGATCCGCCCCATCAGGAGCAGGATGATCAAAATCAGAAGAACCAATCCAAGTCCACCGCTGGGGTAGTATCCCCAACTCTTACTGTGAGGCCAGGTGGGCAGTGCGCCGACGAGGACGAGAATTAGAATAACGATCAGTATGGTACCCATGTTTTTCCCCCCTTGGTGCTATTTTACTCTCTTGTTTATTTGCTAACAAAGGCTGCCAGTAGCGAGCAATAAACGCAAATGGAATGAAATCTTCCTTCTTTTTCATTACTTCTCGAATACTGCCGACAATTTCTGCCAGTTCGACACTGTCTTTATATTCCAGTTTGGCTTTGTACCTGATGTATCCATATTTCTTCCGTAAAAGCCCCAAAAGCCGCTCCCCTTTTCCTCCGATCTCGCGAAGATCGTTATCGGTGAGTTTACCCCACTTCTCCTTAACCATCCCCTTGATCTCCTGCCATTTCCCTTTCAGAATATCTTCATTCATGTACATCCTCTTTTTGGCTCTTTTAGGCTTGAATTTATCTTATCTTGTCTGATTATGCATCCCCACGGCCGGACATTACCGTCACCATCATTACTACTGCTCTACACATTATTTTCGTTTGTACCTTCTCCATGCATAATTGTTGCTGCTGTTTTTGGAACACTTTTTACTCCGAAGACCCCATGCCTTTCGGAGTTATCCTGGTACGGATTATCCCTTAGATACCTGCCGAACCTTTGATCGATATGGACTTGAAGATTCTGCCACGCTCGATCTGCAGAATTGTGATCCATCTCCATTTCCTCCTACGTCTTTGCCGGTTCCTTATAGGCTTCCACGCCTGCATGGAGGGCTTTATTCAGCCGCTCCTTGCTCCCGGTATATTCCGCTTTCCCCCGCTCCACGAGGCCCTCCGCATCCAGCAGCGCCCGCTCATATCGATCTTTGGCCTGCCCATAAAGCTTCTTTGTGGATTTCGCCAGATCGTCCCGGGTCTCACAGCCACTTTTGGGAGCGAACAGAACACCCACGGCCATACCGGCCAATCCCCCTGCAACCAGTCCTTTAACCAAACTTTTCAGTGACATACTCTCCATACCTCCTATATTTTTTATTGTAATCAGAACCGATCAATTCATGAATATTTTTCATGTCAATGGGTGTTGAACAGCAGCTTCATCCGCTCATCACTCATTTCGACGTGACCGAATGTTGCCGCTCCATGGCTCCTTCCCCGGTGGGTGACAGCTTCGCATGCGAGAAGGCAGATCATCAAACCGATGAGGATAAACAAGGTGATTTCCAGCCACTTGCGTTTCCCTGCGGACCTGCCGTTGTGCTGATTCCAGTCGTGGTCACGAGACAATTCTCTTCCTTTCGATAAAGGATCTTGACCGACATTTCAACGATGACCAAGATCATGAAGATCGTGATTGCAAGTGGCTTGCCAAGAAGGGAAAGGGAACCATAATCATCAATTAATCTTTTAATAACAGCACTTTAGATAAACAGAAGATGGCGGTGGAAAGGCATGAAAGGATTCGTTTAGCCTCAGTATTTGGTAGAACCTCAATATGTTGAGGGATCAATTGAGGGGAGTTGCACGATCCGATCCGGTTCCTTTGTTTCCGACCGGAACGAGGATAGGTCTGGATAGGGAATTTGTGACTCCCTGCATCCGAGGCGGCCCAGGGAGTCAAGGCAATAAAAAAGGCCCCTCATGGCAAGGAGCCTTTTTTATTAGAGCTGTATGGGGAAGGTGGTTACTTCTTTTCGGGAGCGGGGGCGGGGGCGGCCATTTTGTCCGCGGCAGCCTTTTTAGCATCGGCCTTTTTGTCAGCAGCAGCCTTCTTGTCCGCGGCCTTTTTGTCAGCTTTGGCCTTCTTGTCAGCAGCCTTCTTGTCCGCGGCGGCCTTCTTGTCAGCGGCCTTCTTCTCGGCGGCGGCTTTCTTGTCAGCAGCCTTCTTGTCCGCGGCGTCCTTTTTGTCAGCAGCAGCCTGCTTTGCAGGATCCTTCTTCTCAACCTTTACGGGTTCGGTAGCGGGCTTTGCGGCCGGAGCCTGGGCAAAAGCCAAACCGGACATGGAAACTGCGAAAAGGATGGAAACGATAATGGACATTAACTTCTTCATATTTTGTTGCTCCTTTCAGATTTTAGTTGTTTTGAGTCTTTGCACTTGTCATGCCAAAACAGTCTCTATTTAATATTTACTTATAAATCAAAGCGTTACAAATGTGGCTTGTTTGATGACCAGAATTAATCAGCCCATCGTTGGGGAATTCAATCCCACAACATGAGGAATTATTCCCTTATATCAGGCCGCGGGCGACAACATCAGCCGCCGGAGCGGGCTTGAAACGCCAGGTAGCCGACGAGGATAAGGACCGCCAGGAGCGCGAGCCGCGCCATCCACATCAAGTTCGTGTGGGCGACGTGTCGCGTACCCTTCGGCTTGATACCGGTGACGGCCAAAATGCCGGTAATGATTACTGCGAGACCAAGCCATCCCAGCCAAGTCATATCTTTCCGTCCTCCATCAGCCCATGAAAACAACTCCGGGCATCGATCTTTCCGTACGTCGCAATCACGGCGCCCTTTGCCTTTGCCAAGACTATTATCTTTGAGGGTTTTTTGTTGTCCCTATTCCTGTTTCCTACTTGAAGGCATGAACGGCCGCATTCACAGCTTTCGTCAGGTGGCCCCTGGTGTCGTGAAAGGCTTCCTTCCCCAATTCCTTCAAATCATCCACCTTTTCCTCTGCGGAGGACTCCAGGCGCTTCAACTGTTTGACCACCGTTTCATAGGCCTTACCGCTTTTTTTCAGCGTCGCCTCGTATTCCTCTTTGGCCTCCGTAAGCAATTTCGCGGCTTTTGTGTTAATATCCCTCCGTGTCCGCCGGCCGCTTTGCGGCGCATAGAGGATACCTACCGCAGCGCCGACGACACCTCCAAGAATAATCCCTTTTATAAAACCTTCGATCTGATTTGACATAATCTCACCTCACCGTTTCAGTAATTATATTTTTTACGAGCCGTTTCTAACGTCGCGCTCAATGCCTTTGATCGTTGTCGTGTCCACCACCATTGTCGTGTCCACCACCACCATCTCGCCCTCCGCCGCTATCATGTCCTCCTCCGCCGTCATGCCCTCCGCCGCCTCTGCCGCCGCCTCTGCCATCTACATCCAGCCCTACCCAACATCCTCCTACAGATGCGAGCAACATCACTAAAACCGCTGCCAGAATAATTATTCTCTTCATTGCCCTCTCCTTCTTCAACCACCTTAACAAACTTTCATCGTCCTTTGTTAAGTTATGCCTCGTTTTTCCTTTTATTGGTCAGTACTGTTTCTTCAGAAACCTCTGTGCTGGTTTTTGTCACCCATCTTCATGAACATTATCTTTTTCATTTTCTTGAACTGTTCATCCGTCAAAATGGTACGCATTTCTTTCATGGCTTTTAACATTTCCATCTGATTGGCTGTCTTTATCGCTGCAATCTTTTTAACTGCATAGCCGGCCTTATCCAGGTCAAAATTTTTCACTTCCATGATTTCCATAAGTTCTATCTTGGCAATCTGCAGGTCGGCTCTGTATCGGGCCTGCTTTTTTTCCATTTCGTGATGTAAAGGCTTAATTTTCATTATCTGGTCATCGGTAAGCCCCATCCGGTCTGCATGTTCGGCGCACAAGCCCACCATATCGCCCATATTGCCCATATTCCCCCTTTCCATCATCTGGCCATGCCCACCTCTATGATCCCTGGACACATCCATTGTCTGTGAAAAAGCGGGCACACCGGTCATCAGCAGAGCGACAACCGCTCCCATCATTACTACTAATCTGCACATTTTCTTCATTTGTACGTTCTCCCTTTTTTTTTTGAAGAGCCCGGGAGCGCTTCGCTTCGTGCGTCAAGCTCCCGGGCCGTCGTTTTTGTCTGGAATTATTTCTGATCTACCCTTTTCTTCAGCTTGATCCTGGTTTATTCACCCGATTATCCTTGCCGGCCTAAGGGTTGGTTGCCCGCAATTCGCGTGCGATGACGATCTCGACACGACGGTTGTTGGCGCGCCCCTCGGATGAAGCGTTATTAGCGATCGGGCTACCCTCGCCCTTTCCCATTGCCTGGATGCGGTCGGCCGGGTAGCCTTTCTGCACGAGATAATCGCGGACCGCATTGGCCCGGCGTTGCGAAAGACCCTGATTGTATGACTCGGAGCCCTGGGAATCGGTGTGCCCCTCGACGATGAGGTTGCGCGCAGGAATCGCGAGCAGCGCCTTGGCCACCTGGTCAAGCTTTACCTGTGCAGATGACAATAAATTAGCTTCGGCGGATCGAAAGAGGATGCTCCCGGATAGCGTGACAATTAATCCCCGTTCATCTTCCTTTACCGCAGCGATGGCGGCAAGCTCAGCCCGGGCGGCGGCCGTCCGCTGCTCGGAGTCGATCAAGTCCTGCTTCCCATGCTCCGTCATCTCGGTGTTCGCCTTGTCCTTGACTTCCTTGACCGCGGCGTTCTTGTCGAGCTCAGCCCTTACCTCGGCATTCTGCTTTTCCGAGTCGCGCAGGTCCTGCTTCCCCTGCTTCACGATCTCGGTTTGTTTCTTCTGGAAATCGACATTCGCTTTATCCTTTGTTTCCTTGTCGGCAGCGATGGCGCCGAGTGCTCCCGCCTGTTCAGACTTGCGCTGGGCTACATAAGCGAGATCCTTGGTTTTCTGCGAGTCGGGGTCCTTCAGGAATGACTGTTCCGCCCGCTCGAGTGACTCACTTGCCTTGTGTAATTCCGCCGGCGCGAGTTGCGCCGCCGGCCCCTGGCTCGCCTGCTGGTAGGCCGAACGAGCGCCGATGAGTTCATTTGGCGTCACGGTTGCACAACCGGCGCAGAACGCGACGAACGGGACTATGATCAAAAAATGCAATGCTTTCATTGAAGCCTCCTTTGGATTCATGGTTGAGTTATGGGTTCTCTTGCTGAAGTTTGCGCACACGCTCCACTGCTGCCGTGGCCTCCAACTTCTGGTCATCCCCGCGTGCCAATACTACCGCCAGCTCGGCGTCGGCTTCGGCCCGCGACAGCATCGACCTGGCCTCCTTCTTATCGCCTTTGGCGGCCATCCCCCTGGCGAGTTCCAGTTCCTCCTTGGCTAGCTGCAAATGAAGCGAGGCTTGCGGTACCTTGGCCGCCCCGACCTCCTCGGCAGCGCGGATCCCCGACGTTGACGCCTCTGTTTTCAGTGGGGCGCTTGAGCATCCCGCAACGAATGCGGTGGTCACGACGGCCGCGAACACCATAGTTCCGATCTTGGATATGTTTCTCATCTAGTCCTCCTTTTGTATTTGGACATGTGTTTGTCTCATTGGATCTTCCTTGTTTATTTCAACTATGCCGTTTCCCATATTATCGAGCAACTTCCTGACAAAACCCTGAATTCAAGCGTGTCACAGCGATCGTTCACAACATTTGTGCCCCCTTTCTGATTGTTCATTCCCACTGCCACCAAATGCAGCAACAACATTCTCCCTGGTAAGCGAGGCATTGATGGCACTGGTCTAGCGGTGGCATAGCAACATCATCGCCGGACCTTTTTACTGTGCCGAGATTCTTGATGATATATATTTTGTCAGCCCGAGGACTCTGTCTTTTATCATCCCGGGCAACTGCCAGAGAAAATCGGTGTCCACTGAAACACTGGACATATCCATTGCCGGACCTCCCGGGTGCGCTTGTCCTTTCACGGGGTGCATTTTGAAGATATCCATAGGATCGACTTTCAGATAGGAATTGCACTCGGGACACTGATAGTGCATCGCGCTCGTAAACGGGTTATGTCCAAAGTATTTGAAACAGTCCTGCCTCGTATTTTCGATGGATACTTCCTGCGTATCGAAGGAACCCTGGTATCC
Source organism: uncultured delta proteobacterium (assembly GCA_903885795.1). Classification (GTDB taxonomy): domain Bacteria; phylum Desulfobacterota; class Syntrophia; order Syntrophales; family UBA8958; genus UBA8958. The sequence goes on along the minus strand of CAISJV010000065.1, from coordinate 8,791 downwards.
GCATTCCATGCATATTATCTGATGTGCCAACATTCTATTCACCTCTCCGGACAGCCATGAATATCGAATCATACCTGTCTGACTTTGAAAGGACCTTCATTCGGATAATTATCAAGATCATACGGACCGTATCTGCAAGTGCCTTGCCATGAAGGGAAAGAAAATCAGAAGTCTGGACTTAGCCTTTAATGACGGGGGATTGGATCAATTGGAGAGACAAGCAGAAAGGTATAAAAAGACTCGTTTGGCCTCAGTATTTGGTGGAACCGCGATATATTGAGGGATACATTGGGGGAGGCCAGGCGTCCTAATCCCAGTACCGTTCATTTAAGGCTTAACCGTTCGCCCTGAGCTTGTCGAAGGGTGGCAATTCCTGGAATGGGCTTTCATTGAAGAAGGGCCGGTCACTTTCGTAAAAATGACCGGCCCTGTAAGGTTTGTTGACCAACGTTCCTATTTTTTGCTCAGTGTCAGCTTTACACCTTCCAATGCGAGTTTGAAATTGATACCCTGGGTCGTGGCCACAAGCTTGATTAAAACGCCGTTTTGATTCTTCATCGAGATGGCGCCTGCACCCCCTCCAATCGTGCCCTCTGCTGAAACGGTGGTGTATGTCCCGTTAAAGTCTTCAAGCTTCTTCAAATTATAGACATCCCCGCTTGCCGTTGCTTTGCTGATGCCCACATCAATCACAGACAGCCCGACGATCTTGAAGGGAAGGGCTTTCCCGTTAAAGCTCAGGACTCCTTTTCCCCAACTGTATCCGATGCCTACTGCAACCTGTCCCTGTGAGAGCTTCACGGTAGCATCCGGCTTATCCTGGCTGAAGGCCGGACCGGAGATTAAAAAGCACATTACCAGAACCAAAACAGCCAACCTTAGTGCACGCTTCATAAACAATACCTCCTTTATTTTGTGATGTCATAATAATCATTTATTAAACTAACGACTTTTCACTACTTTTCCCAAACCTTCTTAATCTGACCAACCTTTTCCTGAACTTGGCCGGCCATCTTTTCACCGGCCCCTTCAGCCTCCCACTTTGGATTATCGACTATTTCCCCGACGACCTCCTTGATCTTGCCCTTTACCTGGTGAAACTTGCCTTCCGCTTGGTCCTTCGTACTTGATTTCATGATTTTCTCCTTTTTTTATTTTACGATTAGATCATTCTTTACGGATTTGACTCCTTCGACGCCGCGTGTGACTTGCCCCGCCTGACTCACAGCCTTTTGAGAATCAACAAAACCGCTCAACTGAACGATGCCCTTATGCGATTCCACGCTGATCTGAAATGACTTGAGAAAATCATCCGAGGCAATCAGAGATTTTACCTTGGTTGTAATGACCGAATCATCGATAAATTCCCCCGTACTTTCCTCTTTCGGCGTGGATACACAGGCTGCCAGGGTTGCGATCATCATAAGAAGCGCTAAAAAGTAGATAACGACATTTCTCTTTTTCATAACGGTTATTCCTCTCCTTAAGTTTGATTGTGAAATGATTCCTTGCAAAACCTTTTTCATTTTGATCGTATCTGCAAGTGGCTTGCCATGAAGGAAAAGAAAATCAGAAGACTGTATTTATCCTTTAATGACGGATGATTAGATCAATTGGAGAGACAAGCGGAAAGGTATGAAAAGACTCTTTTGGCCTCAATATATGGTGGGACCTCGATATATTGAGGGAGACCGGGACAGAAAAAACAGTTATGTACCATACCGGCGATAGAACCAGGTTTTCACCACCTGGGTTAAGACCGCTTAATTGCGAATTAAGCTCCTTCAGAACCGTATCGTTATCTGCATGCGCCTTTTCTAATAGCTCATTGGAAAAATGCGCACCACTCCCGCCGGCAGGATCACCTGGGAGTTGGAATGTTTTCGGGGTGGTTGTTGTAAATTTCATCAGGCCTGGACCCATGCCTCGGTTTCGAGCTGGTCCAATCGTGTGTAGTAGTCTCGAATCTCTTCAGATACGGCCACGTCCACGGTTGGACGAACTGACTTTTTTGAAATCGATATATCCACGTTCGACGTTGGTATCGATCAACTGCACGCGCAGCCGGTCGCCGACATCCATTCCCTCAAACCCTCGAATCACCCTTCCTTCAACAGGAATGTTGAGAAGCCGAGCCCACGTCCCTTTCTCGGAAGCACCTGTGATAATGGCGTCAAACTGTTCGCCGATTCTCGGTTCCAGGAGAAGCGCCGCAGCAGATTTGCCGACCTGCCGTTCGACTTTCTTCGCTGCATCTTCTGCTTCGGTGCAATGAGCCGCCAGAACATCCAGTTCCTCTTTGCTGTAGGGCACAGGCTTGCCATCAAGGGCTGCTTTCAACAAACGTTGGGTAATCAAGTCGGGATAGCGGCGATTCGGTGCTGTCGAGTGAGCATAGTCTTTGACTGCCAGACCAAAGTGGCCCGGCACATTACCATCGGGAAGCTCTGCAATGTATTCACCCGCTCCCAAAAGCTTGATCACTGCGAGAGACAGGTCGGGGAATCGCAGCGGATCGGCGACTTTCTGCATGATTAGAAACTTCTCCAACGCACTTGAATCCGGGAGCTCCGGGAGTTTGAACTTGTGATCCGCGGCAATTTCGACAATCCGCTCCCAGCGTTTTGGCGTGCGTACCACGCGACGGATCGAGGGGGATTTCTTGGCCGAAAGATAGCGTGCGGTCACACCGTTAGCCGCGATCATGAAATCTTCAATGACCTCCTTGGCGCGGTTATTTTCCTCTATTTCGAGAGCACGAATTTGATCGCCGTCAAATAACGGTTTGGCCTCAATGGTTTCCAGACTGAGTGCCCCATGGATATGCCGGAAATTCTTCATACTTTGCGCCACCCGGTCCTGTAATTGCAGATTCTCGGCCAATCCATTGACGATCGCAATTGCCTCCGGCATATTGCCACCTTCCAACCATGCCGCAACGCTGTTATAGGCGAGTTGTGCTTGATTACGGACACACGCCCGGTAGATATCAGAATCATGGAGGGAGCCGTCCGCACCAATCACCATTTCAACGACAATGGAGAGACGATCTTCATTGACATTAAGGGAGGTGAGGTTGGTGGAAAGATGTTCAGGCAACATCGGGAATCTCTTGGCGGCGGTGTAAATCGAAGTCGTGTTGTTACGTGCATGTGCATCAATGGCCGATCCATCTTCAACGAGCGCATCTACGTCTGCCACAGCGACCAGCACCTTTACCTTGTCGCCGGGCATTGCCTCGGCAACTGTTAGTTGATCCAGGTCGCGGGAGTCGTCGTTGTCAATGGAAACCCACAAAAGGTCTCTCAGATCACGCACATTCCTGCCGGTCACTGTTGCCGGTACTTGCATCTTGTCGAGTTCGGCAAGTGCCTGGACAGAAAAGTCAGGGAGTAATCCTCGCTCAAGCATTGCTCTCTGAGCGATGTCCTGTAAAATCAAACGATGCTGTTTAGCTTCTGAATTCATAGAATGGACCTCTATTTTGCTCACAATGCCTCCGGATGGTTATTCCTGCCATCCAGTGACATAGACAGCAGATGGACTGCGTGCCCGGGGTTGTACTCGATCATATCCAGACTATCCCCGAGATATCTGCCGAACATTTCATCGATATGTACCTGTAGTTTCTGCCACGCTTGATCTGTAGGACTGTAATCCATTTCCATTCCTCCCATGTTGTCCTTATGGCCTCCTCAGAAAGAAATTCATTCCCCGCCTTCACGGCCCCTCAGGGCCGATCCGGGCAGGAGCATTTTCATATCAGTGGGTGCTGAATAGCCGCTTCATTCGATCATCGCTCATTTCGATAATGACCAGTGTCATGGAAATCGTGCTTGCAAGTGGTTTGCCAACAAGCAAAATGGAATCAGAATCACGGATTTTTTCTTTAATGACAGGTGGTTAGATCAACAGGAGGGAACAGCAGAAAAGTATGAAACAACTCGTTTGGCCTCAATATTTGGTGGAACCTCGACATGTTGAGGGATACGCTGAAGGGAGGTGGACCTTCTAATCCGGTTCTTTTCTCTCCGGACTGACTCTCTCGGACTTATTGAATGCCGTTCGAAATAAAGTATATCCTTTAAAATTGCCGGGAGATATTTAAAGCGCGACATGCTTTCTCAGCTTAAACATTTTATAGATTTCGAACCAAACGATGGTTGTTAAGCCCGCCAAACAACAGATAACGATATTGATCAGGGGAAGTTTGTTGAACTGGAATAAATCCAGAAAAAACGGAATATTTAAAATTAGCGCCAGAAAGAATATTGCCCCGCCTACAACCCATAATACAGCTTTATTGGGTGTGGCTATAATCTTGAATATATTGTCGGTCCATGACCGGTTCGTCAATATAATCGAGATGTTTGAAACAATTAAAGTGGTAAATGCCATTGCCCGTACTTCTTTAGCCTCGTACCCGAGGTGCAGGCCTACAGTATAAACGATAAGGGTTACGATAAGGATGCCTACTCCTTGCAAACAACTGAACGATATTTTTTCGACCCCAAAAAAGGATTCATCTATTCGTTTTGGCGGTCGGTTCATTATGTTTGCCTCTTCTTTTTCGGCTTCAAATATGATGGAACATGCCGGATCGATGATTAATTCGAGGAAAACAATATGCACAGGCCATAAAATCAGCGGGAAATTGCCCAGTAATATTGGGATCAGGGATAATCCCGCGATGGGCACATGAATAGCAAGCGTGTATCCAAAGGCTTTTTGGAGGTTATCAAATATTCGCCTTCCCATTTTTATAGCTCCCACAATGGACAAAAAGTTATCGTCCATGATTACCAGAGAAGAAGCTTCCCTGGCAACGTCGGTCCCTTTTTCGCCCATGGCGATTCCAATATGGGCCGATTTGAGAGCAGGGGCATCATTGATTCCATCTCCCGTCATGGCAACAATTTCACTATTTTTCTTCAATGCATTTACGATTTTAAGTTTTTGTTCCGGGACCACCCTGGCAAAAACGTTTATTTCCTTTATTTTTTCACATAATTCATCGTCCGTCATTGTCTGTAATTCCTGACCGGTAATGCACATGTCAGGATTTTCAAGGCCTATTTCCGTGGCTATGTGTTTGGCTGTTACCGGGTAATCTCCTGTAATCATAATCACCCTGATACCGGCTTTAAAGCATTCTCTCACAGCTTCTTTAACATTTTCGCGAATAGGATCGGACAACCCTATTAAACCAATAAAATCAAAAGTAAAATCGTGCTGAATTTCAGGTAAACCTTTTGCGTTAATTTTTGCTTTAGCAACGCCTATAACCCTTAATCCGCTTGCGGCTAATTCCTCAACGGCCAATGACAGACGTTTTTTGTTTTCTTCATCCAAATGACAAAGATCAAAAATAGCTTCCGGCGCTCCTTTTGTTGCAATTATTTTTTCCTGTGTCTCTTTAAATGAAAAAACACGCGACATAGCCAGTAATTCTTTGGAAAGAGGGTATTCTTTCATCATTTCCCAATTCTTATGAATATGTTCGGTTTCTTTCAGGTATAAATCACCCATACTGGTAATTGCCTTTTCCATGGGATCAAAAGGATTAGTTTGACTGGAAAGAATGCCATACTCAATTATTTCATGAAATTCCGAATTAAGTTCATTAGCTTTTCCTACAGATAGAAAATCTTTCCCGTTATAGAGACTTGAAACGGTCATTTTATTTTGGGTTAGCGTGCCTGTCTTATCGGTGCATAAAACTGTCGCCGAGCCCAGCGTTTCTATTGCCGACGGTTTTCGTGTCAATACTTTAGTTTTTGACATTCGCCATGCCCCAAGGGCCATAAATACAGTGAGAATTACGGGAAATTCTTCCGGTAACACAGCCATAGCCAGTGTTATTCCTGCGAGGAACCCATCAACCAGACTTCCACGGGTAAGTGTGTAAACAACGATTACCAAGATACAGAGTGCAGCAGCAATAATCGTTAGTTTTTTTACCAGCGATCCCATTTCCCGTTTTAACCTGGTGGGTTCTTCTTTTACGGCCTCCAGCGCCTTACCGATTTTTCCGATTTCGGTATTGATCCCGATACTGGTTACCCGCGCAATTCCGTTGCCCTGAACAATCATGGAGCCGGAATAAACGAAGGGCAAATCGTCACCACCAGGCTGAATGATTTTTTCAACGCCATCCCAATCGTTTTTCCGGACCGAAACTGGTTCTCCTGTAAGTAATGATTCATCGGCCATTAAACTTACCGAATGGATCACGGTGGCATCGGCAGGAACCCTGTCGCCTTCCTGCAATACAATAATGTCGTCGGTTACAACTTCAAAACCGGCAATTCGTGTTTCCTTGCCATCCCTGATTACCAAAGCCCTGGGACTTGCCATGTCTTTTAATGCGTCGAGGGCCTTTTCTGTCTTCTTTTCTTGAAAGAATTCGATCCCCATGATTACGAATACAAAGCCCAGAAGCATTAACCCTTCACGTATATCTCCCATCACCATATACAAGGTGCCGCAAGCAACTAAAAGTATAAACATGGGTTCTTTGACAACCCCCAGGGCAATGGAGAAAAAGTTTTTAGGTTTCGAAGATGGAAGATTGTTGTAACCTTCTTTACGCAACTTTTCTTTTGCCTGGCTGGCAGTTAATCCTTTATATTTATCGGAGGTCATGTCAAATTTCAAAAACGTTCCTCCTTTCGCGGGTTATATCTTGAGGACATTTGCCGACTCGACATTCAGGCAGGAATTGCAATCAGGTCCCCGGAATATTGGGAGTGACGGGGATACCAGGTTCCTCTACTTTACCGGACGCTCATATTTAAATAGGCATATACAATCCCCAAAAGCCTGACGGCTGAGAAGCTCACCTTTCATCTCTGGAAAAGCTCTCCGGGTGGCTTCAATGTGCATTTCACAGATAACATGGCAGGGTGTGGCAAAGCCATGCTCTTTGCAGATTAGTAAGTAGGGGCAATGCTTCTGTATTTCTAAAACCGCGTCAATACCTCTGTTAGAAATGTCCATGACCTCCATCTCCATTCCAATGCGTTTGAAAAAAGGAATGGTAATGGTAAAACCTTTGGCCAAGGTGGACTCAGAAAGAAACGGTGTCATGCGCTGCTTCTCCTGCTGAGAAAGTTCTTCCAACATTTTTTCCCAGGCTTGATCCTTCCCTAACTGCTCGCTTAGTGCCTTGAAGGTGGAGAATTTCTGATGGGTACCAGCTAAAAATTCCTTGTTATCGATGTCCATAAAGTTATTTCCTTTTTAGAGTGGAGTTCCTATAGCTTAATGCTTAGAGCGGTGAGGATCTTAATCTGGGGTTGCTTTTGAAAACTCCCTCCCATTTTACACCTCCGAAGCTCCAAAAAACATTTTTCGGCAAAAGATTCTCTCTTCTAAACGGGCCTTCGCCCCTGAATGACGTTGACCAGCACCATGATAATGGCAACAACCAGCAGGATGTGAATAAAATAACCCATCGTATAGCCGGTCACTAGTCCCAGCGCCCATAGAATCATCAATACTACAGCAATCGTCCACAACATATCATTCTCCTTTCAATTTCTTTCAGATCCACTACCGGCTGTTTATGGTGATGCAATAGCCGGCACTGATGCCCCCCTCGCCGTTCCTGAAACCGAGTGAGAGGCTGGCTACGGCATTAGGGAATCCAATTGCTAAACCCGGAAAGCGGCCACTCTTCGTTCTCCGAGGCGGATTAACGCACCATACTTATTTTGAGGAACTGGCTTTCTGATTCTTAACCTGCAGATCATTTACGACCTGCTTCACGTTGGGAACTCTCGTTGCTACCTGCTCGGCTTGGTCGCGCTTTTCCTGCGAGTTAAGCTCTCCGGTTAACGTGACCACATTGTTCTTCACTTTGTATTGCACGTCGTCGTGCATCTTGTTCTGGATCAAAGCGGCGTCCAGATTCTTCTCGATACCTTGGTCCAGGTCGGAGTTCACCGTCTTGGCATCTTTTTCCAGGCCCGCGGGAAGCACGGCAATCTGATTCGCGACAACCTGAGCGCCGGCGAAAGATTTTGCAAGGGATTCGGCTTGTAACTTATCGTTGTCGCTAACAACTTTTCCATTGAGGGTTACAATGCCCTTATCGCGATCCTGACTGACGGTAACATCTTTGAAGCCTGCCAGATCGAGCGATTTGCGGATATTGTCGGTAACATCTGGTGATTTCGTGGACGTCCCGGAACATCCTGACAGGCCCCCGACGGTGAGCAATGCGAGAATTACTGCTGACATTATGAACTTTTTCATGTTTCTTCTCCTTTAGGATTTCGATTTGACTGCTGGGTGGTATCCCTTCTACACCCTTCTGGAACCGAACAGTGACGCAATCGTCTGTGATAACTTCATTCGCTTCTCAGAAAGGATCCTCTTTCGTTTGATGACCAAGATCATCAGGTCGGTAACTGCAAGTGGCTTGCCAATAGCCGAAGTAAAGTCAGAAGTATGGATTTATCCTTTAATAACACCATATTATGTCAATGAAAGGAAACAGCAGAAAAGTAAGAAATGCTTCGTTTGGCCTCAGTATATGGTGGGATCTCGATATATTGAGGGATAAGTTGATCCCGCCTTTCACCTCTATCCTGAGTGATCGCGGTAACGGCGTAGCGTGTCAACGGCGGTAATGCAGAGCACCAGCCAAGCAAGGCCGGCCGCAGTGGCCCCCAGCACATCACTCAGATAATGAGCACTCAAGTACATGCGGCTGAAGCCTACCAACAGTATCATCACCATTACGCTAATAACCGTCAGTACCCGCCAACGCCAACTCTTAAGAGCT
>CAISJV010000064.1 GCA_903885795.1 uncultured delta proteobacterium | reverse complement strand
GTTCAAAGAGGCTTGGGACATACTGAAATGAGGGCTCTAACGCCCAGGAAGAACTGAGTCCTCCTGCCTTCCCATAAACAATACCTAAATCTCCACAAACCTATTATACATTATTCTACACGAATTCATGGTAGGAGGAAGCAGCCAAAGGGCAACCCGGTCGTTATTTTGGGCTTGGAATTACTTCTGGAAAGAGAGGTTTCTATGCCAGTTCCCCGGTTCAGGACCGCTTGGGTAAATTGCTTGGCGTGGTCGCAATGAAAAAAGATCTTGACGAGATGGAAATCTTTTTCAACAAATACCCATTTTGCTTTCTCATCAGTCCGGAGGGCATCATTTTTCTGTCCAGCAAGCCGGCAATGGTTCTAAAGAGCCTCTGGCCGATGGACAAAACAGTACAGGAAAAATTGATTGCATCCCAGCAATTCGGAAATAAACTCTCTAAAGACGCTTTTTTAAAAAAGGAAATTGCCGATGGCATGGAAGTCGCCTTAGAAGAAAATAATTATTTCGTCTCCAAGAAGGTGCTTGACAACGGCGGATGGTCGATTGTGCTTCTGACCCCAACAGATCGAGTCAGGATTTACAAATTGATCGGCATTCTGGCAACGATTGGCGTATGCTCATTAATTATTTTCTTTTCAGGCATTATCTATGTCACAGATAGATCCAAAGCATCCATTCGGGAAAGTGAAGAGAGTAAGCGCCTGTTACTTCATGCCGCCGGAGACGGCATATTTGGGGTCGACACCACGGGACGGGTGACCTTCGTTAATTCAGCCACCCTGCGCATGCTTGGGTTTTCCGAAAATGAGATGTTAGGCCAAAGTGCGCACGCTCTTATCCACCATTCCCGCAGTGACGGCTCCAACTACCCGTTGGAAGACTGCCCCATGTATGCTTCATACACCAAGACCACCGAAAACACTGTGACGGACGAGGTGCTTTGGCGCAAGGACGGCAGCAGTTTTCCCGTAGAGTATTCCAGCACGCCGATCCTCAAGGATGGGAAGACAATGGGTGCAGTGGTGACTTTTCGCAACATCACCGAGCGCAAGCATGTGGAGCTACAGATTAGGGAACGGATGAAAGAGTTGCAGGCATTTTACACATTGTCCGAGCTCGTCAACAGGAAAGGAATCACCCTAGAGGAGCTGTTTCAGGAATTTAGCGATACCCTTGCCAAAAGCTGGCAATACCCGGAGATCACCTGCGCCAAGATAGTGATTGGTGACAAAGAATTCCGTACGGAAAACTTCTCGGAATCCCCATGGATGCAGTCTGCGCCAATCAAGGTGCATGGATCGGTAGAGGGGCAGATCGAAGTTTGTTACCTTGAGAAGAGGCCGGAAGATTACGAAGGGCCATTCATGAAGGAAGAGAGATTGCTAATTGATGCACTTGCCGAGCGTCTTGGACACATCACAGAGCGTAAGCAGGCGGAGGAAAAGATCCAGCAGATGGCCTACCATGATTCCCTGACGGGTCTTCCCAACCGGAAGCTCTTTTCCGATCGCTTGGGTATTACCATGGCCCAGGCCCAGAGGAATCAAAAAATAGTAGGAATTGCGATGATCGACCTCGATCATTTCAAGGACGTGAATGATACCCTGGGCCATGATGTGGGAGATCTCCTTCTCAAAGCAACGTCAGAGCGACTAAGCGCAGCGCTGAGGAAGGGCGATACCGTTGCGCGCTTCGGTGGCGACGAGTTTGTGCTGATTCTTCCTGACATGGAATTGATAGAAGATGCGATCCAGGTTGCACAGAAGATCGTTGATAGTTTTTCTGAGCCCTTCCCTATAGGCACCCACCAACTCGTCGTCACAACGAGTATCGGCATCGCTGTTTATCCAGATGATGGAATAGATGAAGGTATCCTTCTGAAAAATGCCGATATCGCCATGTATCAAGCCAAGCAAGCGGGTCGGGCCCGATACCAGTTCTATAAAGGGGCCTGAGAATGCGATATTGACTGATTAACATATCCAAATGTTTTCAACTTAAAAGGCATGATTTCAAACGGTAATCCTCACCATAATTCTGAACTGAAAATCGTTGACTCGTAGATGAAAGAGATGAAAGTTAATGACCGCCGAAAGGGAGCAGGTGGAAGGTCTTTTAAACATTATAGCGACTGGCTGCAAAGCTGGAAATGAAGACAAATCCAACATGATGATCGAAAGAGCTGTGTCGGAGACAATGGCAGATTTTAACCGGCGCCGAAAAAAAGTTCGATGCATCGAATCTACTTAACAATTTGAATTAATTGATGAATCAACCGACCACTTTTACGTTTTCATGTTTCAAAGTGATGCTTGGGGACCTGTTGGATCGGGATGGGTACCCCTGTCCGCGACCCCGAAATCCTGAAGGAAAAGGGGATACCCGAGGACTGCGAAATCGTTGCTCCCATCATCGTCGGCTACCCGACGGACATCCCGGTAGCCTCGGAGCGGCATGACCCGGTAATTGTGAAGGTTGTCTGATTGACCGGCAACGTTAATAACCATGGCTGCAGAAGGTTCGACACGAGCCCAGGCAAGGCTATTTATTGTGCCTTGTGTCCGATGTGCAGGTAGGTGGTACCGAGGGTCAGGGGGTATTGTTCAATTTTATGGAGACCTGCTTCGCCCATGAGACCGGCAAAAACGACGGGTCTGGGAAAATGGGTAATTGAATCTGACAGGTAGCTATAAGCAGCCGGGTTCTTCGTAAAGTAGCCGGCAATGCGGGGAAGAAAATGATTCAGATAGGAGCGGTAAACCTTTCGGACATATTTGTTTCCCGGTAGATGCATCTCGAGAACCATGACTTGGCCGCCCGGCGCGATCACCCTGGTCATTTCCTTAAGGGTTTTGAGCCGTTCCGGGATATTACGGATACCAAAGGCGATGGAGGCGACGTCAAAGGCGCCATCGTTAATTGGTAAAGCCAAGGCGTCTGCCTGGAGAAGCTGGATTCTTTTCGAAAGGCCCTGTCTCTCTATTTTCCGCTGCCCCCGCACGATCATTTCCTGAACGAAATCCAGGGCAACGACATTAATTTGCGGATATTTAAGGGCGGCCTCCATTGCCAGGTCCGCCGTCCCGGTAGCCAGATCCAACAACCTATTTGTCTTGAAGAACTTCATTCTGTGGACGGCAAACCGCCGCCAGGCTACATCCCGTCTCAGGCTCAGAATACGGTTGAGGAGGTCATATCCCTCCGGGATGGTTGCGAAGATATCCCGGACCATCTCGGTGTGCTGTTTCTTTGAGGCCTTGGTTATGGGAGGATAAGCCTTTTTTTGATTTGCTGCCACGGGTAATTCCTTTTTGTGAAGCCTTGATGGATATAACAACAACTCTCGTAAGGGCTGATACATATTGGATCTTTTCTGTGCTGTCAAGGGAGAAAGGAACAGAGCAGGCGGGCGGCGATGATGACGGCGCCATTGAAGAAGTAGAGGATGCGGACGTATTTTCCGTAACTGTCAAGTTCAACGATGTCGGTGGCTTGGCGGGCGAGGCGGATCACCTTGAAAAGGATGGGAAGGGAGAGAAGACTCAAAAAGGCGAATTTGTGAAGGTAGCCGGAGAGGGCAAGGGCAATGATGCTTGTATAAATGGCCAGCCAGAGGCGAAAGAGGCCGGTGATGGCTCTTTCCTTCCCCAGGCGGACGGCAAGGGTGTGTTTGCCGACGGATCTGTCCGTGTCGATGTCGGGAATGCTCTGATAATAGAGGATGGAGGCGACCATCAACCCGATGGGAAGGGAGAGATAAAATGGGCTCCAGCCGGGATGGCCGGCAATTACCCAATAGGTTCCCACGACCATGATCGGCCCCATATTAACGCCGACGAAGACCTCCCCCAGGCCGTGATAGCCATAACGGATGGGTGGGGCGACATAAAAGAGGCTGCTGAGAAAGGAAAAAAGCAGGATCGGCGCGAGTCCCCATACCTGATAGGTGTTCATCATATAACAGGCGACGATGAAGGACCCTGTATATAGGAGAATGATTACCCTTTTGAGTGTTTCCGGGGTGATTTTATGCTCCTGGATAACCCGGGAGCCGCCGATAGAGGCGCCGGTGTCGGTCCCCTGGAGGTGATCGAAGTAATCATTGGCCAGATTGGTGGCCAGGTGAACCATAAAGGCGGCAAGGTTGATCAGGACAAAACGCCAGGGGTGCCAAGATCCTGCTTCACCGGCAACGACCCAGCCGAGGGTCAGGGGAATAATGGTGGCAACATAGAAGGGTGGCCGGCTTGCCTGAAACCAGGCTTTAATTAGCTCTTTATTCATCGAGATGATAGTCCATTGAAATCCCAGGAAATCTACCGGATAGCCATGATGATGTCAAATGGAAAGAAATTCGTAAAAATATAATTTACATCAAATAGTCATTGACAATACCATGGGATTTGTTCAGCATCGCCCAACTCATTCTCAGGGATTTGCAACAATCCCCACTTGGAGATTCTCTTGAACGAAAAACGGTTGGAACATTTTAAAAGCAATCCGATGTACGCATACCTCATGGTGCTTGTGATATGCGCAAGTGCCGGATTACAGGGATGGATGGCTCTATTTACGAATTTTGCCAAAGAAGTCGTCGGCGTAAACGGTTTTCAAATCGGCGTGGCACAGGCTGTCCGCGAAATTCCGGGCTTCCTTACCTTTCTGGTCATGTACTTATTGTTGATCATGAAGGAACATCGATTATCCGCATGGTCGGTTGTCCTGCTCGGGATCGGGATTGGGGCGACCGGCTTTTTTACAACCTTCACGGGCTTGCTGATGACTACGGTTATTATGTCGATCGGGTTTCACTATTTCGAAACCACCAACAAATCGCTTACTGTTCAGTATTTCGACAAGAACGACGCTCCGATTATATTTGCCCGTTTGCGAGGATATGGGGCGCTGGCAAATATTGCCGTAGGAACTATTATCTGGGCCCTTTCTTTCATTTTGTCCTATCGCATTAACTTTCTGCTTCTGGGTGTCTTTGTTGCATTCACGGGAATCTATATGCTGTCGAAGAATCCCGTAAATGACCAAAGACTCCACTATCAGAATAAACTTGTCCTTCGTCGAAAGTATTGGCTTTACTATATATTAAACTTCCTGAGCGGAGCCCGCAGGCAGATTTTCATTGTGTTTGCCGTTTTTCTTCTGGTCGAAAAATATAAACTGGGTGTCGGTACTATTGCCGGTATTTATGTCCTGAATTATGCCCTTACATTCCTGACCAACAGATACATTTCAAAAGCAATCAACGTGTATGGCGAGCGTGTGGTCCTTTCCCTCGAAAGCGCCAGTCTCTTCGTCCTGTTTCTGGGCTATGCATTTATCGAAAACGTTTGGGTGGCGATAATCCTGTATGTTCTGGACAGTATCTTCTTCAATTTTTCCATCGGGTTGAACACCTACCTTCAGAAAACGGCCGACCCCGGAGATTTATCACAGAGCACCGCAGTTGGCTTCACGATCAACCATATTTCAGCAATAGTAATTCCTCTTATCGGAGGCAGCTTATGGTTACTAAACTGGCGTTTGCCCTTTATCATCGGCGCCTGCCTTACCGTCATTTCGCTGTACTTTACACAAAAGATTAAAACGCAGCAGCATTGACAGGAAATACCCTTCAGATCAAGTCCATCATCCCAGGCCATTTCAGGGCAGATAAAATGATCCCGCGTGATTACCCCGGCAATCAGTGGCTTGCCGTCCCTTAATCAGTTCCCGCCATTATCAGAACAATTATGTTTCATCATTCCCGAATTGGACAATTATGTTGATAGTTATAGCAGCCAGTATCATGCAACCTACCGTATATTAAAGACAATTTATGGAGAATATGCTGGCAAGATAATTGCAGTTGTCCGGGTGATTCAACTTGTCGGAGGAGACACGGTATGGTCAATCAGATCAACGCAGGCGACACGGCCTGGATACTGGTATGTTGTTCATTAGTGTTATTAATGACACCGGCCCTGGCGCTTTTTTATGGGGGAATGGTGCGCAGGAAGAACCTTCTTTCCACTCTAACCTTGAGTTATGTCTTCATGGCCCTGATTGGGGTTCAGTGGGTCCTATACGGTTACTCTCTGGCCTTCGGCGCCGATATCAATGGGCTTATCGGAGGGCTGAATTATCTCGGGTTTACGGGGGTGGACGCCCTGCCCAACGGAGACTACAGCAAGACCATTCCACATGGACTTTTTGCCGCTTTTCAGATGATGTTTGCAATCATTACACCGGCTTTGATTACGGGTGCTTTTGTGGAACGCATTAAATTCAAGAGTTTTCTGATATTTAGTCTGCTCTGGGCGACATTGGTTTATGATCCGCTGTGCCACTGGGTTTGGGGACAGGGCGGCTGGTTGAAGCAAATGGGGGTTCTGGATTTTGCCGGAGGCACGGTCGTGCATATCGCTGCCGGTTTTTCGGCCCTCGCTTTTGCACTTGTGATTGGGCCACGCAAGGGGTTTGGTAAAAGCCCGATGGAACCAAGCAATATCCCGTTAACCGTCCTGGGCGCCGGATTGCTGTGGGTGGGCTGGTTTGGTTTCAATGCCGGCAGCGCCCTGGCAGCCAATGGTGTGGCGGTGAATGCCCTGTTGACCACCAACACTTCCGCCGCTACGGCCGGTCTGGTCTGGATGATGCTATCCTGGCTGGATGGCCGTCCCAGCACCCTGGGAATCGCCACGGGAATGGTAGTCGGTCTCGCGGCGGTGACGCCCGCTTCGGGTTATATAACACCCTTGGCGTCTATGGTGGTTGGAGCGGTCGCTGCACCACTATCCTATTATACCATGCGTTTTCGGGACAGACGGAAACTTGATGAATCACTGGATGTCTGGGCCTGTCACGGCATCGCCAGTACCTGGGGCATGCTCGCCACCGGTCTGTTTGCCACTGTTGCCGTGAATAGCGATGGCGCCAACGGCCTGTTTTTCGGCAATCCCGGGCAGGTCGGCATCCAGATTTTTGCCGTGATCGTCACCATCGTCTTTTGTTTCGGATCTACCTATGTAATAGCGAAGCTGCTGAACTGGAGTATCGGGTTGCGGGTCACTGCCATGGAAGAGGAAGTAGGCCTGGATATAAGTTCCCACGGCGAGAGATCCTATTCGTAAACATGCTTTAAAGCCTATTTTTACCTTGGAGATTTATCATGCTGAAAAAGATCGAAGCCATAATTCGTGAGGATAAGGTCAACGATGTCAAGGATGCCCTTGCCGAAATCGGCATCGTGGGATTAAATATGTTCGAGGTCCGCGGTCATGGACGCCAGGGAGGTATCACGCTGGTGGGCCGCGCCGGCGCCTACCAAGTAAACATGCTGCCGAAGATGCAGATCAACATTGTCTTGAGCGACCATAATCTGGAAGATGCGATTGAAGTCATCCTGAAGTCAGCCTATACGGGAGAACCGGGAGATGGGATTATCTTCGTTTATCCTGTGGATGAGGTGATCCGTGTCCGGACCCGCGAACGAGGACAAGGCGCCATGATGTATCCGGGTGATATAGATGCAAAAAAGGTCAGATCAAAGGCTGACGTCAGTATGCCATGAATCATCCCATGCGCTATGCCGGGAAGTCATCTTTTTGATGTTGGCGTGTGGCTTCGCGAACGAAGATAGCGCTTTGATTTGAAATTGGAATAATTTCTGCACTGAGGGGTCGTCTAACGGTAGGACGACAGGTTCTGGCCCTGTAAATTGAGGTTCGATTCCTCGCCCCTCAGCCATTTTATGCACATGTTGGGTTATCTTTACCGAGGGAAGCCCCGGTTTCTTCAGACTGTCATAGATAGTTGATCAGAGTTCTCAATTCTCCCTCACAGATTCTTCCAGGCACAAAGACGCCTTTCCATCACGTCGAAGGTCTCGTAAAGGACGATGCCGATGGCGGATAGGGCAATGATGCCGACGAACATGGTGGTGTAATCGGCCCTTCCCCAGGCGTCGATGAGATATAATCCCAGACCGCGGCTGGTGCTGATGGACTCGACGAAGAACAATACGGCCACAGCGGTGCCGGTGCTGATGCGCAGGGACGTGAAGATGCCGGGCAGGGCCACGGGCCAGACGACGTGGCGGTAGAAATGCCAGCGGTTTCCCCCTAAAGACTGAAGGGCGTAAACCACTTCCCGATCCAGGGAGCGAACCGCGTCTCGGGTGGTGATGAGGAGCTGGAAGAAGATTATAAGTGAGATCAGGATGATCTTGCCCAGATCGCCGAGCCCGAAGAGCATGAGGATAATGGGCAGGAGGACGATCTTCGGGATCGGATAGCTAAGATAGATAAGGGGGGCGAAGATCCGGTCGAGGCGTTCGTTGCTTCCTAAAACAAGGCCGAAGGGGACGGCGGTTATAAAGGCCAGGGACAGGGCTGTGATGAGGCGCCAGGCGCTGACTGCTGTATGTTCCCAGAATATCTCCTCTCTCACTGCATGAAGCAGCCGCTTGAGGACGCTGAGGGGATCCGGCAGGAGCTGGGAGCCTAAAAGCATTGAGGTCCCATACCAGAGGATGGTCAGGACAATTATCGTTAGGGCGTAATCAAGCCAGCGGCTGTTTTTCATGGGGATGCTCGATCAGGTGTCTCAGGGTCATGTTCTTGGAAAAATAATCAGGAGCGGTCCGGAAGCCCGTCGTTCCCGCGTTGGGGTTATCGATAATCTCGCCAATACCGTGGGTCTCGGGATCCATGATCACAATGCGTCGTCCAAGAAAGACAGCTTCCTCAATGTTGTGGGTGACAATAACGAAGCTGAATTTCCGTTTTTCGAACAGGATCAGCAGGTGCTCCTGCAGATGTTCCCGGGTGATTAGATCCAGGGCGGCGAAGGGCTCATCGAGAAGGAGCAGGCTGGGTCGCAGCAGCATGGCCCGGGCCAGGGCCACCCGTTGGCGCTGCCCGCCGCTGAGTTGATGTGGGTAAAGATGGTCAAGATTTTCAATATCCAGGTCCCTTTTTATGGCCGTCAGCGCTTCCTGAGAAACGTTGATTTTCTGGAACTGGGCCCCCAGGAGGATATTTTCGGCGACCCGTTTCCACGGGAAGAGACCATAGGCCTGGAAAACCACCGCAATCTTCCGGGATGGCTTCTGGATTGTCTCGCCTTCCAAATGGATTTCCCCGGCCGTGGGTGGCAGTAGCCCTGCGGCCATGAGGAGCAAGGTTGTCTTGCCGCATCCCGAGGGTCCGACAATAGCCAGTGAGTCATTGTATCCGACATGAAAATGGACGTCCTTCAGGACCACTTTCGGGTAAGCGCCGGGGCCAAAGGTTTTACCCAGTCCGGTAACGGCCAGTAAGTCAGGGGAGGAAGCCATCGGCAACCATCTCGTTAATGGCCATATCCCGGGAGATGATCCCCTTTTTTCTTAACCATCCATAGATGTCCACAAGTTGTGAGCGGTTCGGCAAACTGAGAGCGGGATAGGAGGGCAGGGTAAGGGTCTTGGCGAGCCCCTCCGGGATTCGACAGTGTTTATTAGCAATGATTCTGGCCTCTTCGGGGTGATTATTCAGATAATCAGTCCCCTTGCTGACGGCTTTGAGAAAGGCGCGAACCTGTTCGGGACGTTGCTTGAGAAAGTCGTCGGTAAAAACAAGCACCGTATCCGAGATCCCCATGCCGACGTCATCAACGAGGACACGGGCTCCTTTCCTTTCGGCGAAAGTGACCAGAGGTTCGGGAAGGGCAGCGGCAGGGACCTGGCCTTCCATGAGCATCTGCAGGCGGATAGGGATATTCTTTGCTTCGATCCAGTGGGTCGACTCTGGAGAAATGCCTTGTTTTTCAAGCATTTTTACTGCCAGGTATTCGACGATTGTATTGGAACCTATAGCAATGCCTTCTTTCGCCAGTTGATTGAGGGATTCCGCCGGTCGGTTCGGAGCCGCCAGAAGAGCGAACATGCGCCGGGAAGCAGTCGTATTGAAAACCGTTGCGACCATCTTCACGGGGACATCATTGGACCTGAGAACCATGGGCGTCATGATGTCCCCGAAATATCCGGCAAGCTGGCGGGCCGACATGGCCACGTCCTTTTCCATGGCGGAATTGAAGGAGATGAGTTCGACTTTCAACCCTGCTTCGGTGAAATATCCTTGCTCCTGCGCGGCAAAAATGGGCAGGGCGTGAATCAGGGGCAGAATCCCGAACTTGATTTCCTTCGTAGCTGGGACGTTACGGTCTCCCCCGGAACAACCGCTAAGCATCAACAGGGCCATCAGGACAGTTAAAAAAACAGCGGGAAAACAAAAGAATTTGATCTTTTTCATTTCCTGAAGAGAGATCTTGCCATGTCGGCAATCTGGTCCACCGTAAGACCGAACTTCTCGTATAGCACGGTCGCAGGGGCGCTGGCGCCGAAACGATCCATGCCTACAATTGCCCCTTCGAGCCCCACATAATGTTCCCAACCCAGTTTTGCCCCTGCTTCCACGGCGACCCTGGCCTTTACCGCCGGCGGGAGGACGCGGTCCCGATATTCCACAGGCTGGGCGTCGAAGATGTCCCAGGAGGGAATGGAAACGACGCGGACCCTAATGGCTTCTCCGGTGAGCTTCCGTGCCGCTGCCAGGGCGAGGTGAACCTCTGATCCCGTGGCGATAAAAATTACATCCGGTCTGACCTGGGATGAGTCCCAAAGAATATAACCGCCTTTTTGAAGTCCCTTGGCGGCTGCAAGCTCCTGACGATTCGGGTTTGGGACATTTTGCCGAGTCAGAACAAGGGCAGTTGGACCGTGATGGTTAGCAAGGGCCGCTTGCCATGCCTGGACCGTTTCGGCGGCGTCGCAGGGACGGATGACGCTGAGATTCGGAACGGAGCGGAGGTTCATGAGCTGTTCGATAGGCTGATGTGTGGGCCCGTCTTCACCGACGGCGATACTGTCGTGGGTAAAAACGTAGATGACCCGGAGACCCATCAGGGCGGCCAGTCGGATCGGCGGCCGCATGTAATCCACGAAGGTAAAGAATGTGGCCGTATAGGGGATCACCCCCCCATGAAGGGCCATACCGCCGGCAATGGCGCCCATGGCATGTTCCCGCACACCGAAGTGGATATTCCGCCCGCCGTAGTTCCATCCACCGCCGACAGCGCCCGGCGTTCCGTTATCTTGATGATGCGGGTTCTGAAAGTCCCCTTTGCCTTTCAACCATGTCAGACAGGAGGGGTTAAGATCCGCCGAGCCACCCATGAGTTCCGGGATGATTGACGCCAGGGATTGCAGGACCGTCTCTGAGGCCTTGCGAGTTGACACTTCCTTAGTATCCATTCCAAAATCGGGGAGTGCGGTTTCCCAATCCATAGGGAGTTCTCCCGTCATTACTCTCTGAAATTCCCGGGCCAGTTCCGGAAATGCCTGAATATAAATATCAAAGACGGAATGCCATGCGTCTTCCCGGGATTTACCCTTTTCCAGGGACTGCCGGTAATGGGAAAGTACATCTTCAGGAACGTAAAATGACGGTTCAATCGGCCAGCCGAGTCGTTCTTTGGCGGCGTTTAATTCCTCCTGACCCAGGGGTGATCCATGACAGGCGGCGGTTCCTTCCTTGGTCGGGGCTCCAAAGCCGATACAGGTCTTCACTTTGATCAGTGTGGGCCGATTCGTTTCCCTCCGGGCTGATTCCAGGGCATCATCAATGGCCTCGATGCTGTTTCCTTCGGTAACGGGAAGGACCTGCCACCCAAGGGCCGCAAATCGCTGTCCTACATCCTCCGTGAAGGATAGGGCGGTTGATCCGGCCAGGGAAATGCCGTTATCGTCGTAAAGGACGATGAGTTTTCCCAGTCCCAGATGCCCGGCCAAGGCGCAGGCTTCAAAGGTCACGCCTTCCATTAGATCGCCATCGCTGGCCAGGGTATAGGTATAGTGGTCGATGATGGTATGGTCAGGGCGGTTGTAACGGGCCGCCAGGTGGGCTTCCGCCAGGGCCATGCCCACGGCGTGGCTGATCCCCTGGCCGAGGGGGCCTGTTGTCATTTCTGTCCCCGGGGGATGAGATCGTTCCGGATGCCCCGGCGTCTTGCTTCCCCATTGGCGGAAGGCTTGAATATCTTCAATGGTCAGGTCGTAACCGGTGAGATACAGGAGGCTGTAGAGTAACATGGAGGCATGTCCGGCAGACAGGACGACGCGGTCACGGTCCACCCAGCAGGGATTTGCGGGATTGTGCTTCAGATGCCTCATCCAGAGGGTATAGGCGAGGGCCGCCGCCCCCATGGGCATTCCCGGATGCCCGGACTTTGCCTTCTCTGCCGCATCGGCGGAGAGAAAGCGAATGGCGTTGATACATTTATCTTCTATCATTTAAGGAGGCCTTCTTTATAGGGTATGGATGGTTAGTGCCGACTGGTGAGTAAAGATTTCACATTTCTTCAAACAAGTCAATAAATAGTGATGAACATCACTAAAGGATGACGAAGCATCTTTACAATTACATTTTTTTTATGGTAGTTTCACAACATCATAAGAAATTAAGGAGGGAATATGTCAGGACCGTTAAAAGGACTTAAGGTATTGGATTTTACAACGCTGTTGCCAGGTCCCTATGCCACCATGTGCCTGGCCGACATGGGAGCGGATGTGCTGAGGGTGATTTCCGGGTCCAGACCGGATCTGACGGCATTCATTCCGCCTTTTCTTCCTGGAACGAAGATAGCTGCGATTTCCGCCTATCTGGGGAGGAATAAGCGCTGCATGACTCTGAATCTGAAGGATCCCCGAGCGATCAAGATTGTTCATCAACTGGTTGCGGAATACGACATTGTGGTGGAGCAGTTCCGTCCGGGCGTCATGGGGAAGCTGGGCCTGGATTATGATGGCCTGAAAAAAATCAATCCGGCGGTGATTTACTGTGCCATTACGGGGTATGGACAGACGGGTCCCTTCCGGGACAGGGCCGGACATGACATAAATTATCTGGCCCGCTCCGGCATGATCGCCTATTCGGGGACGAGGGAAAGCGGACCCATGCTCATGGGAATCCAGATTGCTGATGTGGCCTCCGGTTCCAATCATGCCGTTATGGGCATCCTGGCGGCAGCTATTCATCGTTCCAACACTGGGGAAGGACAGAGCATCGATATTTCTATGACCGATGGCGCGATTGCCTTCAATGCCATGGTGGGCGCCTCCTATCTAGTGGATGGAAAAGATCCCCATCAGAGCGAATGGCTCCTCAACGGTGGCGCTCTCTACGACTACTACCAGACGAAAGATGAAAAGCATATCAGCGTGGGGAGCCTGGAGCCACAATTCTTTGCGGCCTTCTGTAACGCTATTGACCGTCCGGACCTGATTCCAGGTACCGTGTCGCCTCCTAATCTTTCGGAGGTGAAGGCCCAGGTTCGGGCGATCTTCAAAACAAAGACGAGGGATGAATGGATGGACATTTTCCGGGAGGTGGATGCATGCGTCGAGCCGGTGCTTTCCCTGGCGGAATCCCTGGATGATCCCCAGGTCAAGGCCCGGGAAATGGTTGTGGATGTCCCCATTCCGGATGGAGGTGTGGTCCGGCAGATCGCAACGCCGATAAAATTTTCTGCAAGCGCACCGGAGTATAAGGCAATTGGGGCGAAAGCGGGTCTCCATAACCGGGAAGTCCTGCGGGAATTGGGCTACCAGGAAGATGAAATAACGGTATTTGGGGATACGGGGCTTTTTAATTAACGCTCATCATTTCCAACAGGTTTGTCGTAGGATGTGAACTTGTTTGCCCATGAGATACTGTAAGGAGGTCAGGGCAGCGGTCCCTTCATGCTGAAGGTTCCACTGCCCTGAGTTTGGAGGGTGGTAGATGTGAATCCGTTATGATGGTGAGAACACCCCTCTACTTCCCACCCTTTATGATTTCGTATTTTGAGTGATCAACTGGTTCTTCTTTGAGCATAAGTGCCGCGATAGCCGCCACAAAGGCAAGAGCCGACCAGAAAATGAACACATTGGCAAAATCATACGATTTATCTGGCAAGCTGATAACCAGATAACCGGCGATCATCGGCGAGATAAAGGCGCCGAATTGTCCCAAACCGTTTGTGAGTCCCATGGCTCGGCCAATGACCTCCTTGGGATAGCGAACGGACGGGAAGGCCTGCATAACGCCCCAAGAAAAATTGACGAAGAAGCCGCCCACAGCCAGCCAGAGCAGGAGCATTCCCTGGTTTTCCACGCCTTTCGGCACTTGTCCAAGGAAATAAAGAGCAGGAATGCATCCCAGAAAGGCGATGAAGGTGACAACCTTCATTTTACCTTTGAACAGTTTGTCGGCAATCTGACCACCCAGCCACATGGAGAAGAAGGCGACAATGTAGGGCATAGAAGCGTAAAAGCCCATGGTCTTGATGTTCAATCCGTGCATCTTTACGAGGAAGGTACTGATCCAGGTGGTCATGCCCCAGTAGATCATGAGCATGATGAAGAAGGTAATTGTAAAGAGGTAGTACTGGGGGTCTTTCAGGAAGATGCCCGTGCTGTATGTCTTGCCGTGCTCTTCCGCTTCCTTGCCGACGGACGAGGAAATCAGCTCGTATTCCTCCTTGGAGAGTCTTCCCTCTTCCATCATTTCTTTCGGAGAGTCGGAAAAATATTTCCACAATAAAAAGATTCCCAATGCGCCGGGGATCGCGAGGACAAAGAAAACAGGTCGCCAGGCCCCTCCAAAGAATGTTACCGCCATCCAGGTAACGACAATGGGCACAATGGCGGGGGCAACAGCCCAGGTTGTGGCGAAATAGCCGTAAGAGCGCCCCTTTTCAGACAATGGGAACCAGTTGGCAATCGCCCGGACGGCCGGTACATAGTGATGGCCCTCGCCAAGTGCCAGGGCAACACGCAGGAAGATGAATTGCCAGAACGTACGCACGAAACCCGTTAAAAAGGTAATAAGGGTGAAAGCCCAAATGGCGATGGTCATGGTCTTTTTCGGCCCCATTTTGTCTGCCAGATAACCAGCCGAAAATTGTGCGAAGGCGTAACCGAAGAAGAAGATCGATCCCAACCACCCGATCTCGACGGCGGACAGACCAAGGTCTTTTTGGATAAACGGTAGAAAAGTAAGGACGCTGATGCGATCAAAGTAGTTAATTAAATAAAGAAACCACACCAGAAACAGAACAAACCACCGGTATCCCCATACTTTTTTTGCTACATTACTCATTGTCTTATTTAACCTCCCGGAGTTTAATTTTTATGTTGCCGTTGGTAAATGATCTTTTTAAAACCGAAGTTGCTATTCCCGTTGCCGCTACGTCAAATTATCGCAAATGCATTTACCAAAACTGCCATTCACGGAATCGCAAATCATTTCGGTTTTTGACGCCACGATCTATCCATGATTAAAATCAAGATCATTTGGCGCCAAATAGTTGATTGAGCGATCACTCAATTTTAATGTAAAAAACAAATCTGATTCGCATGGCTGAACTTTTATCGTTTTTAAGTTCACCTCCTTCTGCCCGTGGTCGGCAATCCTGTCCACTATTAGGGCGACACTTTCTCGTTGTGAATTATTATGGCCGGAATTTTGGTGATCAATCAAGGGGCGTAAGTGTTCATGGCGGGTCTTCTTGTAGGCGGCTGCAACGCTCTTCTCTTGTAGGCCGATTGTTGAGCGATCAGGAATCATGAGTGATACCTACGTCTCTTAAAGGTATTTGAAAAAATATTCATTTGGATTCGGTTCATCTTTTATTCGGGCATTTATTGCCTTTGGTGGAACCCTTACAAGATAAAATTTAACTTGTCAAGAAAAAAATGAGCGCTCACTCATATTAATCCATGTAAAACTCCCAGGAACACCAGTAATCTTCGGTGTGTTTGTCCGGTGGACAGCCGATGCAACGCGTCTTGATGCGGTTGTCGATCGTTTTGGCAAAATTGCTGTATTCCTCCATGCCGACAGGCTTGCAGGGATAATCGGGTAAGCCCTTTTTCCTGCGGGCATCCTGGACACGACATGTCACCATTCTGAAAACGCACTTTTTTTCTGAAACATCCAGGAATTCCTGTTTGTTGATCAGGTGGTACATCCTGAATTTCAGGGCCTTCATCAGGGTGGGGATGCCACCGTCGTTGGGGAGCTGAAGGCGCTTCATGATCCGCTTGGCCTCAATCCGGGAATACTTGGCGATCGCCTTCTGGTTGCATAAGCTAGCGTTTTCTATCCCGAAATTCTCCTCAACCGCCTGGAACCACAGGCCGTCGTGGGCCAGCCAGTTAAGTGAGGCATCTTCGAGAAGTCCCAGAAGTTCTTCTTTGGATAGATTTTGGAAATCGGCATTCAGGGTTTCTTTTTCCATAAACATTACCTCCATGCTTCTTTATTGAAAAAACTGTCGAGAAAAAACTTGACAAAAAGATTTTTCTTCTGTACACCGCTACCTGAGTGAGGGCTCAGTCACCTTAAAACATAAAACCCCCACTTCCTGTGGGTCTTTTATGGCACAAGATTAAAAATAGATCAAGCCCCCTTTTTGAAAGTGCAAAAGACAATGAACAACCTAAAAACCAGGCCCATCAAAAGCAAATCCGTCGTTTCGAGCATAAAAAACGAGGCCCTCATCGATCGCAGAAGAAAGCAGATTATCCAGGGCGCGGTAAAAGTATTTACAGCAAAAGGGTTTCACAAGGCCACCGTCCGGGAGATCGCCGAAGCTTCGGGAATCACGATGGGGACCATGTATAATTATGTGCGCACGAAGGAAGACATCCTTTTTATCTGCTATGAGTATATGACGAGCATTCTTTCAGAAGGCCTCAAAGAAGCTATCAGTGGCCTGGAAGATCCGAGAGAAGAGCTCCGGGTAATTCTGAGGAGAAACCTGGATACAGTTTATGCTCATCAGGATATTGTCATGTTCTTATATCAGGAGTCAGGCGCTTATGATCAGGAG
This sequence comes from uncultured delta proteobacterium, assembly GCA_903885795.1. GTDB lineage: Bacteria > Desulfobacterota > Syntrophia > Syntrophales > UBA8958 > UBA8958. Next base: position 83,207 of record CAISJV010000064.1, on the reverse strand, counting down.
GCCATCCGTTCCGTTCTCTCCCAGGAAATGAAATATGTTGAGTTGTTTGAAGACGTACTCAGAAGGCGCTTCGAAGGTCAAAAGATCAATGAATTCAGATTGAGGCTGGCCGCGGATATTCTTTCTTATACGCCCGTTATCCTCGTTTTGAGGCGATGGAGCCTGAACAGACGGTTCGAGTCCATGGAAGAAGTAAAAGAAGGCATTCTTGATTTCCTGGAAAAGGAAATTGAGCTGGTTGTGGAAGATTGTAAGTACGAACGTCCTATGAAGACCACTGAGGAAAACAAAAGCATTGAATATTGGCTGACAACATACCAAGACACTTTATAGTAAGAGTCCAAATTTAAAATTAGGACCGGAAAGGAGAAACTTGTGGGCAAACCATCTAAAGAAAAAATGATTGAGATGTACCGGGCCATGGTGAAGATCAGAAAAACGGAGCAAAAACTCATGGAGGTCTTCTCCAATGGTGAAATACTGGGATTCCTCCACGTGAGCATTGGCCAGGAAGCGGCCCCGGTGGGAATCTGCAGTCATCTGACTGAGGCAGACTATATAGCGACCACCCATCGGGGGCATGGCCACGCCATCGCCAAGGGCATAGATCTGAAAATGGCCATGGCAGAATTGTTCGGAAAGAAGGCTGGTTACTGTCTCGGACGTTCCGGCTCTATGCATCTGGCCGATAAGTCACGGGGAATAATGGGCGCCAATGGCATTGTCGGTGCGGGAATTCCCATTGCCACCGGGGCCGCCTTTGCGGCGAAATACAAAAAAACGGATCAGGTGGCGGTGGCGACGTTCGGTGAAGGCGCGACCGGGGAGGGCGCTTTTCACGAGGCATTGAATTTTGCGGCCATCAAGAAACTGCCCATCGTCTATCTATGTGAAAATAACGGCTGGGCGGAATTTTCCCCCATGTCGATTCACGCGCCCGTCCAAAGCGTCACGAAGCGTGCCCTTGCTTATGATATTCCCGCCGTGTCCGTGGCGAATGATGTCCTGGAAATCTATGAGGAGGCCGGGAAGGCTGTGGAACGGGCAAGAAAAGGCGAGGGACCTACCCTGATTGAAGTCCGGAGCGAACGCTGGTATGGCCATTACGTTGGTGATGCCCAAAAGTACCGGGGCAAGGAAAATGTAGCGCAGGCGATGGCCAAGGATTGTCTCCTGAACTTCGAAAAAGGTCTATTAGAGTCCAAAGTGCTGAAAAAACAGGATATTGAAAAAATAAACACGGATCTGGATGCAGAGATTGAAGAAGCGGTCCGTTTTGCCAGGGAATGTCCCTATCCGGAAGTTTCAGAAATGATGGAAGGCCTTTATCTTTAATTGGGGCAATAAACTGAGTGAGCGTTCAATAACTTTGCTTTAAGGAGAAAAATAGCATGAAAGACATACGCTATATATTTGCTATCAAGGAGGCCATGGAAGAGGAGATGGACAGGGATGAAAACGTCTTCCTGATTGGCGAGGACGTTGGACTTGCGGGGGGGTCTTTCGGGGCCAGCAAGGGTCTGTATGAAAAATTCGGGCCCGACCGTATCGTCGATACCCCCATCAGCGAGCTTGGCTTCACTTCCCTTGCGGCCGGTGCGGCCAGTTGCGGACTTCGTCCGATTGTCGAGATCATGTTCATGGATTTCGTCACCTGCTGTATGGACAGTATTGTTAATCAAATAGCGAAGATGCGTTACATGTTCGGCAACCAGTACACGGTTCCGATTGTCATCAGAATGCCGGAGGGCGGGGGACTCAATGCCGGCCCCCAGCATTCCCAGTGTCTTGAGGCCTGGTTCGCCCATGTGCCGGGGCTGAAGGTTGTTATGGCGGCGAACCCTTATGATGTGAAAGGGCTGCTCAAATCGGCCATCCGTGATGAGAACCCGGTGATCTTTATTGAAAATAAGACCCTTCATGCCATGAAAGGTTCGATACCCGAGGAAGAATACCTGATTCCCATCGGAAAGGCCGATGTGAAACGGGAAGGTACGGATGTTACGGTGGTGTCGGCCTCCCGCCTTGTCAATGAATCATTGAAGGCGGCCGATCTCCTGTCGAAGGAAGGAATCAGCGTGGAGGTCGTCGATTTGAGGACCATTCAGCCCTGGGACCGGGAAACAGTTTTTACATCCATTGCCAAGACCCATCGGCTGGTGGTGGCCCATGAAGCGGTGAAGCAGTTTGGATTTGGCGCTGAAATAGCGGCGGCTGTGGCCGAAGAAATCCTGGACGAACTAGATGCTCCCATCATGCGCGTCGGCGCTCCCTTTGTCCCGGCGTCATACAGCCTTGAAAAATATTATGTCCCCGGTGCGGAAGACGTTAAAAAAGCCGTACTGGCCACTATGGAACGGACTTTTTAGGAAGGAGGATAAAATGAAAGCAGCAGTCTGGTACGCCAAAGAAGACATTAGATTTGAAGACTATCCTGACCCAAAGGTAGCAGCGGGTCAGGTCAAGGTCAAGATCAAACAGTGCGGTATCTGCGGGTCCGATCTCCACGAATTCAGGAGCGGGCCCTTTATTATTCCTGTGAAGCCCCATCCATTGACGGGACGCGCCGGGGGGCCGGTCATCCTTGGCCATGAATTTTCCGCCGTGGTTGTGGAAGTGGGCGAGGGGGTGAATCATTTCCATGTGGGCGATCGAGTCACCGTCAATCCCTTGATATACTGCGGTAAATGTCATTTTTGCCGGAAGGGTGTACATATCATGTGCACGAAGCTGGGCACGGTGGGCTTTGCCTGGGACGGCGCCTTCGCCGAATATGGCGTCTATCCGGAATACAGCCTTTACAAACTTCCCGATTCCGTGACCGACGATATGGGCGCCTTCGTGGAGCCTTTGGCGGTGGCCGTACATGCAGTTAACCGCAGCGGCATGAAAATTGGCGATAATGTGGCGATTGTCGGCGCCGGACCCATCGGACTATTTGTCCTGCAGGCTTGCAAGGCCGCCGGCGCCGGGCACGTCTATGTAATCGAGCCCATGAAGGCTCGCATGGAGACGGCAGCGAAAACGGGCGCCAATGCCGTTTTTGATCCCACCGCCGTCGATGCGGGCAAGGAAATCGGGGCATTGACCGATAATTTACGGGCGGACATCGCCTTCGACTGTGTGGGTAATCAGTCTTCCTTCGACACGGCCGTCAAGGTTACGGGAAGAAGGGCAAGAATCTGTGTTGTCGGTCTGGCCCTCAAACCCATCTCGGTTCCCTTTATTCGGCTTTGGGGACACGAGAAGGAGCTAACCTTCAGCAGTGGATACCAGGACGAATTTCCTGCCGCCATTGCCTACCTGGAAGACGGACGGGTGAAAGTGGACGCCCTCATTTCGGGGCGAATCGGGGTTCGAGATTTGGTTGAAAAAGGGATCAAACAGTTGATTGAGCATCCGGATCAGCATGTAAAAATCTTAGTTAGTCCATAAGAACAGGAGGTAGTGATGAGTTTTCCATATTTTGATTTGACGGGGAAAGTGGCCATTATCACGGGGGGTGCTACGGGGATCGGACGCGGTCTTGCGGAAGGACTGGCTGACGCCGGGGCGACCATTGTTCTGTGTGCAAGACGAATGAACGTTCTGGAAGAAGCCTGTAAGGAAATTGCCGACCGGACCGGCGTGCCGACCTATCCCCACCGCTTGGATATTACCAGCACGGATGAGATCAATGTTCTGGTTAAAGATGTGGTCGAAAAGTTTGGACATATAGATATCCTGATCAATAACGCCGGCGTCGGCGGCAGCGAAAAACCCATCTTGAAGATGACGGAAGAGGATTGGGATACAACCGTGGCCACGGACCTGCGGGGCATTTTTGTGCTGACCCAGGCGGTGGCCAAACAGATGGTTATTCAAGGGAAGGGGGGCAAGGTGATCAATGTGGCCTCCATCGGCGCGGATATGATTTTCCTCAATATGTCTGCCTACTGCGCCAGCAAGGGCGGGGTCAAGCAGTTGACGAAGGTCATGGCCCTGGAATGGGTCCGCTATAACATTCAGGTCAACGCCATTCAGCCCGGATATTTTGAAACACCTATGAATACAAACTTCTTTGCCACCGAAATCGGACAGAAGGTCATCAAGAAAAATATTCCCATGAACAGGCTGGGACAATTGGAAGATATGAAAGGGCTGGCGGTTTATTTGGCGTCCCCGGCGGCAAATTTTATGACCGGGTCCTGCATCATTATCGACGGCGGACAGGTCTGCTGGTGATATCCCCGGAATAGGGAATGAGGAGAAAAACATGAAAGAATACAAGACAATAATTTTAGAGAAGAAAGACGGTATCGGTTATATTACCCTGAATCGGCCGGAGGTGTTCAACGCCATCAGCCAGGAGCTGATCGATGAGTTCAGCGATGCCCTGGACACGGTGAATAAGGATTACGAGATTCAGGTCCTGATCCTCACCGGGGCGGGCAAGGGATTTCAGGCCGGCGCTGACATCCGGGAACTGAGCATGATGACCCCTATGTCCATCCTGCGCTGGAATGAGGGGGTCTTGCGCAATCATGCCAAATTGGAAAAATTGAGACAACCCGTGATTGCCGCCATAAATGGCCTGGCTATGGGCGGCGGTTTGGAATTGGCCCTTTCCTGTTCGATCCGCATTGCCGTCGCCGGGGCAAAACTGGCCCTGCCGGAGGTAAAGCTGGGAATCATTCCAGGTACGGGGGGCACGCAGCGCCTGCCGAGACTGATCGGCAAGGGTAAGGCCTACGAACTCCTGCTGACGGGCGATACGATCACCACGGAAGAGGCCCTGAATATCGGTTTGGTAAACAAGGTGGTTCCGAAAGGGGAAGCTCTGAAAGCCGCGGAGGAAATGGCCCGTAAAATTATGGCCAATGCCCCCATTGCCGTGGAAATGTGTAAGGACGCCGTGGAAATCGGGATGGACCTTCCCTTGGAGCAGGCCATTCAATACTCCCAGAAGAATTGCATCACCTGTTTCAGCACGGAAGACATGAAGGAGGGAACCGGGGCGTTCCTGGAGAAAAGAAAACCAAACTTCAAAGGAAAATAAGTAAATAGGGAGTCTTGCGATGCCATTAGATATAGTCATGCCGAAGCTCGGTTTAACCATGACCGAGGGCTTAATTGTGGAATGGAAGAAAAATGAAGGCGAGGAAGTCAAAAAGGGCGATATCCTGTTCGTTCTGGAAACCGAAAAGGTGACCTATGAAGTGGAAGCCCCGGAGGACGGAATTTTGGGTAAGATCATGGTGCCGGCGCAGGAAACGGTTCCCGTCGGGGCAATTGTCGCGTATATCCTGAAACCGGGTGAGAATGCAGCGTCTCTGCCAATAGCGGCATTACCCGACAAGACGGTTTCCGAGGCGCCTGGGGGTGTTGTCGCACCGCCGATGACTGAACAATCTTTGGGAGTTGCCGAAGGTCGTGTCAGGGCAACGCCCCTGGCGAAGAAAATGGCGAAGGCCATAAGTCTGGAGCTGGGTGGCATAAAGGGAACGGGTCCCGCCGGGCGTATTACTAGCGAAGACGTCGAAAGGGCGCAAAAAACGACCGCCACTGTCGCTGCCGCACCGGCAGTTCCGGGGCTAACCGTACCGGAGGCGGAAGGATATGTGACGCCGTTCACCGGGATGCGCCGGACGATTGCCAGAAAGATGCTGGCCAGCAAAGTAGAGGCGGCGCAGGCCTACATGGGCAATACAATCGATGCTACGCGGATTCAGGATCTGAGAAAAGTTCTGATGCCCCATATCGAAAGGAAACAGGGAGTCCGGATCACCATTACCGATATCATGATGAAGATAACCGGCGCCGCCTTGCGTGAGCATCCGGTAATCAACACCCGCTGGACGGATAAGGGAGTTCTTTTCCTGCCCGATGTCCATATGGGGATGGCCATGGCCCTGGGTGAAGGGCTTATCGTTCCGGTGATCCGGGACATCAATAAGAAAAGTTATGGCCAGATTGCTGCGGACCGGGTCCAACTCATTAAAAAAGGCAAGGAAAACAAATTCCTTCCCGATGACATAAAAGGCGGGACCTTTACATTGTCGGCCATGGGAATGTTCGGCTTGGAGACGTTTACCGCCATCATCAATCAGCCGGAAAATGCAATCCTGGCAGTGGGGGCCATTATCGACAAGCCCGTCGTCGTGGCCGGCGAGATCGTCATCCGTCCGATGATGACGGTGAACCTGACCTACGATCACCGGGCGATCGACGGAGCGGAGGCGGGCAAGTTCATGCGGACCCTGAAGGAGATGCTGGAAGAACCTCTGATTGCCCAGTAAAAGGCGGATGGTATCACAAAAAGTCACATTTACGGTTATCACGGCGAGAACCGGGTTTCCGGAAACTATTGAAAATAAAGGAATCTCAGCATCCATAGAAATGATTAAATGCATTTATAACGGCTCGTTCCTAGGCTACGTAAACTGAGTGGACACTCATTCATGTTCGCTCCGGCACCAAGGAAGGGAGAAAAAGGAGTTAATGTTATGCCATTGGATAAAGTGAAGATTACGATCATCGGTGGTGGTGTTGGTGGCTATCCCGCCGCTATTCGGGCGGCTCGCATGGGGGCAGAGGTAATCATTATTGAGAATGACGCCTTGGGCGGGACCTGCCTGAATTGGGGCTGTATTCCTACCAAGGCCCTCCTCCAGTCTGCCGGCGTGGCGGCGACGATCAGGAATGCGGAAGTCTTCGGCATCCGCAGCAAGGGTTATGAAATAGATTTCAGCGCCGTCATGAAGCGGAAGAATGACGTGGTGTCACAGTTGTGCAATGGCGTGAAGAGTCTGCTGACGGCCAAGAAGGTGAAAATCATCAAGGGAACGGCCGCATTTGTTGATGCGAAAACGGTGCAGATTGCGGAAACAGGAGAGAAGGTCACCGCTGATAGAATCCTGATTGCTTCGGGATCAAAATCCGGGAAGATACCTATAGAAGGTATTGATGGTCCGGACGTCATGGACAGCAATCAGGTCCTGACGATGACCTCTCTGCCTAAAAGTGTTGTCGTTATCGGTGGCGGTGTCATCGGGGTGGAGTTTGCCCAGTTCCTCAAAGGAATGGGTACAGATGTAACCATCCTGGAGTTGATGCCGAACCTTATCCCGGGTCTGGACAGGGAGATTGCCGTCGCCCTGGAGAAGATCGTTGTGGCATCGGGGGTCAAGGTGATAACCAACGCCATGGTGAAAGGGATCAGTGGTAAAAAGGGTCAGAACAGGGTCCGTTACGCGATTGGCGAGCAGATATCGGAGTGCGTCGCCGAAAAGGTTATTCTGGCGGTGGGACGAAAGCCTGATTTTTCCAGTCTGAATGTCACTAAGATCGGCATTGCCTGTGAAAAGGGCGCCATTGTTGTGAACGAACGGATGGAAACGAACGTTCCCGGTATCTATGCCGCCGGCGACGTCATCGGTGGCGTGATGCTGGCACATGTGGCCACGGCGGAAGGAGAATGCGCGGTGAAAAACGCCCTCGGCCAGGCATCCGTCATGAGCTACCGGGTAGTGCCTTCCTGTATCTATACAACACCGGAAGTGGCCTCTGTTGGATTGACGGAAGAGGAAGCAAGGAAGAATCATGATGTTCAGATTGGCCGTTTCCCTTTCCGGGGAAACGGGAAGGCATTGATCTTGAACGAAACGGAAGGAATGGTGAAGGTCATCTCCGACAAGAAGTATGGGGAGATACTGGGGGTTCATATCCTGGGTCCACATGCCACGGACATGATTTCGGAAGCTGTTTTGGGGATGACCATGGAGATGACGGTGGAAGAACTGGCCCATGCCATTCATCCCCACCCGACGGTGTCGGAGGCGATCATGGAAGCGGCGATGACCTTGGCAGGGGGGGCCATCCACATGCCGTAAACGCCTGAATCAAGGTGGACGGCTTAACGATAGATCAGGACAAGTGAAAATCATCAGGAGGTAAATCATGGCTTGGGATTTTGGAATTCTAAAGGAAGAGGAAGCATACCGGCAGAAAGTTGCCGACTTTCTGGATAAAGAACTTACAGAGGAGATCGCCCGGCAGAGCTGGGAGGATTTGGGTCTGGATGTAGAGGGACGGGCTTTTGCAAAAAAACTCTATGCTGCGGGATTGATGGGATGGAGCTGGCCTGTGGAGTATGGCGGGAAGGGTCTGCCGCCGATCTATGATTTTATTTTGATTGACGAGCTTGGCAAGCGCTGGGGCGCCCACGTGCCCAATGATGTTGCCTATACGATGGTAGGCCATACAATCTTGCGGCGCGGCAGTGCCGAGATGAAGAAGGAATTTATTCCGCAGATCATCCAGGGGGAAATTGAATTCGGCCTGGGTTACACGGAACCGGAGGCCGGATCGGACCTGGCCAACATGAAGATGACAGCGGTCGAAGATGGCGACTATTTTGTCATCAACGGCCAGAAGACTTTCAATACGGAAAGTCACTATTCAGAATACCACTGGCTGGCCGCCAAGACGGATACCAAGGTGTCCGCTTACAAGGGGATCAGCCTCTTTATCGTCGATCAGCGCGCCCCGGGAATCACGATTCGCCCCATGATCACCATGTCCGGGGAACGGACGAATGAGATCTTCTATGATGAGGTCAAGGTTCCTAAAAATCGCCTCGTTGGCGAGAAGAACAAGGGCTTCTATTATATGATGGAGGCTTTGGGATCGGAGCGGAATTACGTTTTCGTACCCAGCCGTTACCTCCCCTACCTCAATATGATTGTCGATTATGCAAAGAACACGACCTTCAAAGGCATACCCCTTGCGGAGAACCCCATGGTTCGCGATAAGATCGCCCAGATCGCCGTGGAAATCGATATGTCCACCCTCCTTGCTGATCATGCCCGCTGGATGGAATGGAACCATTTGCCCATGACCTGCGAGCCCGAGATCACCAAGGTGTTCGTCTCCGAGATGGAACAGCGTATGGTTGACAGCGCCATGCAGATCCTTGATCAGTTCTGCCAGTTGAAGGAAGGTTCCAAGTGGGCGCCTCTCAACGGGAGAATGGAGTGGGAGTTCCTGCATTCCTTCATGACGACCATTGGGGCGGGAACCAGCGAAGTCGGTCGGACCGTTATTGCCCAGCGTGGGTTGGGTCTCCCCAGGGGATAAACAAGGCTACAATATATAACTGGAGGCAATCAAAATGGATTTTACATATACGGAAGAGCAGAAGATGATAAAGGATGCGGCGCGTGGATTCCTGGAGAAGGCGTGTCCGAATGTAGAGTGGTATCTCGATATGGATAAGGATGAAAAAGGATTCACCCCGGAGTTGTGGAAAGGTATGGCGGAACTGGGGTGGATGGGGATTATGTTCCCGGAAAAATATGGAGGCATCGGCGGTTCGTTCCTGGATCTGGTCGTCCTTCTCGAAGAAATGGGATATGCCGCCGTTCCGGGCCCTTTCTTCTCGACAGTCCTCTTGGGCGGTTTGGCCGTTCTCGAAGCCGGCACAGACGCTCAGAAAAATGACCTCCTTCCCAAGATTGCGGAAGGGAAGTGTCTGCTGACGCTGGCTCTTACGGAAGCGGCCAGTACGGTTTATGATCCCTTCTTCATCGAGACCACTGCGAAGGCAGCGGGTGACAACTACATTATCAACGGCGTCAAACTTTTTGTTCCCGATGCTAACGTCTCCGATGTGATCATCGCCGCGGTCCGGACAAGTGGGACCACCGGGGATAAAGACGGAATCAGCCTGTTCCTCGTGGACAGCAAGACGCCCGGCGTCAAGACCACGCTTTTGAAGACGACGGCAGGCGATAAACTGTGCGAGGTTATTTTTGACGCGGTGACGGTTTCGAAAGACAAGATTCTTGGTTCCCTGAACGGCGCCGGGGCCGTGATCACAAGGGTCCTGCAGTACGCCGCGGTCGGTAAGTGCGCCGAAATGCTTGGCGGTTCCCAGAAGGTCATGGAAATCACCGTGGCCTACGCCAAGGAGCGGGTCCAGTTCGGGAAAGCCATCGGCGTGTATCAGGCTGTTCAGCACCACTGCGCGAACCAGAAAATGGCCATTGAGGGAAGCACCTATATTACCTATAAGGCCGCATGGATGCTTTGCAACGGCCTTCCGGCCACACGGATCGTGGCGTCGGCCAAGGCCTGGGGCAGCGAGGCATACAAAAAAGTGGCCGCCATCGGCCACCAGATTTTCGGGGGAACCGGCTATATCGTAGAACACCCCATGCCCATTTATTCCCGCCGGGCGAAGGCTGCCGAATATGCCTATGGGAACGCCAATTATCATCGCCAGTTAGTTGCCACTGAATTGGGATTGTAAGAAGAAAGGTGATTGATTATGGAACTGAGTCGACTCGACAAGTATCCCGATAAGGCCGAGTTTCTCGAGGAGTGGAGAAAGAAGGCTTTTGATATGGAAATGCAGAATCACGGCTGTTCCCAGGTCGTGGTGCAGACCTTCCTCGATCTGTTCGAGGAGGACAATGTTACTCTATTCAAGGTGGCCAGTCCCTTTGCCGCGGGGATGTCCCTGACGGGTAACAACTGCGGGGCCCTCGTAGGCGGACTAATGATTCTGGGATGCTTTTTTGGAAGAGATGACATCCGGTCCGGGATGGAAGGCATTGTGGCGGGCATCCGACCGTGTCGGAAGCTGGTCAAATATTTTCAGGGCCGGCAGCAGGCCGTCAATTGCCGGGACATCACCGGGGCGGATCTTGCTGACCACCAGGCCTCGGAAGCCTATTTTGACGGCGGCGGGCTTGAGAAGTGCGCGAACATCACGGCCGATGTAGTTGTGTATGTGGCGGATCTTCTCTACGAGGAAAACATGAAGAGAAAACGATGAACAATAAGAAGTAGTAACAAATATAAAGGGAGGTTTATCATGGAAAATTTGAAACCGGGAAGTCTGGAGGGTGTGACCATCCTCGATTTTACCTGGGTACTGGCAGGTCCCCACGCGACAAAAACTCTTGCCGATATGGGGGCAAATGTTATTAAGGTGGAGCAGTACAAAGCCGGGGCTAATGAACGGTGGCTTCCCTACCGGCTGACCCATGACGAGGTGACGCAGAGTTCCTACACGATCAATGTAAATCGGGGGAAAAAAAGCATCTGTGTGAATATGAAAAATCCCAAAGGGATGGCGCTGATTAATGAACTTATCAAGAAGAGCGATGTGGTGGTAGAGAATTTTGCCCCCGGCGTTATGGATCGGCTGAAGCTGGATTATGAATCGGTCAAGAAAATAAAGGAAGATATCATCTACTGCTCCATTTCCTGTTTCGGGCACTGGGGACCATACAGCCACAAGCCCGGTTATGACATGATCGCCCAAGGCGCCAGCGGCTGGACCGCCCAGAGCGATCCGCCGATTATTGCGCCCGTTTCCATAGGGGATACCGTTGCCGCCATGCACGCCGCAACGGCTATCATCGGTGCCCTTTACGCGAAAAAAATGAAAGGAATCGGTCAGAATATCGATATTTCCATGATGGACTGCCTGTTTTCCCTCCATGAAAATACCCTGCCCTGGTACCTGATTACCCAGGCGGTAGGAGAACCGATCCAGCCGCCGCGGATTGGCCGGCAGCATCCCGGTTACGCCCCCTACGGCATTTATGAAGGAAAGAACGGCGGCCTGATCTGCATCGCCTGCTTGACGGAGAACCGCTGGCAGCCCCTTGTGAAACTCATGGGCGAGAAATATGCGTGGCTCCTGACCGAGCCACGGGCGAAAGATGTATCGACACGATGCACAACGGCGAACGCCCCCTTCATCCATAAACACCTGGAAGCATGGGTCGCGGAACAGGATTCGGTTGAAGAAGTGGAACGGCTTCTCGACCAGGAGGAAGTGCCCTGCCTGAGAGTTAGAACCCTCCAGGAACTGGCGGATACAGATCCGCAGATCAAGGCAAGGGAGATGATGCCGCTGGTTGATCAGCCCTTCATCGGCCCCATGAAGATGTACGGCAGTCCCCTGAAGATGTCGGAGACGCCGTCGTGCATCAGAGGTCATGCCCCGATCCTCGGCGAGCATAATGTGGATGTCCTTGCCAGTGTCCTGGGATACAGCAAAGAGCAGGTGCAGGCCATGTACGGAGAAGATGTCCTGTATCACGAACCTGCCGTAGACAGACTCAAAAAGTAAGAATAGGAAAGTGAGGACGATAATGCTTAAATTTGAAAAATGGGACTTGATCAAAAGAAAAATCCGTCAGGATGACCTGGAGGATTTAGGGGTGCCCACGGCAGATATGATCTGCCGCTGTATCGATGAGGGCAAACTGGATCTGGCCAAGGAACTGGCCCAATACTTCGTTCCCGAATCCAAGGGGCTCCACGATCTCTATGTGGACTGGACCTCCGACATGTTAGACAAGGTGGCTAAAAAATACGGGGAAGAAGATATGTTTGAACTCCTCCGGGCGACCCAGAGCACCTGGATGATGAGACGGACCTGGAGCGGTCTTTCCAAGATGCAGCCCTTCCAGCGGCTGATCCTGAATGCGGAGATCTTCCGATCTCACCGTTGCGGACCCCGCCAGATGGGTGAACTGACCTTCACCGAAGACGATAACAAGTACGAACTGCTCTGCGATCCCTGCGGAAGCGGGGGCAGGACCCGCCGGGGCGATCCCGTGGACGGCACACCTTCCCGATATGGAAAGCCCTACAACTTCGGCGTCACCTCCAAGGCTTATGATTGGAGCTGGGGTCAGGCAGGTGTTCCCTACTACTGCATTCATTGTGCAATGAACGAAATCCTCATGATGGAATGGGGAGGCTGGCCCCTCTGGGTAACGGAGTATACCCCCGATGCCGAGAAACCATGCGCCTGGCATTTCTACAAAACGCCTCAGGCCATCCCGGAGAAGTACTGGACTCGTCTGGGCTTCAAGAAACCGACAAACTTTGATGATCCGAAGAAGGGCGCCGAAAGGATTTAACCGTTATTACATATAGACAAAATGCAGGAAGGTGCGGCTGTGATCCCACCTTCCTGCCTCAAAAGAGAACAACATTATCATGATTGCCCGAGATCTTGGCGTCGTTGCCTACGACGAGGCACTGCGTTATCAAGAAGAAGCCCATGCCGCGAGGACGAGGGGGGAGACGGAAGATGTTCTGTTTCTCCTGGAGCATGATCCTGTTATTACCTGCGGGCGCAGCGGTAAGGAAAGTGAACTGCTGGCGTCTGAAGATAAGCTTGTAGAAGAGGGGATTGCGGTACGTCATGTCAACCGGGGGGGCAAGCTTACCTGCCACTATCCGGGACAGCTTGTCGGGTATGTGATCATGGACCTGAAGGCATCGGGCATGGATGCGCACCTCTTGGTCAGCTCTCTGGAAGAAGTGGTGATTGTGGCCCTGGGAGAATTCGGAATTCGTGGTGAACGGATTCCTGCTCTGCGGGGGGTCTGGGTGGATGGTCGCAAGGTGGCCTCTATTGGAATCGAGGTAAAAAGAGGCGTGACCATGCACGGATTTTCATTTAACATCCGGGAAGATAAGCGTTTATATCGGTATTTTATCCCCTGTGGCCTGACGGACCGGGAGACCACCTTCTTGCAGACGTGCCTATCCGGGCAGGCGCCGGACATGAATACCGTAAAAAAGGCTATCCTAAAGGCCTTTTCTGTCACCTTCGGGGTGATATTTTCCGATGAAAAGGATCAATTATGGCCCTCCCCAAGCCCGACTGGCTGAGAAAACGACTACCCTTGAATGCCGCCACGATGAAGGTGGAGGCGGGGCTTATGGAGCGGAAGCTTCATACCATCTGTCAGGAAGGATGCTGTCCGAATCAGGGTGAGTGTTTTGCCAAGGGCATTGCCACCTTTCTCATCCTGGGAGACATTTGTACCCGAAACTGCCGTTTTTGCGCTGTTCATCATGGAAAGCCCCTTGCCCCGGATCCGGATGAATCTGGACGGCTCGCGCTGGAAGTTCGGGAACTGGGGCTCCGTTTTGCCGTAGTAACTTCAGTGACCAGGGACGACCTTCCCGATGGCGGGGCCGGTCATTTTTCCTCGGTGATCCGGGCCATCCGGGCGGAATGCCCCGGTGTGGGCGTGGAGGTTCTTATTCCGGATTTCCAGGGATCCGCCTCAGCCCTTCAAACAGTCATCGATGCGGCGCCGGAGGTTCTGAATCATAATGTAGAGACCGTTCCCCGCCTCTATCCTCATGTCCGCCCCCAGGCTTCGTATAGCCGCTCCCTGGAACTTTTGAAGATGGCCCGGGAGATGGACCCTTCGCTTTTGACCAAATCGGGGCTGATGGTGGGTCTGGGGGAGTCGGCGACAGAGGTGGAGGACGTCATGGCAGACCTGAGGAAGGCGGGATGCGATATGCTGACCATCGGCCAGTACCTTTGCCCTTCGGACCGGCACTTCCCCGTGGCTGCCTACATTCATCCGGAGATATTCGCATCTTACCGCCAGACTGCTCTGAGTATGGGGTTCCGGAGTGTGGCGGCCTCTCCTTTCGTGCGCAGTTCCTACATGGCGGAAAAAGGTTTTCAAGCGGCTGCCCAGTGCCGATGAGTGGATATGGTATGTGGCCTGTTGCCTTTCGGCGTCAGTTGCCAGACCGGTTTCGTGTCCAAATCGTGTTGACAACGAGCGCCGCTTCCACTATTCAATGGTCATGCCGGGAGGAAAAAATATGGAAGATGCAAGCAGTGCGACCAATATCGACACCCTAACCATGCCGACACCGGAGGCGCACCGTCTGAACGAGTCGGCGCTCATTCCCTATCTCTCCAAACATGTGAAAGGCTTTCACGGGAAAGTGGAGGTGCGTAAATTCCGTGGCGGCCAATCCAATCCAACTTATCTCATTTTGTCGGAAGGACGCCATTATGTGCTGCGGAAAAAACCACCAGGCCATCTCCTGCCGTCCGCCCATGCCGTGGAGAGAGAACACCGGGTGATGACGGCCCTTCAGAACACAGGCGTTCCGGTTCCCCGGATATACGGTCTCTGCGAAGACATCAGCATTATCGGCACCCCTTTTTTTATCATGGAATATGTGGAGGGGAGGGTTTTCTGGGATCCCGCCCTGCCGGGGCTTGCGCCACAGGAACGGACGGCTCTTTATAATGAGATGAACCGTGTCATTGCCCTTCTTCATCAAGTGGACTATAAGTCGCTTGGGTTGGGTGATTACGGTAAACCGGGCAACTACTTCGCCCGTCAGATCGACCGTTGGACGAGGCAGTATCGGGCGGCGGAGACGGAACGGGTTGAGGCCATGGAAAACCTCATCCAGTGGCTTCCCGCGCATATCCCTTCCGGTGACGAGACGACCCTGGTTCATGGGGATTTCCGGCTGGATAACCTTATTTTCCACCCCGCCGAAGCGAGGATTCTTGCCATCTTGGACTGGGAGCTTTCAACTTTAGGCAATCCCCTGGCGGATTTTTCCTATTCCATGATGGCTTGGCGACTCACACCGGAGGAATTCCGGGGCATGCGGGGGGCCGATCTGGAGTATCTGGGTATCCCTGATGAAAATCGTTATCGGGAAGACTATTGCCGGCGCACCGGCCGCTCCGGCATCGAGCACTGGGAATTCTATCTGGCTTACAATATGTTCCGCATGGCGGGGATTCTTCAGGGGGTATTCAAGCGGATGCTGGATGGGAATGCCGCTGCCCCGGATGCCTTTGATGCGGGACGCCGGGCAGTGCCCATGGCAGAGGCGGGCTGGCGGATCGTGGAAGGGATAAAGAAAAACTGACAATATCGGGAGGAAGAGATTATGGATTTTGAATATTCAGACAAAGTGAAGGAACTGCAGCAGCGCCTGTCGGCCTTCATGGACGAGTATATATACCCCAACGAGCGGGTTTTCCGACAGCAGATCGACGAGGGCGACCGCTGGCAGCCGGTGCCAATAATTGAGGATCTGAAGGAAAAGGCCAGGGCGGCGGGACTATGGAACCTCTTTCTGGCCCATTCGGCCTATGGCCCAGGCTTGACGAATCTGGAATATGCACCCCTCTGTGAAATCATGGGATGGTCTCCCCTGGCCCCGGAGATATTCAACTGCAACGCCCCCGATACAGGGAATATGGAGACCATTGACCGTTATGGTACGGAAGAGCAGAAAACGCAGTGGCTGATTCCGCTTCTGGAAGGCCGTATCCGGTCTTGTTTTGCCATGACGGAGCCGGACGTGGCCTCCAGCGACGCAACGAACATTCAGAGCAGAATTGTCAGGGATGGTGACGACTATGTCATCAATGGCCGGAAATGGTGGATATCCGGCGCCGCGGATCCCCGTTGCCAAATTATCATTTTCATGGGCAAAACGGACCCGCAGCATCCCGAGACGTATCGACAGCAATCCATGATCCTGATCCCCATGGGCACGCCGGGTGTCCGTGTCCTGAGGCCGCTGCCTACCTTCGGTTACGACGACGCCCCCCACGGCCACGCGGAGATGCTGTTTGAAAATGTCCGGGTGACCGCCAACAATATCCTCCTTCGAGAGGGTGCGGGTTTTGAAATTGCCCAGGGACGCCTCGGGCCGGGGCGGATTCACCACTGTATGCGGTTGATCGGTCTCGCAGAGCGGGCGCTGGAGAAGATGTGCCGGAGAACCCTCAAACGCATTACCTTCGGCACGCCTATCGCCGAGCAGACCGTGACGCTGGAGCGGATCGCCAATTCCCGTATCCTCATCGATCAGGCCCGCCTGCTGACCCTGAAGGCCGCCGATATGATGGACCGGGTAGGAAATAAAGAGGCCAGAAAAGAGATTGCCATGATCAAGGTCGCCGCGCCGAATATGGCCTGTCAGGTCTTGGACTGGGCCATTCAGGCCCATGGCGCCGGTGGGGTCAGCGACGATTTCGGCCTTGCGTATGCATATAATGTGGCCCGCTGGCTTCGTCTTGCCGACGGTCCCGATGAGGTCCATCGCAACCAGATCGGCAAGCTGGAACTTCGAAAATACCGGCGCAATGCCTAATACCGATGACTTACTATGACAGCAGGGTCCCTTTCTTTCTCCCCTCACAAGCAAGGAGATAGGGACCCTCTTTTTTTTACCCTATCGCAAAGAATTATTATCTGAAATAGATTGCACAGTAAAAAATCCGGTAGTATAAGAAAGTTATCCAGTTCGGTGGTTAAATTGAACTAAGGAGACGCTGGGCAAATGGAACTTCCCTTCAAGTATCGTGATACGATTATGGAGCATCTGGGCATACAATTTGAAACCATCTCCAAGGAAAAGATGATCCTGACGATGCCGGTAGACGATAGAACCCGCCAATATACGGGATTTCTCCACGGCGGCGCCTCGGCAGTCCTAGCTGAAACGGCGGCCGGGATGGGGGCCTGGATGAATGTGGATCAGGAAAAGAAGACCGTAGTGGGGTTGGAGGTCAATGCCAATCATATCCGAGGGAAGGACAAGGGTGTGGTGACGGCTACAGCCACTCCTCTCCACAACGGCAGGGGAACGGCTGTCTGGGAGGTGAAGATTACCGATGAGGCCGGTAAATTGATCTGCGCCGCCCGTTGTACCTTGGCCATTGTAGATAAGTGATTCTTGGCACCGCAAGAGCTGATACCGGCGAAGTTTAAAACGTTAATTTGTTAACAGTCGCGATCTTTTTCCCGTCGCTAACCACCTCAAGGAGGTTCATGATGAAGTGTCTTGTCGTTTATTCCCACCCCAATCCGAAGAGTTTCAATCACGCGATTATGGAAACCGTTACAGAAACCCTGAAATCCAGGGGGCACGAAGTGGTCGTTCGTGATCTCCATGCCCTCCCTTTCGATCCGGTCCTGAAGCCGGTCGATTTTGAAGGCATTCAGTCCGGAAACCTGCCGGCGGATATCAAGGTGGAACAGGATCATATTGCCTGGGCCGATGCGCTTGTTGTCATTCATCCCGTCTGGTGGACAGGTTTGCCTGCCATGTTCAAGGGATACATTGACCGGGTCTTCTGTTATGGGTTTGCCTACAGTTTCGACGCCAAGGGCCTTGTTCCTCAGCTCAAGGGCAAAAAGGTCCTGATCATCAATACCCAGGGAACACCCAAGGACGCCTATGACGCCTCCGGCATGTTCGAGGCCATGAAGATGACTTCCGATAAGGGGATTTATGAGTTTTGCGGGTTGGAAGTCATTGATCATATCTTCCTTCCCGCCGTTCCCATGGTGAAGGATGAGGTCCGGAAAGGTTATCTGGAGCAAGTAAAAGAGACCATGGGGAAACTGTAAGCACGGAAGGAACTGCGCCTTGCTGCGGCTGCGCCGTTTTCATGGGAAGGTGGGAAGACTTATCGCCTGCCAACCTGATGGTCGCCGCTGCGTTTGCGCCTGGATTACATAAGGGTGTCAGGAAGAATATCCCTCCCTCTCCAGAGGGGGGAAGGAGTTATTTTTTCGTGACGCCGATGCTCTGATCCGCCCACTGATGAGGATTTTTCCCCGTCACGTTGGCGTAGAATTCACGAATTTTTAACATGTCCGCTTCGATGTTTCCCGTTGTGACCACGGCTGGCCCGATTCCTCCCGCCTTCAGCTTGTAGTCGATGTAACCCAGGGCGATGGGAACGCCGGCGCCATGGGCGATATAGTAGAAACCGGTCTTCCAGTACCGTACCTTTGAACGCGTCCCTTCCGGGGGAATGACCATGATCATCTTGGCGCTGTTTTTGAACGTCTGGACGCATTGCGTTACGAGATCATTCGCCTGGCGGCGGTCGACGGGGATGCCCCCCAGCCATTTGAAGAGATGGCCGAAGGGAGGGCGGAAAATGGTGTGCTTTCCCAGCCAGAAGACCTTCATCCGGAAGGCGAGGGATAAGATCAGGGTGAGGGGAAGATCCCAGTTTGATGTATGGGGTGCGGCGATCATGACAAACTTGGAGACATCCGGGACCTGACCTTCCTTTTTCCATCTGAAAATCCACAGATATGATATGGCCAAGAAATGGAGGATCTGATTAAGGACGGGGGTATCGAAAATTGTTCGTCTCATGTTTTGCTTGTGCCCTTCAGGGTGGGAGAAAGGGAAACTGTCCTCTCCGTGCGGGGACTACATGGAAAGACATCCCTGTGTCAAGGGAAATCATTCAAGGCAATAAAGTTGGACGGTTACATTTATTGTTGACGGAATTGGCGGATTCAAGTAGAAAGCTGACATTAAATGGAACCGTATCCATTTTTCACGAAACTCTCACAAAGGATTTTCGTATGCGTTTCGAGAGTCAGAAGATAATGATAATGGCCTTGGTTATTGTCTGTCAGCTTGGTCTTTTTGTCGTCATACCTCCCCTTAAGGCAGATACTACTTCTCCTCCGGAAACAATCACAAAAGAGCAAAAGAGTTCTGCCGTCATAGAGGACCTGGGGGGCGTAGAGGGTAAAGCCTACTACTACGCCAAGCGCTACAACAAAAAAAGAACCAGTTCCGGGGCAATTTATAATCCCCGGAAGCTGACGGCTGCCCATCCGACCCTCTCCCTGGGTACACGGGTAAAAGTAGTTAACCTCACCAATAAACGATCGGTGGTGGTGACCGTCAATGATCGCTGCCGCAAACACAGTTTCGAATTCATTGATTTATCGCAGGCGGCGGCGCGTGAACTTGGGTTTTTCGGTAAGGGGATGGCGCGGGTGCGGATAATCCCGATCGAGGGGTAGTTATGGGGACGTCACGACTATCAATTTACTCAATGATTAAAGGAGGACATCATGAAAAGAATCGTCGTTATCATGGCACTGGTATTCTGTTTCACCGCAACAGCGCAGGCGGGATGGCTCGATAAAATCAAGGAGGCCGCTCCGGATTCGGTCAAGCAAAATACCCCGGGGCAGACAACAGATGCCGCACCCGCGCCGGTAAAGCAGGAGAGCCCGGGGCCATCAGGGGAGACGTCCAAACCGGCCCTGCCGTCAGCCAGCCCTGCGGCATCGGGCATTTCTCCGGACCAGGCAGATGCCAACGCCTGCAGCCAGTACATCCACGAAGACTGGAAGAAATCCGAAAAGGCCCTGAAGGAATCCAAACTGACCTGGGGAAGCTCCCGCTATCTGCCGAAGAAGGAATGGATTGACTATCTGAAGACCAGGTATCCCAATATGAAGAGGGTAAATAATGATTTTTACGTTCACTTTGGCAAGTGGTACGGCAAGAGCTGCGCCTATGTGACGCTGACATGCAGACCAAAAGAGCCCGGATGTGACGCCCAAATGAAATGCCTGGACTTCTATACGCGGAAGGGAGGCCAGACCTGTCCTCCCAACCTGTGTGACCATAACGATACGAAATGTATCGAGCCCTACAAGGCGCCGGTACAATAGTTATGAAACCGAGATTCTTCCCAGAGTCTGGACAAAGGAATAAGGCGAGACCTTTGTAAAACGCCCTCTTCTGTCATTCCGGGCTTGACCAGGAAGACTTTGTTTTCCGTCTGACGATAGGGAGCAGGTAGCTGTCATTGCTGCTGATGGTCGTCAAGGATAAGGGAGAGTTCTTTGTCGTAGGCGCCATAGTCGCTGAGATTATTGTGCCCGCCCCCTTCGATCCGGATCAACTTGTGGGGCGATTTGATCAGCAGCTCCAGTCTGGCGCTGGCGTCAAAGGGGATGATGTCGTCCCTGGTTCCGTGGATGAGATAAACAGGACAGGCAACCTCCGGGATCCAGAGATCCGTTCGGAAGGGATATTTCAGGAAAAGGGAAATAAACCCTTTGGGAAGAATAGGGTAGTGATGGGACGCCAGGTCGGTGAGACTGAAGAAAGGCGACTCCAGAATGAGCATCCTTGGCTTGCCGGATCCGGCAACAAATGTCGCCACCCCCGTTCCGATCGACCTTCCATATAAGATGATCCGGTTTTCCGGATAGGATTTTTTCAAATAGCCATAGACCGCCAGCCCGTCTGCAAGCAGCTGTTTTTCATTCGAAATATTTCCGGTGCTCTTGCCGAAACCCCGGTAGTCGGGAATCAGGATGTCGTAGCCCCGGGAGGTGAAATCCCTGGCTATATCTCCCCAGGTCCGCAGGCTCCCGGCGTTGCCGTGGAAATAGAGAATGACCCCTTTGGCGTTTGGGGCCTTGAAAAGGACGGCGTTAAGGGCAGCCCCCTCAACGGGCACAGTCGTCTCTTCAAAGGGCTCGGAGAACGTGTATTTATAGTCCGGCGGCAGGATTTCGGGAAAGAAAATGAGATTTTCCTGACTGCAACCCACGATGATGGTAAACAGACAGGAGCAGCAGATGGGGGCGATAAGGTTCTTTATCTTCATGGTTCTGCGACGGCCATCGTAATCTTCCATGAGTATTTTACCAAATATAGGGCCTGATACCATGACGATTGAAAGAAGGGAAGGGCAAATTGACGATCTATCACTTAGCATTGGGAAAATAGTCCTGACATTTATCAACCATATTTTATGATCGGACCACAAATATAATCGAGAAGGATGGCCATGCTGGAAGAAATTACAGACAATCTTTACATGCTCACCCTGCCTATGCCGTTTCGGCTGATGCATGTCCATGCCTTTGTTGCCGTTGACAACGAAGGCATCACGCTGCTCGACACCGGTCTCAACACCCCCGAGACATTCGTCCGCCTTGAAGAATCACTGCAAAAGATCGGCAAAACCATCGGCGATATCAAGCGGATCTTCATCACCCACTATCACATTGATCATTGCGGCATGGCAGGCCGGCTTCAGAGCATCTCCGGCGCCAGAATCCTCATGTCCGGTTATAGCCGGCCTTTTGTCTTGAGGAAGGACGATGAGGAGTTCCTGTTTGTGGATCGGATCAGAGACTTTTGCCTGATGCATGGGCTTCCGGAAAAGGCAATTGATTTTATCTCCGGATTGTTTCTTACCTTCAAGAAAGCGGGCAGCTCTCTAACCATCGATGAATTTTACCTCCCCGAACATAGGGTTATCGTCGGGGGAAAAGAGATGCAGGTGATACCGACGCCTGGACATACCCACGACCATGTGTCATTCTATTTTCCTCGGGAGCGCATCCTGCTGTCCGGCGATCATGTCCTTCCGGAGATTACCCCCAATCTCAGCCCCAATTTGTTTGCCCCGGAGTTTCGACCCCTGCGCAGCTATCTTGATTCGCTGGCCCTGATGGAAACTCTGTCCGTAGAAAAGGTTTATCCCGCCCATGGACAGCCGTTCAGTGATCTCCAAGGGAGAGTCGAAGCGATATGCGATCATCACCGGATCAGAAAAAGACTTACGTATGAATCCGTCCAAGGGGGAACAAAAACGGCCTTTGTGGTTTCTCAGGATATTTTCGGAATAGATTTAGGCGAGTTCGATCAGTTTCTTGCCCTGAATGAAACCTACGTCCATCTCATCGAATTGATCCAGGAAGGGCTGATCCGTGAAGAACGAGCCGCGGGGTTGATCTTTTACAGCGTCGCCCCTTGAGAGAAAGGAACGGACAGTGTAAATAAGGGGGGAGGTTTATGCAATCCCCCCGCGTCCTAAAAAGTGGCACCTGTAAAAAGCCATCTCCGCGATAGAAGCCTGCACGTCATAGTAGGCATCGTGGCGGGTCTCCGTGGCAGGCAGAACCGCCTCCGGAAAATACTTGCGGATAATTTCCGGATTTTCTTTTTCAAATTCAATATCAGGTTGAATTCGTTGCCATTCCAACTTGAAGGAAGTTACATCAAGATGGCGGTAATGAAGCCTGCTCCGAAAACGGGGGAGGAAGTGGTGGACCAGCCACCAGTCTGCATGGATGCTGTTGCCTGCCAGAAAAGGCCGTTCCCTTTCGTTTGCCGCCGGGGGACCGACAACCGCATCGACATAGGCGGCAAGCCGACTGTCTGCCTCTGCAATATCTACTGCCAATTCAGAGCGACATGCTCTTACCAGGTCCGGGAGATTTTGCTCGACCCAGGGGCTCGGTCTTTCGCCAATCGGCAGCCGGACGGGCAATATTATATCATTCCCATGAGGAACAACGCGTCGCAATGAAGTATCCGTGATCAAAGCGGAAACTTGAAGCAGTTGTGCTTTCTCCAGATCAAGATCGGAATATTCCGTATCGAACCAGATATAAAAATCAGCCCTGTTTTTAATATTGTCTAACATTTTTCTCGTTGATATATTTTACCGTAACGTCTGGTATTTAATATAGGGAGTCCCTTAAAATTAGTCAAGTCGATAGTGTCTCCGTTTGCGGAACCGCTATCCTGGGGCACTCCTTGCGAAGCCCGAGAAGGAGTCGGAGCCGGTAACTCTCTCGACGCGCTCACTCATTAGAAATACTTGGAGACATAATCGTCTACGGAATAGAACTCCTTTGGGATGAACTGGTCCTTCTTGCCTACGAAGCAGCTGGAGCAATCGTCGTTGATCCAGACCATCTGCTTGTCGATGTAGATATAGGCTTGGGTGTGACGAGTCCCGGATGATTGGCCCACCGCAATGCCCACGTTTTCTATTCCATATTGCTCCCCCATGGATAACGCGCAGGCAACCGCTTTATGGCTGCACAGGAGGAGGGAGGACTGGGTGGCAGCGCAACTTATGGTAAGCAAGGATAATAGTGATATCAGAAAGAGGGTTGTCTTGATCATTACTGGCCTCCGTGTAATTAACATGGAACGACGGGCCTGTTAATCTCCTTGTTTCTGTCATGACGGGTGTTTCCCGACTTTTTTCAAAGCCGTCACGATTGAAAGTAGGCAAGGGCAATCTAAAAGCCCGTTAAGGCTCGAAACAATGTTTTCCCATCGTCTCGGTTGGGGGCAGTGGATACTGGCCCGTATAGCAGGCCAGGCAGAACGATTCATGTTTGATTCTCGTTGCTTCCACCATTCCTTCCAGGGATAGGTAATACAAGGAGTCGAGGCCGATGAATTTGCCGATGGCGTCCACTTCCCCCTTTTGGGCGGCGATCAGCTCTCCTTTTGCGGAGAAATCGATGCCATAGGGACAGGGATGACGGGTGGGTGGGCAACTGATGACCATGTGGATTTCTTTAACCCCGTTGTCTCTCAGGTTACGAACGCGGTTACGGCTGGTGGTGCCGCGGATGATGGAATCTTCAACGATGAGGACCCTTTTACCCTCCAGGAGGGGCCGGACCGGATTGAGCTTTACCCGGACGCCGAAATCACGAACCGGCTGGGTGGGTTGAATAAAGGTCCTGCCTACATAATGATTCCTGATCATTCCCATCTCGAAGGGAAGACCACTCTCCTCGGCATAACCCAGGGCGGCGTAATTGCCCGAATCGGGGAAAGGCATGACCAGATCGACGTCAGGCTGGTACTCCTGGGCCAGACGATGGCCGAGGCGCTTCCGGCAGAGATACACGTTCTGGCCGAAGATCTGACTGTCGGGCCGGGCAAAGTAGATCAGTTCAAAGATACAGTGGCTGTGTTCCATTTCCGGAAAGGGGGTAAGGCTGCGGACGCCGGTATCATCGATCATCATGATTTCACCGGGTTTGATGTCCCGGATGTAGGTTGCCCCCACGAGGTCAAAGGCGCAGCTTTCAGATGCAACCACCCACCCGCCGTTGATCTGCCCCAGGCATAGGGGTCGGAAACCCCGGGGATCCCGGGCCGCGATGATCCGGTTGCGGGTCATCATGACGAGACTGTAGGCCCCTTCGATTTGAGACAGGGCGCTGATGAGAGCCTCCTCGAACCCATCCTTTAAATGAGCGGCCATGAGATGGATGATCACCTCGGTGTCCATGGTGGATTGGAAAATGGAGCCCCGCGCCTCCAGGGTCGTGCGCAGATACTGGGTATTGGTCAGGTTGCCGTTGTGACCGATGGCGTAATATTCCTCGCCGTGATGGGCGATAAAGGGCTGGGCATTTGCGAGCACCGATGACCCCGTTGTCGAGTAACGGACATGACCGATGGCCAGATGGCCTTTTAGCTTGGCCAGATTATCTTCCCGGAAAACCTCGGAGACGAGACCCATCGCCTTGTGGGACCAGATGTCGCAACCATCCGCCGAAACAATCCCCGCGCTTTCCTGCCCGCGATGCTGAAGGGCAAAGAGACCAAAAAAGGTCAGCCGGGCCGCTTCCGGATGCCCATAAACGGCAAAAACGCCGCATTCATCACGAGGTATGCCTGTTTCTGAATTTTCCATGTTGTTTATTATCACCCTTTATTACCTATAAAATAATCCTGAAGGGCCGTCACTTGCCAGTCCTGTCTTTTCAGGGCGTCGATGGCTTCGCTCATGGCCTTGGCTCCGGCGAGAGTGGTAGTGTAAGGCACGTTATAGATCAGGGCGCCCCGGCGGATATTGTAGCCGTCGTAGGAAGATTTCCGCCCGACGCTGGTATTGATCATCAACTGGATTTCCCCGTTCTTGATATAGTCGAGGACGTGGGGACGGCCCTCGGAAAGTTTATTGATGGCTTTAATCGTAACTCCATAATTATTGAGAAAGGTGGCGGTGCCCCTGGTGCCGACGAGCTGAAATCCCATGTCCTGGAACGCCCGGGCGATGGGGACGGTCCTTTCCTTATGAATATCGTGGACGCTGATATAGACCTGCCCCGCCAGGGGAAGCTGGAATCCGGCCGCGAGTTGGGATTTGGCGTAGGCCATGCCGAAAGTGGCGTCGATACCCATGACCTCCCCGGTGGATTTCATCTCCGGTCCCAGGAGGACATCGACGTTGGGGAAGCGATTGAAGGGGAAAACGGCTTCTTTGACGGCGATATGCTTTGGCCAGATGGTTTTCGTAAAGCCCAGCTCTTGCAGCGATTTTCCCAACATCACCTTTGTCGCCAGTTTGGCCAGGGGAACGCCGATTGCCTTGCTGACAAAGGGGACAGTTCGGGAGGCTCGGGGATTAACTTCCAGGATAAAGAGATTGTCGTCCTTGATGGCGTATTGGATATTCATGAGACCTACTACACCCAGTTCGGCGGCGATCATTTTCGTTTGTTTTTCAATGAGGAAGATCATCTCCGGCGATAAAGTCATGGGGGGCAGGATGCAGGCGCTGTCCCCTGAATGGATTCCTGCCGCTTCGATATGTTCCATGATGCCGCAGACGACGGTTTCATTGCCATCGCTCAGGGCGTCCACGTCCACTTCGATGGCGTCCTCCAGAAACTGATCGATGAGAATGGGGTGGCCCGGAGAGACGAGGAGGGCCCGTTCCATGAACGACCGGAGGGTCTTTTCATCATAGACGATCTCCATGGACCGACCGCCCAATACGTAGGAGGGGCGGACGACTACGGGGTAGCCGATTATGGCGGCGGCCCGGACGGCCTCTTCCGTGTTCATGGCCGTGTCATTGACCGGTTGTTTGAGATCCAGAAGATCGACAATGTCTTGAAAGCGTTTTCGGTCTTCCGCCCGGTCGATGGCGTCCGGCGAGGTGCCCAGAATATTCGCCCCCGCAGCTTCCAGGCCCTTGGCAAGATTCAGGGGGGTTTGGCCGCCGAACTGGACGATGACCCCGAGGGGCTTTTCCCGGTCGAGGATATGCAGGACATCCTCCAGGGTCAGGGGTTCAAAAAAGAGCTTATCCGAGGTATCGTAATCGGTGCTCACCGTCTCGGGATTCGAGTTGACCATAATGCTCTCGACTCCCTCTTCCCTGAGGGCAAAGGAGGCGTGGACGCAGCAGTAGTCGAATTCGATGCCCTGACCGATCCGGTTGGGTCCCCCGCCCAGGATGACGACCTTCTGGCGGTCGGACGGACGGGCCTCATCTTCCGATTCATAGGTGGAATAGTAATAAGGGGTATAGGCCTCAAATTCGGCGGCGCAGGTGTCCACGAGTTTATAGACCGGCAGAATCCCTTTATAGAAACGGTATTGGCGGATGGTCTGTTCTTCCGTTTTCCAGAGTTCTGCTAAACGCCGGTCCGAGAACCCCATTTGTTTTGCCGCCCGCAGGATATCTTCGGTGGAAATGGCGGGGGATGCGACAATTTCTTTCCTGGTTTTGTCTGATCGCGACTGACCGTTGCCGGGCTCCTGCACCGGAATATCAGATCTTGATGCGAAGGGATTCCCGGCGGCGAACTCGGCGAGGTCTTTTTCCGCTGTGACAATTTCTTCGATTTGGTAGAGAAACCAGGGATCGATCTTTGTCAGGCCGTAAATTTCATCTGTCGTTAAACCGTGGGCAAGGGCTGCGGCGACATAAAAGAGGCGCAGGGAATTCGGAATCCGTAACTTTGAGGCAAAAAAATCCCGGGGATTCGGGATGGATTCGGGCATTTTTTCGAGGAGGGAGAAACGGCCGATCTCCAGAGAGCGGATAGCCTTCTGGAGGGATTCCTTGAAGGTCCGGCCGATGGCCATGGTTTCACCGACGGATTTCATGGAGGTCGTCAGATAATCCTCCGTTTCGGGAAATTTTTCGAAGGTCCACCGGGGGATCTTCGTGACGACGTAGTCAATCGTCGGCTCGAAGGAGGCCATTGTTTCTCTGGTAATATCATTGGGTATTTCGTCGAGGGTATATCCTACGGCCAATTTGGCGGCGATCTTGGCGATGGGGAAGCCGGTGGCCTTCGAGGCGAGGGCGGAGGAGCGGGAGACCCGTGGATTCATCTCGATGACAATCATCTCTCCCGTTTCGGGGTGGATGGCGAACTGGACATTGGAACCTCCCGTTTCCACACCTATTTCCCGCATGATCGCAATGGCGGCGTTCCGCATATGCTGGTATTCCCGATCCGTCAGGGTCTGGGCCGGGGCGACGGTGATGGACTCCCCGGTGTGAATGCCCATGGGATCAAGGTTCTCGATGGAGCAGATGATGACTACATTGTCCGCCTTGTCCCTCATTACCTCCAGTTCGTATTCCTTCCAGCCCAGGGCCGATTCTTCGATCATGATCTCGTGTATCAGGCTGGCGTCAATGCCCGACTTGGCGATGTCCGCCAATTCTTCCCGGTTGTAGGCCACGCCGCTCCCGGTTCCCCCCAACGTAAAAGAGGGGCGGATAATGATGGGAAAGCCGATTTCCCCGGCGATCCGGAAGACATCATCCATGTTTTTGGCAAAGCCGCTCCGGGGGACCCGGAGGCCTATTTTCTCCATGGCGGTGCGGAACTTCTCCCGATCTTCCGCCTTATGGATGACCTCCAGGGAGGCGCCGATCATCTCGACGCCATATTTTTCCAGGGTGCCGTTTTCAGCCACGGCCACTGCCGTGTTCAGGCCTGTCTGTCCGCCCAGAGTGGGCAGGAGGGCGTCGGGACGCTCCTTGGCAATGATCTTGGCCACGGCCTCCGGCGTGATCGGTTCGATGTAGGTTCGATCGGCTGTTTCCGGGTCCGTCATGATCGTCGCCGGATTGCTGTTGATGAGGACGACCTCATAGCCTTCCTCTTTCAGGGCTTTGCAGGCCTGGGTTCCCGAATAATCAAATTCGCAGGCCTGGCTGATAATGATGGGGCCGGAGCCGATGATCAGGATCTTTTTGATATCCGTTCTTTTGGGCATTTTACTCCCATTCGATGGTTGACGGTGGTTTGGAACTGATGTCGTAAACGACGCGGTTGACCCCTCGCACCTCGTTGATGATCCGGTTCGAGATTTTTGCCAGCAACTCATGGGGGATCCTTGCCCAGTCCGCCGTCATGGCGTCATCGCTGGTCACGGCCCGAATGGCCAGGATATTTTCGTAGGTCCGCTGGTCACCCATGATGCCGACGCTCTTGATGGGCAGCAGGACGGCGAAGGATTGCCATAATTTCCCGTAGAGGTTTGCCGCCCTGATCTCATCGAGGAGGACGAAGTCGGCCTTCTTCAGGATATTGAGCCGCTTCTCCGTCACCTCGCCGATAATCCGGATGGCTAATCCCGGACCGGGGAAGGGCTGGCGCCAGACCATCTCCTCTGGAAGTCCCAGTTCCTTTCCCAGGAGACGGACCTCGTCTTTGAACAGGTGTTTCAGCGGTTCCACAAGTTTCAGTTTCATCTTTTTCGGCAGGCCGCCGACGTTGTGATGGGACTTGATCACAGCGCTGGGGCCGCCGAAGGTGGAACGTGATTCAATTATGTCCGGATAGAGGGTCCCCTGGGCTAAATACTCAACATTTTTTATCTTTTTCGCCTCTTCATCGAAGATATCAATGAAGGTTCTGCCGATGATCTTTCTCTTCTTCTCCGGATTTTCGACCCCTCGTAAGCGGTCCAAAAAGATCTTTCTGGCCCTTACGAACCGCAGTTTCATGTGGAAATGCTTTTGGAAGACATCCTGGACCTTTTCCGCTTCCCCCTGCCTGAGGACGCCGTTATCCACGAAAACACAGGTCAACTGGTTGCCGATGGCACGATGGAGGAGGACGGCGGCAACCGAGGAATCGACACCTCCGCTTAGCCCCAGAATGATCTTGCCATTGCCTACCTGGGAATGGATTTCGTCTATCGCTTCCCGGGCAAAGGATTTCATGGTCCACTTTTCCTGACACCGGCAGACGGCAAACAGGAAGTTACCCAGGATTTTCTTTCCTTCCGGGGTATGTACTACTTCGGGATGAAACTGAAGACCGTAGAACCGCCGCTTCCGATCCTCCGCAGCAGCCACGGGAGTGTTAGGCGTCGAAGCGGTGGTCTTGAATCCTTTCGGAAGTTTGCCGATAGTATCGCCGTGACTCATCCAGCATTTTGTGGTCTTTTCGATATCCGTAAATATGCCGTCCTGACTGAGTATTTGCAGTTCCGCAAATCCGTATTCCCGTTTTGCCGCAGCGATGACGTCGCCACCGAGGGCATGGACCATGAACTGGAGACCGTAACAGATCCCCAGTACCGGGATGCCCAGCGTGAAAATGCCGGCATCGACCCGGGGGCTCTTCTTTTCGTAAATGCTGGCCGGTCCGCCGGAAAGGATAATTCCCTCGGGTTTCATGTCTCTGATTATCTTCAGGGATATCTCCGGGGGTTCAATCTGGCAATAGACATGATGCTCCCGAACCCGCCGGGCGATAAGCTGGTTATACTGGGAACCGAAATCAATAATCAGAATCATGCTGCCACTCCTTTCTGGCTCAAAACATTGATCGACATCATTGCCACAAAACGGTCAAAGAGATAGGCGGCGTCATGAGGACCGGGTGCCGCTTCTGGGTGGTATTGAACGCTGAAAGCCATCAATTCCGGATAGGAAAGTCCCTCCGAAGTACCGTCGTTGAGGTTCTCGTGGGTCGCCTCACAACGCCGGGCGATGGAATTGGGAATGACGACAAATCCATGATTTTGCGAGGTGATTTCAATCTTCCCTGTCTGTTCCTGCCTCACTGGCTGGTTGATGCCGTGATGGCCGAATTTCAGTTTTTCCGTTTCTCCCCCGGCAGCCTGTCCGAGGATCTGGTGCCCCAGGCAGATGCCAAAGACCGGCAATTTTCCCAGGACAGAGGTTGCCGCTGCCACCAGGTAGGGGAGGGCCGCCGGATCTCCCGGACCATTGGAAAAAAGAACCCCATCGGGTCGCCAGGCAAGGATGTCCTCTCCTGTTGCTGTTGCCGGCAGGACGATGACCTGACATCCTCGTGCTTCCAAGTGGCGGAGGATGTTGTATTTAACTCCGCAGTCGATGACGACGACGCGGAATGATTCTGACTGGGTTCCTGTCAGGGGGGGCGAAGTTGATGCACCCTCTTTGTCTCCCCGTTGCAGGTTTCGAATCGTCTCCCCGGCGGAAACCGGCAAATTGGCGGGTATGTCTTGCCTGGCACCATCTTTCCATTGATATGGGGCTTTACAAGCTACCTCCTTGACCAGATCCCGGCCGACGAGCCCGGGATAGGCGCGGACCTTCTCGATCAACCTGGGGATGTCCGTTGTCTCCGTGGACAGAATCCCTTTCATGGCCCCGGCAAGACGGAGACGACGGGTCAGGGCACGGGTGTCGAGACCTTCGACGCCCAGTTTCCCGTTCTCTTCCAGAAACGCCTGCAGGGTTTGCCGGGATTGCCAGTTGCTGGGCCGGGAATGATATTCCTTGACAATGAATCCTTCCAGATAGATCCCGTCTGATTCCATATCTTCGGGATTGATGCCGTAGTTGCCAACGAGGGGATAGGTCATGGTCACGATCTGTCCTTTATAAGAGGGGTCGGTGATAACCTCCTGATAGCCGGTCATGCCCGTATTGAAGACAACCTCGCCGCAGACCTCGCCGGTTCCGGCAAAGGCGTACCCCGGAAAGACGCTCCCGTCTTCCAGAACAAGGATAGCTGGTGACTGCTGCCGCAAGAGCGACATAATAAACCCTCAATTTTTATATGATTTATAATCGCCAATCATGAAGAAAACACGAAGGCGAGAAGGCGAAATCATGTGACTCTGATTTCGCATTTCCCGCCTCCTAATAGCGTATCCATCCTCAATTGTCCATCTTTTTAGGATGGACAGACATCATTTATCGATGATTAAAGTGTTTCATCTCTATTGTGACATCTGTTGATCAGTTGATGAAGAGCATTTCCCAGAACTTCGGCATTGGCCACAATTCATCGTCCACCAGACCTTCCAGTTCATCAACGTAGTCCCGAAGCTCATTCATCTTGGGTTTGACTTTGCTGCAAAGCATCTCCGCTTTTTTCTGTTCGTCGTGCACGGATGAGGCAGCGGCGATTTTAGCAAGGATGTCTTTATTTGTGCCATAGATTTTATTCACCAACTCCGTAACCCTCTTTAACAGCTCCTGCTGTGCGGAAAGATCGGCCGATTTGCCGAGGGCGTCCCGGGTGCCGATGATTGCTTTCGAGAGCCCCTTCTGATAGGCTGTTGCCGCCGGGATGACCTGGCTCAGGCAGATACTATCCATACATTTAGCCTCGATCTCCAAGTCTTTGATATACCTCTCCAGGTGGATTAAGTAGCGTGATTTAAGCTCGACGTTGGAAAGAACCTTATATCCATCAAACATCTCCAGCGCTTTTCTGGTAATCAGGGCCTTCAAGGAGACCGGTGTGGTTTTGTCATTCGGGAGCCCTCTTTTGGCCGCCTCCTTTTCCCATTCCGGGGTGTAGTTATCACCGTTGTAAAGGACCGCTTTGACTTCCTTCATTTCTTTTTTGATCACGGTGAGAACGCATTGGTTCATGTTGATGTTCTTCCCGCACTGGTCCTTGATCTTCTCTGCCAGATAATCGAGGCTTTCGGCGACGATCGTGTTGAGAACTGCGGCAGGAAAGGAAATAGACTGGGATGAACCGACGGTTCGGAATTCAAATTTGTTGCCTGTGAAGGCGAAGGGCGACGTCCGGTTCCGATCGGTGTTATCCTTGCTGACCATGGGCAGCGAGGCAATGCCGAGGTCAATGATCTCGCTGTCTGTGGCCTTGGTTACCTTGCCTCTTTCGATATCATCGAGAATCTTGGTGAGCTGGTCGCCGAGGAAGACGGAAATGATGGCCGGTGGCGCTTCGTTGGCGCCGAGACGATGGTCGTTGGCATAGGAGCCGACGGAAGCGCGCAGAATATCGGCGTGTTTGTGGACGGCGCGGATGGTGGCGACCAGGAAGACCAGGAACTGAATATTTTCATGAGGTGTTTGACCGGGGTTCAACAGGTTGTTCCCTTTGTTGTCGGAGAGCGACCAGTTTAAGTGTTTGCCTGAGCCGTTGATCCCCGCAAAGGGTTTTTCATGGAGCAGGCACGCAAGTTTGTGTTTCTTCGCCACCGCTTGCATCGTGTCCATAACGATCTGATTATGGTCAACGGCCAAGTTGGCTTCCTCAAAGACCGGCGCGAGCTCGAACTGGCTGGGGGCGACCTCATTGTGCCTGGTCTTCGCAGGAACGCCCAGTTTGAAAAGTTCCTCTTCCATGTCGTGCATATAGGAAGAAATTCTTTCTTTGATACTTCCGAAATATTGGTCCTCCAGTTCCTGCCCTTTTGCGGGAGGCGCCCCGATGACGGTCCGGCCGCCGAGGACCAGATCCTGACGTTTGTAGAAATAGTCCGTATCGATGAGGAAGTACTCCTGTTCCGGCCCCAGGGTTGCGTAAACCCTTTTCACGTCTTTATCGCCGAGGAGCTTCATCATATTCACAGCGCTTTTATTGACCGCCTTGTTCGATCTGAGAAGCGGGGTTTTCTTGTCGAGGGCCTCTCCGGTGTAGGATATAAATGCCGTCGGGATACACAGGGTTGTCGAGATGCCGTTGCGCCGGATAAAGGCTGGCGATGACATGTCCCAAGCCGTATAGCCTCGGGCTTCGAAGGTGGCCCGGATGCCGCCGCTCGGGAAACTCGATGCATCCGGTTCACCCTGGACAAGCTGCTTACCTGAGAACCGTTCGATAACTTCTCCGACCCCGAAGGGATCGATAAACGCATCATGCTTTTCTGCCGTAATGCCCGTCATAGGCTGGAACCAATGGGCAAAATGGGTGGCGCCTTTGGCGAGAGCCCACTCTTTCATGGCATGGGCCACGATATTGGCGGTTTCAATGTCCAGGATGGTGCCTTCATTAATGGCTTCGATGATTTTCTTGAACACATCCCTGGGAAGCTTGACCTTCATGATTTTGGCGTTGAAGGTGTCCTCGCCGTAATACTCCGAAATGGGGATAAACTTTTCTTTTTCAGCTACGTAGCTTCTTTCCGACGCAATAACTGGGCATGTCTTTTTCATAATTCCTCCGTATGTTTTTTCAATCATTTTTCCTTTTCTAAAGGTGTATTTTCCACGAGTTCCCATATCCCGCAGGGGCAGGCGGCAGCGCAGAAGCCGCAACCGATGCACTTTTCGCCGTCCACTATATATTCATAGGCGTCCCCTTCCAGTGAACGCCGGGAGATGGCATTGCCCGGGCAGAGGGTCTCGCAGAGTCCGCAGTCCCGGCAGGCTCCGCAGGAGGCGCACTGGCTTGAACATGAACTCAAGTCTCCGGCCGGGTTGGCCCGGGGATCGTAATATTCCAGATGAATCCGTGCCGGTTCCATGGTCGGCAGGTTATCGTATGAATTCTCCCTCCCACGCAGGATATTGTCAATCGTCCGGGCGGCGATCCTGCCCGCGCCAATAGCCTCCGTCAGCAAGCCGAGACGCACGGCATCGCCGATGGCGAAAACCTGGGGATCGCTTGTTTGATAATGGCCGTTAACGGCGATGAATCCCCTGTCAAGAATAATCTCTTCGGGGAGGAAGGTCAAATCGGGGGCGTCGCCGACGGCCATGATGACCGTGTCGGCGGGAAGCAATGTTCCATCGGTCAACTCCACGCCATTTGCCGTAACGGCCTTCGTGAATTTAGGCCAGAGAAATTTGGCCCCGGCGGCCTCGGCGTGCTTTCTTTCCACACCGAAAGAGGCCGGCTCCTGGATGTCGATCAGGGTAATATCCTTGGCGCCCAGGCGTGCAGCTTCCGCGGCGGCGTCGCAGCCGACGTTGCCGGCCCCGATGATGACGATCTTTTCCCCAACCTTAACCTGATTCGCCTTACTCAACCGGAGGAAGTCAAGAGCCGCCATGACCATTTCCTGGCCCGGCACGGGTATCAGGCGTGGCTTTTGTGCCCCCGCCGCAATGACCACCATGTCATGCTTTCCTTTGATCTTCTGAAACTCTTTTTTCGAGAGCGGTTTCTTCAGGTGGACCTGACTGATCTGCTCCTGGACCCGCTTCAGTTCATGGTCCACAATTTCATCAGGGATGCGGCTCCTGGGGATCGTGGCGGTGATCTTCCCTCCCAGGCGGTCCTGGACCTCATAGATAACGGGGGCGTGTCCCATCAGCCACAACTGCCAGGCAGCGGAAAGACCTGCCGGACCGCCGCCGATGATGGCGGTTGTCTTGCCCGAGGTCGGGGCGGGTTTCGGCGTCCTGGCCGTAAGGGAGGCCTTGCCGAGACCGGCCACATCCAGTGCCGGCATCTGTGAGATCTGGCGGGTGCAATTTGCCATGCATAGATTGGGGCAGAGATAGCCGCAGACCGTGGCGGGGAAGGGGGTATAGTTAAGTGCCAGGTCCACGGCTTCATCCATCTTTCCGCTGCGGATCAGGCTCCAGCGCTTCTGAACGGGAATGCCTGTAGGGCAGGAGGACTGGCAGGGAGGAAGATGCTTTTCGTTTTCCCAGAGGGGAAGATAGCGGCGCAGCTCGCCGGTGGGAATCATGTCAATGGCGCTCCGGGGAATGTCCGTCAGATCGCCGATGAGGCCGCCTATACCAAGTTCCTTGTCCCAGATCTCTTCACAGAATTGGTGCATACTCCGGGCGGGTTTGCGGACTTTTTCGAACGGCTGGCGGGCGGTCAGTATCTGCCAGGCAGCGCGGTCGGCGGTGAGGACGGCATATAATTCCGTTCTTCCGGTGGCCTTGAGAAAAATCGATATGTTATCCTTCAGCCATTTCCATTCGTCGTTGTCGGGGATGGACAGCTTTGCATCTTCTTCGCTGAAGCCCTGATGGGGTCCCCGGAAGAATATCCTGCCGCTTACCATCCCCACACAGGGTCGGTAGCCCATAATATTTTCATAGCGCGGGGTGTCGTGTCCGCAGATTACGGCAATGCCGCCGGCCATAAATTCAGCGAAGGAGTCGCCAACACTGCCCAGGACCCATAGCTCCGGAGGGGCAAAGCGGGGGTTATGCTTGGTCATCGTCATGCCCCGGGCGCCGATATCACCGGCAATATAAATCTTGCCCTGAGACATGGCATTAGCCACGCCGTTGGTGGCGTTGCCACGGACGATGATCCGGGCGCCCGCATTGAGCCAGCCGACATCGTCGGAGCATGGGCCGAAGACGTCAATGGTTGCATTGGGAAATCCCATGGCGCCAACGCGCTGTCCCGCTGGTCCGAGAACGCGGATCGATATCTCTTCTTCTCCCGCCTTCCAGAGGCGGCCGCCGATGCCATGTTGCCCGTAGGCGTGAATCTCGACACAACGGTGGCCGTCACGGATTGCCGCCTGAACCGCCGCCTCAAGGGTTCGGGTGTCCACCCGGACGCCGTTTTTCATCCCCGGGATTATTATGGTGGGTTTATAGGGCATGGATAGGTCTCCTATAAAACATGGCGAATCTGAAGTCTTGCCGCGGCGTCTCCATCGGCGATGCCCAGGGCGTCGGACATGCCTATCGGCAGTGACGTCGAGCGGCCGAGGGGCGCCATAATCTTCTTGAGTTCCTGGTCAAAACTCAGATAGACGTCCACAACACGCTCCGCTACCTGTTCCGGGTCCAGACGCCGGTACAGCCTGGCATCCTGGGAGGTGATCCCCTTGGGACACAGGCCGATATTGCAGATGTTGCAACGGTCAGCCTCGGAGCCAAGGCAACCCGCCGCCGCCTGCATGATGTATTTGCCGATCTGAACGCCGCTTGCTCCCAGCATGATCAGGGCCGCGGCGTTAGCCGCCAGATTCCCGTTTTTGCCGATCCCACCACCGGCAAAGAGGGGTATTTCATTCTGTTTGCCGATCTTGACGAGATTCAGATAGGCGTCCCGGATGTTGCTGGCAATGGGATGTCCCATATGATTCATGGAGACATTGTAGGCCGCGCCTGTGCCGCCGTCCTCGCCGTCGATGGCCAGACCGGAGGCGTAAGGGTTCCGGGTCAGGTTGTTCAGTACCGCCAGGGTCGTACTTGTGGCCGATATCTTCGGATAGACAGGCACCCGGAATCCCCAGGCCATGGCCATGGACTGGATCATCTTTGCGACCGACTCTTCAATGGAATAAAGGGTCTGATGGGTCGGCGGACTGGGAAGGCTGATTCCCTGCGGTACGCCACGGATGGCGGCGATGAGACTGTTGACCTTGTACCACATGAGAAGCCCGCCGTCGCCGGGCTTCGCGCCCTGGCCATATTTGATCTCGATGGCACAGGGATCTTCCCTCATTTCCGGCAGGGCATGGATGATTTCATCCCACCCGAAATAACCGCTGGCGATCTGGAGGATTACATACTTCAGGAAGCGGGACCGCAGCAATCGCGGCGGGCATCCGCCCTCGCCCGTGCAGATGCGTACGGGCATTCCTTTTTCCTCGTTCAGGTAGGCAACGCCCATTTGCAGGCCTTCCCACATATTCGGCGACAGGGCGCCGAAGGACATTCCTCCGATGATCAGCGGGTAGATCTCGCGCACGGGGGGTATCCAGCCGTTTTCACTTAAAGTCTTGGCCAGGTCTTCTGCCGGCAGGATTCTTCCCAGCAGGGTCCGCAGTTCAAAATCGTGACGGCCCGCATCGAGGGCCGGGTCTGTGAGCATGGAGATACGGATGAATTTGATTTCGTCGAGGACACTGCGGGGATCGTTGCGGCGACCGCCCCGGCGTCGGGGCATCCCCCCCTGATTGACATGGAAGCGGAGTTTATCGACGTCCGTGCTCCGGATGGGCCGAATAGCCGCATTGGGACAGACGAGATCGCACATGCCACAGCCGATACAGGCATGGGCTGGATCGGTCCGCTGATCGACGCCATGATATACGGTAAAGACATTGCCTGGTTTCTCCGTGAGGCCGATTACTGTCTGGACTACGCGTTTGCGGTGGACGCCCAATTCGATGGCCCGGACCGGGCACACAGCGGTACAACGGCCACAGAGGGTGCAGGCCTCCTTATTCCAGAGGATCTGCCAAGGGAGGTCGCTTTTGCTCAGGGTAGAGGGGCTTATCTTTCCCATTGGTTCCATCGCACCACCTCCTGTCGATTTGGGGGGACCATGACAGTGTCATATTTCATGGGCTGAAAGTCTTCGCTTTTGTTCCGATCCGGAATGGCCGCATCGAGACCGCACATTTCGGAGGAAAAGGCGAACATGCCGGAGGCGCCGCCCACGATACCGGGACGAAGCTTTTTGCTGTCTTGAACCATGAATAGCGTCCGGTCCGGCAGGCAGCCGATTACACAATTGGGGCCGTCGATAATCAGGGGACGGCAGGTGCGCTTGACGGCCCGCAGCCTTTCTCCCTGGGGGTGGCGTTGGAGTTCTTCCTCTTTGAGGGGCGTCAGGAGATGTTTGTACATATCCAGCCCCATGCCGAGCTTTTGCTGCGCAAAATGGAGGATGTGGGTAAAGACCTCCGAGTCGGACTGGTAGCCCATGTAGCCGGCGTAATTCCGTGACGCCAGATATTCGCGAATGGTTACAAAAGCTGTGTTTTCGCCATTGGTCATCGTAGAGTATCCCTGAATGAAAAAGGGATGGCAGGCATAAATGTCGATGGCGTAATTGGTGTTTTGCCGGCCCTGGGCGAGGATGATTCGGGCTTTGAATTCCTCGTTGTCGAGTCCCAAATAGTCGGCTAGGGCAAGAGGGTCTCCCACCTCCTTAAGCATGATCACATCGGGCCAAAAACTGAATACGATCATCGATCCGTCCTGTTCGCCCATCTGTCGTAGTTTGAGCCGAGTCAACATGAGACGGTATTCGAGTTCTTCCTTGCTCAGGGACTGCCAGTCCGGAGGATAGTCGTAAACCCGGACGAGATAATTGTCACGTTTTGGCGTTCCGGGGGGAGGTGTCTTGGCCGGCCGGATAGAGAGCTTATATTTAACCATGAAATCCAGATCCAGCATGTAACGGTCCAAGGCCCGGATTCCCTCGTTAGAAAAGATGCCCGAGAGGATCGGCGCCCCCTTGAAACGCTCGAAGCTTCCCCCGAGGTCGGTTAGAAGCAGTCCCACCCCCGACCCATCATGACCTTCTTTCATGACGTTCAAGGCATGAATTGCCGCCATCGGGGAAAGGGGTTCCTTGCTGGTAATGGCAAACAGACGACACATATATCAATCTTTCTCTCTGTCAATCCGGGTATGACCCGGGATACATTGTCTACAAAGGTTACTTGGAGCTTGGCGCACTGTGCTTTGCGAGTCTGCGAAGATCATGCCATGACGGAAGTGTGGAAAGCTTCCTTTTGCACCGTTTTGTTCAGGACTTGCTGAGGGAATGTTATGTTGCCGCAAAATAGTCCCCTCTCATAAGCAGTAAAATGACAAATTTGTACTTTTGAGCAGGGCATGTCTACATTATTGTCCAAAAGCGCAGGTGAACTCACCGGTTGTTTTTCGCGGTCCGGAATTTCCATGGATCGATGCCCATCTTCTGGATCTTGTACTGGATGATCCGTTTGGTCGTGCCGAGATTTCTGGCCGCCTGACTCTGATTGCCATGGGCCTCTTTCAGTGCCTCGACAATCAGGGCTCGCTCCTGGCTTTCGATAACGGTGCTGAACCTTCCCGCTTCCTTTTCTGCTTCTTCCCGACCCTTTGTTTGCAAGGAAGGGGGCAGATGAATCATTTCAATAGCATCCCCCTCGGTCAGCAGGATTGCCCGTTCGATACAGTTTTCCAGTTCCCGAACATTTCCCGGCCAATGGTGGGAAAGAAAGGCCTCGATGACGGCGGTGGTTATCCTCTTGACAGGTTTATTCAATTCTTTTGAATACTTGAGAACAAAATGATCGGCCAGAAGGATAATGTCATTTCCCCTATCCCGCAGGGGAGGTATGTAAATGGGGAAAACGCTCAGGCGATAATAGAGATCTGTCCGAAATTGTCCTGAGGCAACACAATCCTCCAGGCGGCGGTTGGTGGCGGCGATAACGCGGGCATTTGTTTTGACGAGGCGAGGGGAGCCCAGAGGCTGGAACTGTTTTTCCTGAAGGACCCTGAGAAGCTTGGCCTGCGCCGCAGCCGATAGCTCGGCAACCTCGTCAAGGAAAATCGTGCCGTTGTTGCCCTCCTCAAACCGGCCCCGGTGCTGTCTCATGGCGCCGGTAAAGGCACCCCGCTCGTGTCCGAACAATTCACTCTCTATAAGGGTATCCGGTATGGCCGCGCAGTTGACCTGGATCATGGGACCCTTGCTGCGGGCGCTGTTGATGTGAATAGCCTTGGCAATCAACTCCTTGCCCGTGCCGGTTTCCCCAAGAATCAGGGCGGTGGTGCTCGAATCGGCGACATGGCGGATCAGGCCGAAGACCTCCTGCATGCCCTTCGAATGTCCGATAATGTCAATGGTAGGGGACTTGCCCTGGTTGACGAGGCTGCGAAGGCGGCGGTTTTCTTCCTCAAGAGCAAGGATATGAACCGCTTTGGCGATAAGTTCAGCGACCGAGGACAGCATGGACATTTCCTGGTCCAGATCTGCAACATCCTGGGCGCCCTTGTCGGCGGAAAGGATGCCTACAACCCGGGAATCATATATGATGGGAACGCACAGAAAGGCCAATTCATTACGGTTCAGGTTTTTTCGCGCCCCGGTCCGGTCCAGAAAAAGGGTTTCCTTGCCCAGATTCGGGATGGCCATGGGACGGCCGGTCTGGGCCACCTTTCCCGTGATGCCTTCACCGATTTGATAAGTTATTTCCACTCCATCAAGTTTGACGTCGTGGGCCACTTCCAGCCATGCCTCCCCGGTGTCCCGATCCAGAAGTGAGATCATACCACGTTGCATACCCAGATGGGCGTGCATCTCGCCCAGAACCTGTTCGAGCTGATCCCGCAGCTCCCAGGGCTGGGCGAGGGTCTTCGCGATGGCATGCAGAGCCGCTAATTCTTCGTAATTATGTGAGCTCATATTAGACAAAAATGGGCATAAATAAACTGATTTCATGTTCTATACAATTTAGTTGAAAAAAAAGCAATGGGCGTTTGTCATTTTTTCTGGTATGCATTCCGTAATCAAGTATCGTACCAACTATGTTTGAGCGAGGTTGAGCATGGTATCTTTTTCCCGAGTCAGTTCTGGTATCCGGGGTTTGGATGACGTTCTAAATTACTTGCAGACGGGCGACAACGTGGTTCTTCAGGTGGACGATATTGAAGATTACAAGTATTTCGTCCTTCCTTTCGTAGATAAGGCCGTGGAAAACAATGAACGGGTGGTTTACATGCGTTTCGCGCGCCATGCGCCCCTTCTCGAAGCCACCGGTAAGGTTATCATCTATAAACTTAGCGCCGATATGGGCTTCGAATCCTTTTCCACGCAGGTCCATAACATCATCCGCCAGGAAGGGCGGGATGTCTTCTACGTATTTGATTCTCTTTCCGACCTGCTCATGGCCTGGGCGACCGACCTGATGATCGGTAATTTTTTTGTTATTACATGCCCTTATCTTTTCGAGCTCAATACGGTAGCTTATTTCGCCATTTTACGGGGCCACCATTCCTTCAAGACCGTTGCCCGCATCCGGGAGACGACCCAGGTGCTCCTTGACGTTTATAACTATCAGGGAAAGATCTGTGTCCATCCCTTGAAAGCCTGGCACCGCTACACGCCCACGATGTTCCTGCCCCACATTACGGAGGGGGATAAATATATCCCCATCATGAACAGTGTGGACGCCACCCAGCTATTCTCATTTCTGGCCCATAGGAGTTCGGTCAATGTGGAGCGAAATCTCGATTACTGGGATCGCATCTTTCTACGTGCCAGAGAAGTTCTGGGAAACCCAGAAGCCACAGAAGAAAAAAAAGAGATTATCAAGCAACTTTCCCGGGTCATGATCGGGAGGGAGAAGCGGATGCTTTCATTGGCCAGGGACTATTTTACCCTTGAAGATCTCCTGGGCATCAAGGACCGCCTTATCGGCACCGGCTTCATTGGCGGGAAGTCGGTTGGCATGCTCCTGGCAAGAAATATTCTCCGTCGGGATGAGGAATATGACTGGTCCGGTTGCCTGGAGCTTCACGATTCCTTCTATATCGGCTCTGATGTCTTCTATTCCTATATCGTTCAGAATGGCTGGTGGAAAACCCTCATGTCCCAAAAGACCAAGGACGGTTATTTTGAGAGCGCCAGGGAGTTGAAAACCAAGATGCTCAGGGGTGTCTTTCCAGAAGAGGTCAAGGAACAGTTTCAGTTGATGCTCGAGTATTTCGGACAGTCGCCGATCATTGTCCGTTCCAGCAGTCTCCTGGAGGATGCGTTCGGGAATGCTTTCGCCCGTAAATACGAGAGTTTTTTCTGCGTCAACCAGGGAACACCGGAGCAACGCTACGAAGCCTTTGAAGAATCGGTCCGCCTTGTCTTTGCCAGTACCATGAACGAGGACGCCCTGACTTATCGTCTCCAGCGTGGCCTCGATCAGCATGATGAGCAGATGGCACTCCTGGTACAACGGGTATCAGGGGCCTATCGCAAGCATTATTTCTTCCCCGAGGTAGCCGGGGTGGGCCTTTCCTACAACACCTTCGTGTGGAGGCAGGGTATGGACCCCCGGGCCGGCATGCTGCGCATTGTTTTTGGTTTGGGGACGCGGGCCGTCAACCGGGTGGAAAATGACTATCCCCGTATCGTGGCCCTCGATGCCCCGCTGGTAAAGCCCCATGGGGGTATGGCGGATATACGTCGCTTCTCCCAGCATGATGTCGATGTGCTGAATCTTGAGGAAAACCGCTTCCATGCCCTTTCCCTGCTCCAGGTCATCAATGAAGGGCTTGACGTACGCCTGGACCTTGTGGGCGCAAGAGATACGGAAGCCTCGGAACGCCTGCGGTCGACGGGGCGGGCTGCTCAAGACATCTGGATACTCACGTTTGATGAGCTTCTCGCAACAACGCCCTTCACAGAGATCATGTCCCGTATGCTCAAGACCCTGGAAGGGGTCTATCAATATCCCGTAGACATAGAATTTACGGCAAATTTCAACTCCGAAGGTCGTTTGCAGGTCAATCTGCTCCAGTGTAGGCCCTTTCAGACCAAGGGACAGAACGTTTGCGTAGCCATTCCGGAAAAGATCATGAAGAATCGCATCCTCCTCCGCCAGGAAGGGAACTTCATGGGGGGTAGCGTCTCCCAGCCCCTCGCCCGGATTATCTATGTGGACCCTCAGGGGTACACGAGGTTGTCCCTTTCCGAAAAATACGATGTAGCCCGCCTGGTGGGTCGCCTTAACAAACTGATCGAGAACCGTGAGGAAACGCCGACTGCCCTCTTCGGTCCTGGCCGCTGGGGGACTACTACGCCGGCCATGGGCGTTCCGGTGACCTTTTCGGAGATCAACAATATCATCGCGATCGCGGAGATAGCCCATCAGGACGGCAGTCTTATTCCCGACCTGTCCTTCGGGACCCATTTCTTTCAGGATCTTGTGGAAATGGACATCTTCTACATGGCCATTTATCCCGATCGGAAGGATGTCCTTTTCAATTGTGAATGGCTGGAAAGCATGCCCAACATGCTGACCGACTTGGCACCACGTGAAAGCTGCTATGAAAAGATCGTCCGGGTTTATGATGTCCGGGAACACGGATTGTTGCTGCTGTCAGACGTGGTCAACCAGAAACTGGTCTGTTACGGTATATGAAAAGGAGAACGGCCACCCGCATCAAGCCCTCAGTGAGTCTGAAGCTGGAAGGTTTATTCCGTCCCTGACTAGAAACATTCTTTGGAAAGATCTTTTCCCTTGACGGGTAGTGATTCCGTATCCTACTATTAAACCGGTTGCCATGTTCTGATATAACCGTTCATGAACGCCTAAAAAGTCAGGATTTGGGCGTATTTGTACGAAGGTCGCAAGGTAAACAGAGCCGGGGCAAGGTACGCAACACCCGCCGCCACCCTGTTCTCAAACGAATAGTCTAAAAATACTTCATTTATTTTGTATATTTGGCATTTCATTGTAGGGAAAGGAGATCGCGTATGACCGAAACGACAGAGCAGGTGGGAGGGAGGATAACGCCTGATGAATTGCTCGCGGTGATGGGACCAACCCCGGCGGATAATCGCGAGGGCTATTCGTTTGTTGTACCTTGGAAAAGCGAGATGGCGGGCGGAGTGGTCAAGAGCATGATCAAGC
This sequence comes from uncultured delta proteobacterium, assembly GCA_903885795.1. Classification (GTDB taxonomy): domain Bacteria; phylum Desulfobacterota; class Syntrophia; order Syntrophales; family UBA8958; genus UBA8958. Next base: position 39,488 of record CAISJV010000064.1, on the reverse strand, counting down.
TGGACAAACTCCTTGAGTCGTTCAGCAATCCCATCTATGGTCCCTTTGCCTTGACGGCGTCTTGGCAACGGCAGGTCCTTGACCAGACCATTCTTGATCCGGTCAAGCAATTCGCCCGTTTTTTAACCCTGACCGGGCGGAATCCCGACATCTTCGGTGAGATAAATGGCGGGATTTACCTTAGTTATGCCCACCTCATGCGCAGCCTTTGCAGTAATTTCATAATTGACGACCGCTTTGACATGGAAAAAGCCCGCCACATGACAAGCTCGGAGGAGGGTAAATCATTTCTCAAGCAAAGTGTCGAGGAGTTCGCTTTTCTGGAGAAGAAATTTAATTCCCTGGGATTGACGAGGCTCAAGGCGAAGAAGGAACTGCTCATATCCCTGTTGGTCCTGATTACGGAGACGCCGTTGAAAGACGGGGAACTTCCCTACATGCCGAAGAAGGCCGATGGCTCGGACGCCCTTTCTTTTCCCATGTATCTGGAGCAGGGGCGGCTCCGTTTTGAAAATCTTTATCGGGAGCACGCCTTTGACATTAAGGAATTCTCCAAAAGGGCTACGGGCGGAAAGATTGGTTATTGCCGCTTTGAGCATGTTGCCCACTCAAATCTCCACTCCGTGTTCCTGCGTCATTATCTGCCGCCGGACGATTTCCAGCCGAACGGCAAAGTGCTTTATCTCAATACGCCGCTGATCAACCTGCCGGAAATATACGATATGGCGAAGGGAAAGTCGATTGTCGAGGGCATGCTGAAAGAGGGATATGAGGTCTATCTCGTGGAGTACAGCGACGCCAGTTTTGAGAGTTCACGGTTGGGCCTCGATTTTTACGGCAAAGACATCCATGATTATTATTTGGAGCTGATCGAGCAGCGGCATCCGGGCAGTGACATCCATGTGATGGGTTACTGCATGGGCGGGACGCTGATCCTGCCCTACCTGGCCAGGCGGGCGGAAGAGCGGATGGCTGCGGGAAAACCGATGGACATTCTGAAGGTTGCCGTGGTTGTGGCGCCGGTGAAATTCGATGACGACGAGAGCGGGCACGGGAAAATGCGGGACATCATCCGCTCGGAATACGACCCCGACGTGGTGGGCGCCCTCTTCGGGGATGTTAATGTCCCGCCGCAGGTGATTGAGTTCGGCATGAATGAGATCCAGGCCGGCGTCGCCTATTTCATGGCCCACGGGTTTTGCAGTCGCGCCGACCGGGCAGATTCCATTAATGATTCCGCGCCGTTCCTCTACTGGCTGACGCACGGGACCAAATTTCCCGCTCGAGCCCACCGGGAATGGTTGCAAAATGTCTATCTGGAGAACCAGATCTACGAGGGGACCTTTTGCCTGCCATCGACCATTCCCGCGCTGGACGGGAAACCGGTGAGAATGGACGCGCTCCGGGAGACCGGCGTGGCCATTTTCAACTACCGCGGCGACCGGGATCCTATTGCCCCGTCCAAATCGTGTATTTCCAGCGATATCTGGGGGCAGAGCGACGACGCCAATATCGGCATCGTCCGCGGGGGGCTGAACCGTACCATCGAAAAGCACGTGGGCCATGTGTTCGTAGTAAGCAAGACGCTGCTGGCGGAATTTCTGACCATGGTGTCGGCCTTCTTCCGGGGAGATTCCAATCCGTCGACGCCGTCGTGAGGACATCCGGCCGGTGGCCGCTCATTTCGGTAAGAACGGTTGAATGCCCCAGCTGTCAAGCCACCAGGCCTTCGGCTGAATATACGTTAAAGTAGTCATTATCCAAAAAGACGACAGGGATTTGTCCCGGGGGGCTTATCCCGTTCTCACCCTAGTGAAGAGTATCCCTTCCCATTGATACATTTTTGTCTATACCACCATGGATCAAACAAAACTGTTCCAACTTCTATGCCGGACGGCATAGGGATCAACAAGAAATAATACAATATAATCAGATACATGACTTCATAAACCTCCCTTGGCACGGACTTTGATCTTCCCAGACTATCCTTCACTTCAGGGAAATAATTTTGTCAGGAGGTTTTTTATGAATACGGGCGATACGGCTTGGGTATTAGTATCCACGGCCCTGGTTTTTGCCATGACGATACCGGGGCTGGCCTTCTTTTACGGAGGTCTTGTCAGGAGGAAGAACGTTCTTTCTATTCTGATGCAATGCTTCATCATCATGTGCGTAATTTCTTTACAGTGGGTTCTCTTTGGCTATTCTCTGTCATTCGGTCCCGATACGGGGCAGGGGATCATCGGCGGTCTGAAGTGGGCGGGGCTCAACTATGTGGGGGGGCAACCCAACGCTGATTATGCCGCCACGATCCCCCATTCCGTCTTCATGATTTTTCAGTGCATGTTCGCCGTCATCACCCCGGCCCTCATGATCGGCGCCTTTGCGGAACGGATGAAGTTCTCCGCCTTTCTGGTCTTTACGATCCTCTGGGCGACCTTAGTCTATGATCCCCTAGCCCACTGGGTCTGGGGAACGGGCGGCTGGATGAGGAATCTCGGCGGCCTGGATTTTGCCGGGGGTATCGTCGTTCATGCCAGCTCCGGGGTGTCGGCCCTCGTCTTGTGCCTGCTGCTGGGCAAACGGGTAGGCTACCAGAAGACCCCTTTCCGGCCCCATAACCTGCCATTTACGGTCTTAGGAGGGGCACTGCTGTGGTTCGGATGGTTCGGTTTCAATGCGGGCTCCGCCCTGGCAGCCAACGATCTGGCGGCCAACGCCTTTGTCACCACCCACATTGCCACAGCGGCGGCGGGGCTTACCTGGGCACTTATCGAGTGGCAACAACACGGCAAGCCCACGATTTTAGGTACTGTTACGGGGGCCGTAGCGGGACTGGTGGCCATCACTCCGGCCTGCGGATTTGTAAACCCCATGAATGCCATCTTCATCGGCATTATCGTTGCTTTCATCTGCTATCTGGCCGTCGCCGTGATCAAGGCTAAGCTCGGATACGACGACGCCCTGGACGCCTTCGGTGTCCATGGGGTCGGTGGCATCTGGGGAACCATCGCCGTAGGTCTCTTCGCGGAAAAGGCCGTCAACTCCGCCGGGGCGAACGGTCTCTTTTTCGGCGGTGCCCAGCTCTGGCCGCAACTCATTATGGCCGTCGTTGCGCCCCTCTTTGCCGGCGTCATGACCTTTATAATCTACAAGCTGGTGGACGCCCTCATGTGTGCCCGGGTCAAGGAAAAGGACGAAACCATCGGTCTCGACCTGACGCAACAGAGTGAAGCCGCCTACACGGTAATCGAATAGAAAAGGAGATAAAACCATGAAATACATAATTGCCATTATTCAGCCCCATAAACTGGACGAAGTCATGACCGCCCTGGAAAAAGCGGAAGTACCGCTGGTGACGGTATCGAATGTCCTGGGCCGGGGCAGGCAAAAGGGCGTCACGGAAATATACCGGGGGACCAAGGAAGCGGGAAGCCTGCTGAAAAAGGTGAAACTTGAGATCGCCGTCAATGAAGATTTTTTGGATCGGGCCATCGACGCCGTCACCAAGAGCGCCCGCACCGGCGAGGTTGGCGACGGCAAGATCTTCGTTTTCGATCTGCACGACGTGATGAGGATCAGGACGGGAGAGCGGGGCAGCAGCGCCATCGGATGACATTTTACGACGAGATATGAAAATAGCCCCAGGCTTCTTCCTTCATATCTCGCCGTGCCCATGCCGGGCACGGGTGTGTTAGAGGTGGATATATGGAAGACAGGCAATCATTCACCACGGAAGATCTTTTGAAAAGCAACGTGTCGGATTTCGAGAGGCACATTATCGCATCTGCCCTACAGCGAACGGGCGGCAATCAGACGGCGGCGGCAAGACAACTGGGGACGACCAGGAGAATCCTTAGGTATCGCATCCGCAAATACGGAATCGATGTTTCTCAATTCTGCAATCCGGAGAAACATCCTGAGTAGTAACCATTATTTAAGGAGGATACGCTTATGTTTTCAAAAAATATTGTAACGGCAGTTCTATTGTCAATACTGATGATTTTCAGTTTTACCTTTGATTCCGCTGCAGAAGAGAAACCGATGGCGGAAACGAAGGCTCCTTCCGAAACCGCCAAAGCACCAGCAGCGACAGAGGAAAAGCCCACGGGCGACTTCACCGTGGCGGCAATGAGTCAGTATATCTGGAGGGGTTATGAATTGAGCAGGAACAGCATCGTCGTTCAGCCGTCGGCGACGATCAGCTACAATGGCTTTTCGGCCAACGTCTGGGGCAATCTGGATACGAGACCCTATTTTGCAGGGACGGGCGAAACAAGTTATCCAAGCACCTGGAACGAAACGGATCTAACCCTATCTTACACGAAGAATCTGGGGCTGTTCAATCTGGGGGCCGGCTACATTTACTATAGCCTGGGCTCTCTCAACAAAGACGCCCCGGACCGGGCCGACGCCCAGGAATTTTTCGCGACGGTGAGCTTGAACACAATTCTGTCGCCTACTTTGACGGCATATAAGGAAATCGATCACTACCGCAACTGGTATTTCCTCTTGGGGGTATCCCACGCCTTCGAGTTCAACAAGATGGTATCCCTGAAGTTGGCAGCTTCGGCAAGCTATCTCATGAGCACCTACGCGGACGCTGCCCTTTTCAATGCCGGGGCTGGCTATGGCGGTTATCCCAAGTTTGACGGCAGCAGCCAGGCGACAAATGACAAGTTCAGCAATTTTCATGATGGAAATATAACCGTCAGTCTGCCCATCAAGGCAACGGGATACATCACCATCACACCGACGATTTCATATGTGTTCCCCCTCTCCGACGACGCCAAATACGAAATGAAAGGATCGGGGATGAAAGGAACGGCAACCGCGGACGACAGAGACAGCTCGTTCATTTACGGCGGCCTGGCAGCAAGCTTCTCGTTTTAGATGGAAATATTTGATGCTACAGTGAACGGTGTTAACGGTAAGGCATCATTGAGAGAAAAATGACGTTACAGGTACAAAATGATTCAATTACATTAGCAACAATATCAAGGTCTTATACTTAGGGGGGGTGGGGGATCTCATTTCCCCCTTCCGCCCCATTTTAAACATAAGTTGAGAGATATGGGGATACTTTCCCTATTTAACGGCTGATTTCAAATTGCTTAACCCGAGGCCTTTCTGGATTTTATCGACCACCGTTCTTTCTTCATCCTTGTAGATCCCGTCGGCCAGGGCGATACGTTTGGCGATGGAAAGGGCCTCAGCCCGGTCCTCCTTCGTTTTGATGAGCTTGCCCAGGGCCTTGAGGGCAGCATCCTCATCGGCCTGAAGTATCTGTGCCTGGTGACGGGCAATCCGTTTAAACTGGGCCGGCCTGATCTTGCTCAAGACTTTATGGGTCGAGGCGATTTCCTGTCCTACTTCAAACAGCCGTCGTTTAATGATGTAATTCTTCCGCGCGACGGCCATCATTATCCGGATCAGACCAGCCGCAACGCCGCCTTCCTCAAGGGCTGCCCAGCGCTTGTCTTCGCTTCCGCCATCCCTGGCTGCGGGGGCACCGTTTTCCTCCCCGGCGGACACGGGCAAACAGAAGAATTGGACAAGGGAATTTTCATAAATGGCCCGGAACTTCCATTCGATACGACGATCCCTCGCATCGCGGTACTGGTTTAGCCATTTGATCATAAAATCGGAAAAGCTGTATTCAAATTCAACAAACGGATTATCAGCCTTTACGGGCTTGCGGTTTGCCTTCACGGAGGAGGCGGCATATTGGAGAGGGCGGAGGAAAGGATTGATGTCTGATAGCATATAACGCTTCAAACGCAGTGGATGGAGGAGACGGCTGATTTCACCGGTCAGTTCCGTGGACCAGAACCGGACCCAGGGACGGCAATACAGTTTATAGTGGTTATCAAGCAATTCGGACATCCTGTCAACGGTGCTGAAGTTTTCCTCGTCCTGGGTGCCGTCATCCATGGCCAGGATGTCATCGATAGTTCGCTCCTCAAAGCGGGTGTCAATATCGCCGGTCTTGATATCGCCTTCGATGACCATCTCGTAGAGTCCCGGCGGGAGGTAGTCGATCATATCGAAGCTGGCGATTATCTCCTTGTGCTCCTTTTGGGCCACACCTGCTGAGACAAAGATGCCCAGATGACCAATATCCTCGTGGATGATGTAAATGATCACCTGCCCCGCCTTTTTTATGCTGTCAGTGGTCGGGTGAACTTTGGTGATCCAGTTGAGAGCCTGTTGGGGGGGCGTAATATTATCGCCCTGGGAGGCAAAGACTATGATGGGGCTTTCGATGTTACGGAGATTGATCTTCGTTCCCGGGCGGATTTCCAACTCCCCTTTTTCCAGCTTGTTGCCCACAAATAAATTGTTCACAATGAATTCTATCTCTTCCGAATTCATGAGGAAGAAACCGCCCCACCATTTTTCGAAACTGAGGTAGCGCTCCACCTCCTCATCAATATTCTTATAGACGTTATACTGCTTGGTCCATATGGTATTGGCCGGGTTCAGGCCCTCAAAGTTGGAAACCAAGTTGGCGCCGTCGAATTTCCCGTTCCCGAGGTCGCTCAATAGCGATACCATCCACGATCCGCCACTGAGCCCTCCCTTGTAGCGCATGGGATTGGTTCCTTCAATGCCTGCCCAATAGGACAAGGGCGCCCCGTTGAGAATCAGGGGACCGGTAATGTCGGGCCGGTCGGCGCACAGCAGGGCTGCGGCCCAGCCCGCCTGGCAGTTGCCCATGATCGCCGGGGCGTCGGCGTAGGGGTGAAGCTTGACAATCTCTTCGATGAACCTTGCTTCCGCTGCCTCTACGTCACCCAGGGTCTGGCCTGGCATCGGATTTGTGTAGAAGAGAATAAAATAGACAGGATAACCATGTTCAAGGGCCATCCCGATTTCCGAGTTCCTTTTGGAGCCGCCGATTCCCGGTCCGTGACCGGCCCGGGGATCGATAATGACGATCGGGCGTTTTGGTAACCGCTCCGTTTTCCCTCTGAGTTTCTTACGGCGACCAGCTTCTTCTTCTGCTTGGGTGCGTTGATCGGTTCTCCGGTCGGTGATCCTTACCAGGGCATAATTAACGGGTTTCTTGAATTCCCGTGCGTCCAGGATCATTTCGTATTTGAAAGTCAATACGGGAGGCTGGCCATTTTTAAGATGTTCAATGTAGGTGTTGCCGCGTCTGCGCATGGCATCGGCATAAAGGATGGAGCGTTGCATTGCGTCCGTCGTGTACTCAACCAAATGCCCGAAGAGATCCCCCGCAGGGGTTATATTTGTGGGTTGCATATCGGAATTCTTCATGTCTGTCTCCTTTTCTGATAAACCGCCGGGTATATAGGGCATAGACATGCCAGTGTCAATAAAAATATCGCTCTTTAGACACGACATAATGCAAAATCACTTTTTACGAGTTTGTCAATATTTACGGCATGTAGCATGCGTTCCTTGCGATTCGTGGCTCCCCTCCCGCCAGTTTAATATTGCCTATCACAGCCATAACACGATAAAAATCAAAGTAACTTTTTTGGACCTAATATGCACATATTTGTACATTATGTGCTTGACAGGCTCTTTCCTCAGTGATAGAGGGGTCGGCAATAGATTACCGCTTGCCTAGTAAAAAGGTATCGCCCATGTCTCAGGAAATAGAACGGAAGACACTCCTTATCCTGAAAATTGTCCGCGACTCTGTGGCTCCTGTCGGGGCTCGTATAATTTCCCGCCGTCTTCAGGATTATGGAATCGCTCTGAGCGAAAGGGCCGTCCGCTATCATCTTCGCTTTATGGATGAGCGCGGTCTTACGGAACTCATTGGTAAACTCGATGGGCGCGCCATCACCAACATGGGTATCGAGGAAATCCAGCATGCCATGGTCCATGATAAAATCGGATTTGTCATCTCCCGCATTGAAATTCTCTCCTTCCGTACCACCTTCGATCCTGTCCGGCGACAGGGACTCATTCCGATTAATATCTCCTTTTTACCCCGGGAGCACCTTTCTGAGTCTTTAAAGGTCATGGCTGCTGCTTTTGAGGCAAACCTGAAGGTCAGCGATCTTGTCGCAGTAGCCCCTGAGGGCCAGCGTATTGGGGATGCCTTAGTCCCGGCAGGCAAGGTAGGCTTTGCCACCGTATGCAGCATTGTTACGAACGGAGTCATGCTGAAAAACGGGATTCCCATGGATTCCAAGTTCGGAGGAATCCTGCAGATGAGCAAGGGACGTCCCCTCCGTTTTGTGGAACTGATTTACTATTCCGGTTCTTCCCTTGACCCGTCAGAGGCTTTTATTCGCGGTAAAATGACTTCGGTCCGAGAAGTTATTGCCAACGGGGAGGGAAAGATATTGGCGAATTTTAGAGAAATTCCTGCGCCATGTATGGATAACGTGAGGGAGATCGTCAGCAATCTCAGGAAGGCGGGGATGAATGGCGTTTTAGCTACCGGGGAAATCGGAGAAGCCGTATGCCAAATACCAGTGGATACTCATAAGATAGGCATGATCCTCATCGGCGGCCTCAATCCGACGGCCGCCGTCCATGAGGCCGGCATCCCGATTGAAAATCATGCCATGTCTACAATGCTTGAATATGGTGATCTCAGGCCATTCGCGGAAGTATATGAAGAGATGTCAATTTAAAGAGAAAAAACAGATAAACCAGAAAATTTCTAAAAGGGGAGGAGAATTTTATGAATCTTAGGCAACCAAATGCAAACGAGTCAACGGGAACGTTCAACCGTTCCAAAAGTGTTGTCCCCATGTCGGGTATTTGCAGCCGATGTGTGGATGGATGTCGGGGAGGCTGCGAGATCTGGCTGTCCTCATTCCGGGGCCGTGAAGTCCTCTATCCCACGGGCTTTGGTGAAATTACCGCCGGGGCGGACAAGAACTATCCCGTCGATTATTCTCATCTCAGCATTCAGGGATATGCAGTTGGCGCCGTGGGTTTGCCAAAAGGAGTAACGGCTGGTCCGGATACGGCATTATTTCCAGCTGTGAATACGGAAACTTCATACGGCTGGAATAAAAAGGTCAAAATGCGCCTTCCCATCTTCACAGGCGCCCTGGGTTCCACGGAGATTGCCCGCCGGAACTGGGAACACTTCGCCGCTGGTGCAGCCATTTCCGGCGTCACACTCGTATGCGGTGAGAATGTATGCGGTATCGATCCCGGCCTGGAATTGGACAGCAAGGGCAAGGTGAAAAAATCTCCCGAAATGGACCGTCGCATCGAAACTTACAATCGCTATAATGAAGGATATGGAGAGATCCTGGTCCAGATGAACGTGGAAGACACACGCCTGGGTGTTGCCGAATATGTAAGTAAAAAGCACAAATTAGATACGATAGAGCTTAAATGGGGACAGGGCGCCAAGAACATCGGTGGTGAAATCAAAGTAAAGACCCTGGAAAGGGCCATAGAATTAAAAAAACGGGGCTATATTGTTCTGCCCGATCCGACCCTGCCGGAAATCAAGGCCGCCTTTAAGGATGGGGCTATCAAGGAATTTGAACGCCATTCCCGCCTCGGCTTTGTGACGAAAGACGGCTTCATGAAAGAGGTTGCCCGTCTTCGCAAAATCGGTTTCTCCCGCATTACTCTGAAGACCGGCGCCTATTCCGCCGTCGAGCTCGCCATGGCGCTCAGATTCTGTTCCGAGGCAGAGATCGATCTTTTAACCATTGACGGCGCACCGGGCGGCACCGGTATGAGCCCCTGGCCCATGATGTGCGAATGGGGCATCCCCAGTTTCTATCTCCACAGCTTGACCTATCAGTTCTGTGAAGAGATGAAAAAGAAGAAGATGAGGGTTCCCGATATTGCTGTCGCCGGCGGCTTTTCCTCGGAAGACGGAGTATTCAAGGCCCTATCTATGGGCGCCCCCTACTTCAAGGCCGTCTGCATGGGGCGAGCCCTCATGATTCCCGCGATGGTGGGCAAGAATATCGGCGAGTGGATCGCAAACAAGAACCTGCCCAAGACCGTTTCCGTTTTCGGTACGACGATAGAGGAAATTTTCGTTTGTTACGAGGAGTTAAAGAAGAAGTACGGGAAGGAAACTGCGAAAATTCCCCTAGGTGCGCTCGGTTTCTATACATACGGTCAGAAGTTCAAGATCGGGCTTCAGCAGCTTATGGCAGGCAGCCGAAACTTCAACCTTTCCACGGTTACCCGCAGGGATGTCATGTCCCTGACCAAAGAAGCGGCTGAGATCTCCGGTATCCCGTATGTTATGGAAGCCTATTTGAAGGAAGCAAAGAAGATCCTGACCGATTAGAACGATAAATCCGCAGCTAAGTATTTACTACACCCGGAGGAGAGGGCTTTTAAATAGACCCTTCTCCTTCGGGTTATTCCTTCCTCGTAGTATTTCTGATATTCTTCGTCTTGCCTGCCGTAATTTTCGTCTGGATCAACCCCGGGAAGTTTCGATTCGTTTCCTAGAGCTGCCAGAGTTATCTTTGTACAGAATTGTATCTTTGTTCGGGCATCATCCCCCACTGCCCGTTCTAAGTCACTTTTCAGTACGATGACGATATCAACGTAACCACCTGTTTTAATATTTATTAATACCTTTTTTGGGGTAGGGTTGGCGTCAGAAATTCGGCATAGTACATTATTGTTGAAAAAATTCGGCAAAAAAACGATTTTGTGCCTTTTTTCGCTATAGCGAATAGATTCTTAGATCATCTATTTTTATTTATATCGCCTCACTACTGTCGCCGGTGGCGGGTATGGGACGAAATAAACAATAGCAGAAAATTTCATTGTAAACAGAGCTTTTAGCTGAACTTGTTGTGTTGACTGCTATATTTATTGTGGCAGGCAAATGCCCCATGCCTAGGGAACCCAACACGCACTTTTCATGCCAAATCAGCACAAAAAGCACAAAACCTCTCACCAAGATGCCTTGTAGATTTAACGCGGGTTATGGCACTAAATTTGCTTTAATTGCCCCTGCCGTTGGGTACGTTTCTGTGATTTGTGCGAACAAAGGATTCACTTATCCCTTATCAGTCGCGGGGAGGATGATATGAACATTCCACATCATAAAAATTTGAAAATACACGTCTTTTACTGTTCAAATTGTTTCAACGAAGATGTACTTATCCGCCTGTTTGGAGAAGAAGCAGGGGACGAACATAAAATGATCAGCCTTCCATGTTCCGGCAAAGCAGATCTCCTTTATTTCCTCAAGGCGTTCGAGATGGGAGCAGATGGCCTTGCTTTAGTCACTTGTGCTAAAAATGAATGCCATTACCTTGAAGGTAATCTGCGGGCGCCTAAAAGAGTAGAACAGGCCAATGCCATCCTTGCAGAAGCGGGAATGGGCAGCGATCGTGTAACAGTCCTGCCCATAAATGGAAATGGGATAGAAGAAATTGTTACAAAATTAAAAATATTTCGTGAGAATATTCGCGGTATGTCGTAAGACGCCGCCGGCAACATATATAAGGGACTTCAGTTAATACATCTTGCCCGGGTACGGGTAAAACATAATAGCCTGGTGAGCATAGTGAAAAACGAAAAAAGGTTTCAGGATCAATTGAAAAGTGGAGATTTCGTCGTTACGGCTGAATACCTGCCGAAGGCGGAGACAGAGGGAGCGGCGATTAAGGCTGCCCTGCAAGCGCTGAAGGAAGTGCCGTCAGCGGTCAATGTGGCGGACAATCCTTTCGGAGTTGTCATGTCCAGCTTGGCTGCATCGGTTCTCCTCGCCCAAGGGGGGATCGAACCTGTTTACCAGGTTGTTACCCGTGACAGAAACCGTATCGCCATCCAATCAGACTTGTTGGGTGCGGCGGCCCTGGGGATCAGGAACGTCCTTTGCCTTTCTGGTTATCATCAGACTTTAACGGATAATCCCGAGTCCGCGAATGTGTATGACCTCGATTCTACGCAGTTGATCAATGTCACGAAAAAGATGCGTGAACAGGGTGAACTGCTGAACGGTGAAAAGATAAGCGGCGCCTTCCCCCTCATGACGGGCGCCGTCGCCAATCCCTATCTGAAGCCCCTTGACTTGAACATCATCAGGCTTGCACAAAAAATTGAAGCCGGGGCGGAATTTATTCAGACGCACGCTGTCTTCAACATTGATGAGTTCGAACATTGGTTGAATGCGGTAAAGCAAGCCGGCCTTGCCGACAAGACGGCGATCATAGCCGGGGTCTTTCCTTTGGACAGTGCTGAAGAAGCAGAATTTCTCCTTAATAAATACACAGAGTTTCAAATACCCGCTCCGATCATTGAAAGGTTGAAATCTGCCGGAGACAGGCAAGCCCAGAAGAAAGAGGGGCTGGCTATTTGTGTGGAAATAATCAATAAACTTAAAAACATGAATGGATTAAGGGGGATACATGTTGTCTCCGGCGGGAAAGAAGAAATGTTACCAGATATTTTATCAGCCTCCGGATTGTCCGGCAAGCGCTAATGTGACGACGGAGCACTGATTTTATGCCAGAAAAATATTACATAGCAACAAAACCTGTCCCTCCGAGACGTCCGCGTATCGGTAAGTACGGCATTGTCGATTGGCGGGAAGATTGCGCAAGGTGTCACAACTGTGTCAAGAAGGCCTGCGTGTATGACCGGCACCGCGATGAGATTAAATATATCAGGGATCTCGATACCGTGGATTCCCTTTTCTTCGATTGCATGGGCTGCTTTTCCTGTGTTCAGGATTGCACCAAAAACCTTTTATGCCTCGCAATTAATCCTGAATATGAAAAGCTCGGGAACAGCTACTGGACGCCCGAGATTATTCTAACAACGTGGGCTCAGGCGGAGACAGCTAAAATTCCCGTTTCCGGAGCAGGTTATGGCGGGAAATTTTCCGGTTACGGTTTTGATTCGATGTGGACCGATATGTCGGAAATCGTGCGGCCGACCCGGGACGGAATTCACGGACGCGAGTATATCAGCTCCGCAGTCGACATCGGGCATAATTCATCTTTTCTCGTCTTGAACGGTGATGACGTGGTTTCGCCTCTGTCTCCGATCCTGTCCACTCCCATGCCCCTCATTATTGATAGAATACCGGACAAGTATGCCCTCCCGAAGCTCGATGCGATTATCGTTGAAACGGCGGTCAAGACCGGTCTCCTTGCCCTGGTGGATGCCAAAAAATGGCCCCCCACCGGTGTTGATGCCGACAAATACCTGCCCCACATCGCCTTTTATTTCGCTGCCGATGCCGCAATGCTTCCAGTGGAGATTTTGAAAAAAACACAGTTGGCCGAAATAGAAGACGACGGGAACGTTAAAAGCCGTATCCGAGCACTAAAACAGATCCATCCCGGGATTGTCGTTGCCGTGCGAGTCGAGTTGACTGCCGGCGGCATGCAGCGGGCCATCGATCTTGCCGCCGAGGACGTCGAGGTTATTCATATCGTAGCGGATAGCGATGGACGGGAGATCGGAGCGGAGCACCCCATGTTCATTAAGGATATGATCCGTAAGGTCCACAGGTCTCTGATCGAAAACGGCCGGAGAGACGACGTGACCATCATCGCCGGGGGCGGTATCGCCCTTCCGGAACATATGGCAAAAGGTGTTCTGTGCGGCGCCGATCTCGTATCTATTGAACTGCCCCTGCTGGTGGGACTCGAATGTCATCTGTGCCAAAAATGTGATGACAGCCATACCTGTCCTGCTAAAATTCAGGAAATCAGTCTCAGTTACGGCGTCGGAAGAATGACCAATTTAATCAGCGCCTGGCATGACCAGTTGATTGAACTGATGGGCGCCATGGGCATGCGTGACGCCCGGCGCCTGAGAGGAGACGTAGGACGGGCCATGTTTTTTGAGCAACTCGAGGAGGAAGCTTTTGGCAAACTTTTTGGAAATAGATTGCAAGCTTGAGGATATCATCCCGGAAAAAACGCGGAAGACCCGTACGCCCCAATTTATACAGGCGCGTACGATACGGCCGGCTCCGCCTCGATACCGGAATGAGATCTCCAAATATATTATCCTCAGAAACGAGGAACGATGTCTCAAATGCGGCAAATGCGTTGAAATATGTCCCCAGGGCGTGCATGTAAAAAGTCCCGGGTATAAGTATTTTGCCCAGCCGCAGAGTCACCTCTGTTTTGGCCCGGTATGCGAGAAAAAGGGATGTTATTGTATTACGGCCTGCCCCGAGGGCGCGTTGCACATCCAGGAAAACCCGATGATGAAAGCCCTTGGCGATTATCGCTGGCCAGCCGAGATGATCCTCGCCACCTGGAAGATGGCGGAAAACGGTGAATGCCCTTCCGAAGACTACGGGTATGACTTCGAGACGGGAAACTCGGAGGGAGGATTCGACCGCATCCGGTTTAAATTTCCGGACCGGCCGCCCGTCGAGCTTAAAGAAGAAGAAATCGATACGAGTATTGAACTGAATCGCCGCCACGATGGACGTCCCCGAATCAGGATCGATGTCCCGTGGTATGGCGGCGGCATGTCCTTCGGCTCCGTCAGCAATACGACCCAGCTTTCCAAGGCACGTGCGGCGGTGGCGTGGAATACCTTCTCGTGCACGGGCGAGGGCGGTTTCATGGAACGGATGAGGCCTTACGACGATCATATGATCACCCAGGTCGCCACCGGCCTTTTTGGCGTCCGGGAAGAAACCATCCAACGCGTTCCGATTGTGGAATTTAAATACGCCCAGGGCGCCAAACCAGGCCTGGGGGGGCACCTGCTGGGCGATAAAAATACCCAGGCTGTCGCCAAGATGCGCGAGACCGTCATTGGGATATCCTTGTTCTCCCCCTTTCCGTTCCACAGCGTCTATTCCATCGAAGACCATCAGAAGCATATCGACTGGGTCAAGCATATCAACCGGCGGGCGCTGATCTCGACCAAGGTATCGACGCCCAACGACGTGGACATGGTTGCCGTGGGAAGCTATTCCGCGGGAACACATATCATTCACCTGGACGGCGGTTACGGCGGTACGGGCGCCGCACCAGACATCGCTAAGAAAAATATCGCCATGCCGATCGAGTACGCCATTTCCAAGGTGCACAATTTCCTCGTAGCTGAAGGTGCAAGGGAGCAGGTGACGCTCGTGGCCAGCGGCGGGATACGCAACCCTTACGATGTCGCCAAGGCCATCGCTCTCGGCGCCGACGGCGTTGTCATCGGCACGGTGGAAATGGTGGCCCTGGGATGCGTCAGATGCAATCGCTGTTCGGCAGGTCGCGGATGTCCCCGCTGTATCGCCACGACAGATAAGACGCTGGCAGCCAAAATAGATCTTGAATGGGGAGCCCAGCGGTTGATTAACACCTATAACGCCTGGAGAAATGAAATCGTCAGTATTCTCTGTCGGTTGGGCTTGAGAAGTGTATCTGAGCTCAGGGGGCGTTCCGATCTCCTGATGCATCTTGATTATACGAATGTAGTGGTGGAGCGTGAAGCGTGAATAGCGACCTGATACAACGACTGATAGACTCTAAGAAGAAACTGATCGACGGATTCGATCTGCCGGCAACGGTCAGAAAGAGCGAAGAAGAGGGCGGGTGCGGTGTGGTCGGTTTCTGTTGTACCGAGCCCGTTCCCGGCAAACATATCTATGAGCCCTCAAAGCAGATGCACAACCGGGGGAATGGGAAAGGCGGGGGCATTGCGGCGGTCGGATTCGTGCCGGAGCAACTGGGTGTCAGCCGCGAAATTCTGGAAGATCATTACATGCTGCATATTGCCTTCCTGGAGCCGGATGCCAAGGACGATGTCGAAAAGGGCTTTATCCTTCCTCATTTTGATGTTGCCGCCTCGTGCATGCTCGCTACGGTTGACGACTGGAAAACGATCCCGGGACTGGAAGTGAAACCCCCCGATGTGTGCCGCTATTTCGTGCGGGTTAAGAAAGACGTCCTCGATCATTTTATCGCGGAGCATAAACTTGAGAATATCGACCGCCGGGAAGCCGAAGATGAATATGTCAATCAGAACAGCTTCAAGCTTAACCAAATGCATTACTCCGCCGTCGGCGACAAAAAGGCCTTTGTCCTCTCTCACGGCCGAAACATCATGATTCTCAAGGTGGTCGGGTTTGCCGAAGCCATCGTTGATTATTATAAAGTTAGGGACCTGTGCGCCCATGTCTGGATCGCCCACCAGCGCTTCCCGACCAAGGGACGTGTCTGGCACCCGGCCGGCGCTCACCCGTTCACGGGCATCAACATCGCCCTGGTTCACAACGGGGACTTTGCCAATTATCATTCTGTTACCGAGCACCTGCTGCAGCGACACATCCGGCCGCAATTTCTCACCGATACGGAGGTATCGGTCCTGCTTTTCGACCTTTTAAGCCGGACCTACCATTATTCCCTCGAACACATCATCGAAGCCCTGGCCCCCACATCGGAGTTGGACTTTGATCGCCTTCCCGAGGCAAAGAAGAAACTGTACCGGGCAATACAGGCCACGCATATCCATGGTTCTCCCGATGGCCCCTGGTTTTTCATTATTGCCCGGAACGATATTGCCCAAGAACAGTTCCAGCTTTTAGGCATCACGGATACGGCCATGTTGCGTCCCCAGGTTTTCGCCTTTGTTGACGGGGAGGTGCAGGTCGGGCTCATCGCTTCGGAGAAACAGGCTATTGACGCTACGCTGCTCAGCCTTTCCAAGGACGACATCAGGATATGTCCCGTTGCCGACCGTTTCTGGAACGCCCGCGGCGGCAGCCATACCGACGGCGGGGCCTTCATTTTCAATCTTACCCAAGAGTCCGGCAGGATGCGAATGACCTGCACCGACAAATTCGGCAAGCTCATTTCGCTGCCAATGGGTACTGAACCGTATGATTTCGCATCGGAAACTTATCTGGCTCATAAAGTGGACGCCGGGATAGAAAAGAAGATCAGGGATTTCATGGAAAGCGATGCCCCGGGTCTTTTCCGGTATCTTCGCGATCATATTTCCGTCTGGAGTTATGACGATCTACGCGCCGCCTGCAGAATGATCACGGAGAGCGTAAAAAATACGAATACCTTTGATATCGCGATAAAATCACTGACCATGCTCAATGATTACCGCTACCCGATGGGGGCAAAGAAACGCAGCCACATCCTCCATATTGTGGGAAGCGAGCTCACCAGGCTGTTTCAGAGTGTTCCCCGGCTTGATGCCGATCAGGATGCTCCCGGCAACAGCTACCGTCTCATAGACTTTGCCGCCCGCGGCGCCTTACGCGCCCCGCAGCATGATGAAACGACCCTGGTCATCAACGCTTTCGGTTTTCCTCCCGAAGGGGATCAGAGCGATGCCTCGCTCCTGATGGACGCCTACATGAAAGGGTGGCGGCGTTTCATTACCTTCGGATGCGTCGGCCAGAGGTATATCGGCAACGGTCTCGGACCCGAGACCGACGATGTCGTCATTGATGTTTACGGCAGTTCGGGCGACTACCTGGCTTCGGGAATCGACGGGATGGCGATTACGGTGCATGGAAACGCCCAGGACCAGTTGGGACAGATTATCAAGCGCGGGAAGCTGGTCATCTACGGAGACGTCGGGCAGACATTCCTCTATGGCGCCAAGGGCGGGGAAATATATGTGATGGGAAATGCGGCGGGCCGGCCCCTGATCAACTCCGTCGGAAAACCCAGGGTTGTCATCAACGGCACATGCCTTGACTTCCTGGGCGAATCCTTCATGGCGGGCGATCCTCATAATGACGGCGGTTTTGTCATCCTGAACGGCGTAAAATTCGACGACGACGGCGGTGTCATCCTGATGGACGAACCATATCCAGGGAGCAATGTATTTTCCCTGGCCTCGGGAGGGGCCATCTATGTCCGTGACCCCGGCAAAACCTTGATCGACCAGCAATTAAACGGCGGCATGATCGAACCGTTGAATAAAAAAGATTGGGAACTAATCCTCCCGTATCTTGAGGAGAATGAACGCCTCTTTAATATCAGAATTGAAGACCTGTTGAAGGTAAATGGAGAGAAACGAAGTCCCCAGCAGATCTATCGAAAGGTTGTGCCGTTCGCAGCGGGAAAAAGTTCAGCAGATCTGGACGATGACTTGCTGGACGACGAATATCTGGAAGAAGAAGTCGCCTATGCGACTGGTGTTGCCGCCGCTTAATAAATAAGGGCTTCAGACCTTCTGAAGCTCCCATGATTCTAATTACCCGGAAGACCGGAAGAACCGGAAAAATTGGAAAGCAATATGCCGATAAAGATAAAAAAAGAAGCCGTCCGTAGAGGAATCATCAATCGGGTGAAAGAGATATCGGGAATTGATATCAATGCCTGCCTGCAATGTAAAAAGTGCACCAATGGATGTCCCGTGTCGGAATATACATCGTCTTCCCCATCGGAAATAATCAAAAAGTTGCAGTTGGGAGCCGGAGAAGAGCTCCTTGACAGTGAAATCATTTGGACCTGTGTGTCCTGTGCAACCTGCTACAGCCGCTGCCCCATGGAAATAGACATGGCGCAAGTGATGGATGCCCTGCGGGTCTTGGCGGAAGAGACGGGCGCCGCGAAACCGGACGGGAATATGCCGCTAATGAACAAGATTTTATTGGGAACCATTAAAACCTTCGGACGGACCTATGACCTGGGGGCCATGGCCCTTTATAAAGCAGGCACTGCATCCTATATGAAGGACATGGACAAGGTCCCCATGATTCTGAAAAAAGGGAAAATCGCCCTCCTTCCCTCGCAGGGGGCCGATAAAAAGATGGTTAAGCAGATATTCAATCATTTAGAGAAGGCAAGGAAAAAGTAAAATGAAATACGCTTATTTCCCGGGATGTTCGGCGGAATCAACAGCCCGCGACCTATATCTGTCGACCCTAGCCGTTGCTCCCGTCCTGGGGGTCGAATTTATCGAACCCCAGGGCTGGTCCTGCTGCGGTACGACCATGGCTCACCAGGTTGATCATGATCTGTCCGTATCACTTGCCGCCGCCAATTTAGCCAAAGTGAAAGATATGGGCCTTGATATGGTCGTCAGTTGTGCCTCCTGCTACAGCAGGATGAAGATCGCCAACCATGAAATATCCACTAATCCGAAAACTCGGGGAATTGTTTCTGCCACCCTGGGCAGGGATTATGACGGCTCTGTTAAGGTACGGCATTTTGTGGAGATCATTATCGAGGATATGGGACTCGCTGCGTTTAAAAAGGCGCTGAAGCATTCCCTGCAGGGGCTGAAGGTTGCATCGTATTATGGCTGTCTCCTGGTTCGTCCTCCGGAAATAGCGAGCTTTGACGATCCGGAAAACCCCGTTTACATGGATAAGATTATTGATGCCATGGGCGGCGTGGGGCTGGACTGGCCTCATAAGGTGGAATGCTGCGGCGGTTCATTGACCCTTACCAGGTCGGATCTGGTCGTAAAACTTTCCGAAACGATTATCTCCATGGCCAAAGATTCCGGAGCCCAATGCATAGCTGTCGCCTGTCCCATGTGCCAGATCAATCTGGATATGCGGCAGGACGATATTTTAAAAACCACGGGCCATCGTTACGATATGCCCATCATCTATATAACGCAACTCATGGGATTATGTCTTGGCATGTCAGAGCAGGCGCTTGGATTGAACAAACTGATCATTTCGCCGCAAGAGACACTGAATTTTATTCAGTCATCAATAAGGTCGTGAATTATGGAAAAAGGTAAAAAGAAAAAAATTGGCGCTGTCCTCGTCCAGGGCGGGGGCATCGCCGGCGTCCAGGCTTCCCTCGATCTGGCCAATTCCGGGTTTAAGGTCTATCTGGTCGAGAAATCTGCCGCGATCGGCGGGATGATGGCGCACCTGGATAAAACCTTTCCCACCGGTGACTGCGCAACCTGTATCGTCTCTCCCAAGCTTGTTGAGTGTGCCAGAAATCTCAATATCGAAATACTTACCCTCTCCAGTCTGGAGAAGCTGGAAGGGACGCCGGGAAACTTTAAAGCTTATGTGAAAAAGGCTCCCCGCTATATCGATGAGCGGATCTGTAATGATTGCGGCGATTGCACCAAAGTCTGCCCGGTTGAAATAGAAGACCAATACAACCGCGAGCTGGGAAAAAGGAAAGGCATCCAGAAATATTCCGCCCAATCGATTCCCAACAAACCCAGCATCCTCAAATTGGGCCATGCCCCCTGTAAAATGAAATGCCCGGCCAATATCAATGTGCAGGGCTATATCCAACTCATCAAGAAAAAGGAATATGTAAAGGCGGCAAACCTCATCAGAGAAAGAAATCCCCTCGCCGCCATCTGCGGCCGGGTTTGTCCTGCTCCCTGTGAGACCGTTTGCACCCGGGCAACTGTGGATTCGGCGCTGGCCATCAGACAGCTGAAAAGATTTGCCGTGGACCAGGAAATCAAACTCGTTAAGTCCGGCGAACTGGCCTTGCCGGAAGAGAAAACGCCGCCGGCGAATGCACCGAAGATTGCCATTATCGGCGCCGGACCGGCCGGCCTCACGGCCGCCGGAGATCTGGCGGACAAAGGCTTCGCCGTTACTATCTATGAGGCGTCAAATACGGCGGGCGGCATGCTCGTCTGGGGGATACCGGCCTACAGACTTCCCAAGGACATCCTCGCTTACGAGGTGGAGCTGATCCGGCGCAAAGGCGTCCGCATCGTTTTAAACTGCCGCGTGGGTAAGGATAAAACCATCGCGGAATTACAGAAAGAAAATGAATGCGTCTTCATCAGCGCCGGCGCCCATGTGAGCAAGAAGCTGGGTGTTGACGGCGAAGACCGGCAGGGCGTCGATTACGGCGTGGAATTCTTGAAACAGGCAGGCGATCAGGACAACAAGCCCCCGGTCGGCGAACACGTCGTGGTCATCGGTGGCGGCAATGTGGCCATCGACGTGGCAAGAACGGCCCTCCGCCTCGGCGCCAAGCAGGTAGAGATGGTTTCCCTGGAAAAACACGATGAAATGCCCGCTTATCAAGAGGAAATAGACGCCACTTTGGCCGAAGGCGTTACGATCAACAACGGCTGGGGGCCAAATCGTATTATCGGTGATGGTTCTGTAAAAGGCATCGAACTCAAGCAATGTACCCGCGTATTTGATGAAAATGGCCGGTTCAGCCCCGCCTATGATCAAGAAAATTTGAAGAATATCAGCGCGGATCAGATCATCGTGGCGATCGGTCAGGCCATCGACGCTGAACTGCTTGAGCACGTCTGTGTAGATACAGCGCGCGGGTGTTTCAAAGTTGATCCCGTCACGCTGGAAACGTCGGTTAAAGGTATTTTTGCCGGAGGTGATAATGCTTCCGGTCCGGCAAGTGTCATCCAGGCCGTTGCCGCAGGAAAACGGGCTGTAGAATCGATTGACCGCTATCTCCACGGGAAGGACCAGCGCACCGATCGTTTTGAAGATATGTTGAATCCCGTTCCGGAAGAACTCCTTCCTTCCACGGCCCATACGGAAAAGAAAGAACGGGCAAAGGCAACGGAAATTACGGCGGAGATGAGGACCGGCAGTTTCTGCGAGATTGAATGCGGATTCTCCGAAGAAGACGCCTTGGCGGAAGCTGAACGTTGCCTGAATTGCGCCATGTGTTCCGAATGTATGGAGTGTGTTGCCGCCTGCGATAAGAAGGCTGTTCTGCACGGCATGGAGGAAGAAACTATCACCCTGGATGTCGGTTCCGTCATCCTGACGCCGGGATTTGAAGAATATGATGCGGAACTTAAGGGAGAATATGGTTTCAAGCGGTATCAGAACGTTTTGACCAGCGTGCAGTTTGAGCGGATGCTTTCTGCCGCCGGCCCCTATGGAGGGCATATCGTACGCAGGAGTGACGGCAAAGAAGCCAAAAGAATCGCGTGGATACAATGTGTCGGTTCCCGTGACGCCAAATGCGGGAATGAATATTGTTCTTCCATCTGCTGTATGGCCACGACAAAACAGGCGCTCGTCGCCAGTGAACACACCGCCGGTCTGGAAGCGACTATTTTTTATATGGATATCCGGGCCTTCGGGAAAGACTTCGATCAGTATTACGAACGCGCCCGAAGCAAGGAAAACATAGAATATATCAAGAGTATTCCCTCCCGGGCCCTCCAGGTTCCGGGATCAATGGACATCAGGCTGCGCTATGTGGACGAGAACTTCAAACAGGCGGAGCGCAATTTCGATCTGGTTATTCTGGCCGTCGGATTAGATCCCAAACCCAACATTTCGGCGGGCATAGCCCATCTGGGCATTGAACTCAACGAGTATGGCTTCTGTAAAACCAGCCGGTTTTTCCCTCTGGAGACTTCACGGCCCGGTGTTTTCGTCGCGGGCGCCTTCCAGGAACCCAAAGATATACCCGAAACGGTAACCCAGGCGAGTGCCGCAGCTTCCATGTCGATGGAGCTGCTTTCGCAGGTGCGCAATACGATCATCACGAAGAAGGAATATCCGACCGAGCATGATGTCATAGATGAAGAGCTGAGGATCGGCGTGTTTGTCTGTCATTGCGGGATCAACATCGCGGGCACGGTGGATGTGGAAAAGGTGACCCAGGCCATCTCCAGCGACCCCCATGTGGTTGTTGCCTCACACACCATGTACACCTGTTCGGACGCAAGTCTTTCCGAGATTAAAAAGCGGATCGAAGAATACCGGCTCAACCGGGTGGTGGTAGCGTCATGCACGCCCCGGACCCATGAACCCCTTTTCCGTGAAACCTTGCGGGAGGCCGGACTAAACCCCTACCTTTTCGAGTTGGCCAATATCAGGGATCAATGTTCCTGGGTGCATTCCTCCGAACCGGACGTCGCTACCGTGAAGGCCATTGAACTCGTGAGAATGTCCATCGCCCGGGCGAGCTTCCTGAAGCCGCTGGTCGGAGAATCCCTGGCCATCAACCAGGACGGTCTGGTTATCGGGGGAGGATTGAGCGGCATGACTGCGGCCCTTTCCCTGGCGGAGCAGGGATTCCAGGTAGCCCTCATTGAAAAATCAGGGACACTGGGAGGGCAGGCGCTGAACGTCCACAGCACCTTGGAAGGCGACGATATCCACGATTTTATCGCCAATATTGTTGACCGGACGCAAAATCACGGTCGCATCAAAGTTTATCTAAATAGCGAAGTGACTAAAGTTAACGGACATATCGGTAAATTTTTAGTGACCATCACGGAAAAAGGGAAGGGCAACGGTCAGGGCGATATCGCCAAAACCGAGATATCCTGTGGCGCCATTATTGCGGCTACGGGAGGAGAACCGGCGGAAACCGGCGAATTCCTTTACGGGGAGTCTGAAAATATCATCACCCAAATGGAACTGGAACAGCTTCTCCACGCCGACAAGTTTAAAGGTCAGGGCAAAAACATTGTCATGATTCAATGTGTCGGGTCCCGCAATGATAAACATCCCTATTGCAGCCGCATCTGCTGTTCCATGGCGGTTAAGAATGCCCTTAGCATCAAGAAGAAAAGTCCCGATGCCAATATTTATATCCTGTACCGCGATATCAGGACCTATGGTTTTAGAGAGAAGTATTACCGGATGGCCCGGGAAGCCGGAATTGTCTTCATTCGGTATAACGAAGAAAAACAACCCGTTGTCTCTCAAAACAACGGCCTCCTGGTTACGGTTGATAGCCCTGATGTTAATGATATCATTGACATTGAGGCCGATAATGTCATCCTCAGCACGGGAATCGGCGCCTCCGCCGGCAACAGGCAGTTATCGGATATGCTCAAATTGCAGCTCAATGCCGACGGCTTCTTCTTGGAAGCCCATGTCAAACTCCGTCCCGTAGATTTCGCCACCGAGGGGATATATCTGTGCGGCCTGGCCCACTCACCCAAGATGATAGACGAAAATATTTCTCAGGCCCGCGCCGCCGCATCACGTGCGGCCACGGTACTGTCGAAAACGCA
Organism: uncultured delta proteobacterium; assembly: GCA_903885795.1. Taxonomy (GTDB): domain Bacteria; phylum Desulfobacterota; class Syntrophia; order Syntrophales; family UBA8958; genus UBA8958. The sequence continues at coordinate 15,659 of CAISJV010000064.1, read as the reverse complement.
CCTGGACATCGGCGCCGAAGTTTCCGAGGTTAACCAGGATAAGTGTATTTCCTGCATGACCTGCGTCCACGTCTGCCCCTATAGTGCGCCTTTTGTGAATGTTGATAACAAGGGCGAGATTGCGGCGGCGAAATGCATGGGTTGCGGCATATGTGCCGCCGAATGTCCTGCCTGTGCGATCCAACTCAATCATTTTGAGTCCAAACAGTTTAACATGATGCTGGATGACCTGTTGGAGCATCATTTAACTGTCGCGAGTAATTAAGGTAGAGGCGTCTTATGAGTAATGAAAGCTTTGAACCCCTGCTTATTGCATTCTGCTGTCAGTATTGCTCTTATTCCGCCGCAGATCTGGCAGGTTCCATGAGGTTGCAGTATCCCACGAATGTTCGTATTGTCAGAACACCCTGTACGGGAAGGTTGGAGGTGGAGTTTTTTATGAAGGCCTTTGAAAAGGGCGCCGATGGAATTCTTGTCGCTGGATGCCTGGAAGGCGGTTGCCATTTCACGGAAGGTAATCTCCTGGCCAAAGGCAGGGTGGGTTATACGCAGAAATTCCTTTCCGAGTGTGGCCTGGAGGCGGAACGCATCCGCATGATCAACATATCGGCGGCACAGGCCAGGCCGCTTGTCGATCACATCAATGAGATGCTGGCGACGCTGAAGAACATTGGGCCAAGCCCGTTAAAAAGAATCAATCAACCAAAAAATGTGGAGATGAAGGTATGATAGTAGCACAAAGGAAAAGCATTCCCGAACTCATCGATATATTGGAAGGCAAAAAGAAGATCCTGGTGTTAGGGTGCGGTACCTGCGTAACCGTATGCCTGGCGGGGGGTGAACGCGAAGTCAGCATCAACGCGTCGGCGCTGCGCATAGCTTCAAGGTTGAAGAACCTCTCTTTTGAGGTTGAAGAACTCACGATCGAACGGCAGTGCGATAACATCTTCATAGAAAAGGCGGCCGAGGCGATCACCAGAAATGACGTCGTCCTTTCTTTTGGCTGCGGCGCCGGGGTGCAGGCGATTGCCGAGCGATACAACAAACCGGTTTATGCCGGGCTGGATACGGAGTTCATTGGTATCCTTGAGGAAAGGGCCACCTGGACGGAAAAATGCGTCGCCTGCGGCAAATGCGTCCTCCATGAATACGGCGGCATCTGCCCCATAACCCGGTGCGCAAAGCATATGCTTAATGGTCCCTGCGGCGGTTCAAGGGAAGACCGGTGCGAGGTGAGAGCCAATCGCCCCTGCGCCTGGCAACTCATCTACCAGCGACTGAAAAGTATCGGTGAACTCGATCGACTGAAATCTGTTAAAGCTCCTAAGAATTGGAACACCAGCATCCATGGCGGAAGCCGGGTTATCATCCGGGAAGATCATAGAATTTAACTATATAAAGTTCATCCGGTTCTGCGTGCTTTTGGCTTGATAATCTGTTGGATTGGGTCTTTACTGACTTACACCTTGTGTTCTACAAAGTCACACGAAGCTATCTTATCAAAAATTGATGAATGCCACTTCAAATCATTGAAGATACCCATGCCACTGGTAGGCTTCGCCTTCCTTCAAAGAAAGAAAAACGGCGATTGAAGAAATATTCCTCAATCGCCGTAGATATGGAATGACGGGAATAGCAATCTGTTTCAAAGATGACTATGACATAGCCACATCAAAGTCACATAGTAGGCTGCTTGGCAGATCATCAACGATCCTAACGGTTCAGCAGGCCGAACTGTCGTAAAGCCTGACGTAACTTTTCACGGTTTTCTGGTTTCAGGGGGACCAAGGGTAGTCGAACCTTTCCTGCGGGCAACCCCATCATGGCCATGGCTTCCTTGACCGGAACTGGATTGATTTCGATAAATAGCATCTGCACTAATGGCAGTGTCTTAAAATGAATCTCCCGTGATGCATTAATTTCTCCGGCAAGGTAGAGATGGACCATCTCACGGTATTGCTTCCCGACGATATGAGACACAGCCAATATCCCCCCATCGCCACCTAAAGCCATCATCGGAAACGTCAGGGCGTCTTCTCCGCAAAGGACATAAAACTTCTTCGCCCTTTCACGGGTCGCCCGGATGATCTCCATAGTGACCATCAAATCACCACACGCATCCTTCATGCCGATGATATGATCCATCTTGGAGAGAGCGATCATGGTTTTAGCCTCAATGAGCCGTCCCGTTCGCGAGGGAATATTATAGATAAAAAGCGGCAACTTTGTTGCTTCGGCAATAGCTTCGAAATGTTTCAGCAGGCCGTCCTGTGTGGGTCTGTTATAATACGGGCATACTTGCAGGCTTGCCGCAACGCCCATATCCGCAGCATATTTTGTCATCTCGATAGCATCTTTGGTACTGTTAGACCCTGTCCCCGCCATTACTGGCACTCTGCCCCTGACTTCGTCGATCACAATTTTAATGACCTTGGCATGCTCATCATGATCCAATGTCGGTGATTCCCCCGTCGTCCCACAGGGGACAATGCCATCACACTTCACATCTTCGATATAGTAATTGACCAGTTGACGAAGTCCCGCTTCGTCTATGGAATAATCGTCTTTAAAGGGGGTTATGATGGGCACATGACATCCAGCCCAGGATTGTGTTTTCATAGGTTCTCCTTTCAATTTAGATTAGATGAATCGTTGTCAACTGCGAGATAAATGTCCTTTCAGAGCAAAAAAAAAGCCATGGGGCTTACCCATGGCTTTAAGGAAACTATATGTCGGTGATCACAAAACGAACGTCCTCAAAGCAATGGGTAGCCCCAACCGCTTTATTCCCTGTTTCTTACCAACCATCTTTTTAGTATCTGGTAGGACGTTCATCAACTTTCCTTTTGTTACTTTACTGGGGTGATAAGAACACAAGGTTTATTTCATGTCAATACGTTTTTGATTATGTTTTTTTGAGTCGAGTAGATCTGTTATTCCTTATACAGGTTGACGTTTGTTTTCTGCGCTTACCGTCATGACTCCCGCTGGAGCCGTAGTACTTCAAGGATTACCGCTTGCACTCTCGCAAGATTATCGAAATCCGTCAGTCATTGATAAAAGGAAGTACGCACCAACCGGATGAACCGCTTTTTTCTTGGTGCCGTATCCTGATCTGATCGTCGGAACGGACACGGTCAAAAGAGTCAGGGCGCATCGATCATCCTCCTACAATCTCGTTCAGTACCTCGACAATTTGTTCCAGTTCCTCTGGGAATACCCAGTCAGCTTCGTGCCGATCCGTTCTACAGACAGGGTTCTGCAGAAAATCAAGACTTGGAAGTAAATAGTCAACCGCCTATCGGTAGGTTGCGTAAACGAATTCTGTTTTGATCAAAAACAACAACACAGCCTTTTCCCAAGCTTCCTTTTAGAGCTGCTAAGTTTGCTAACAGGACTTGTAACTGTATTTCCGGACGGCGCGATGTCATGCCTCTAAACAAAATGAAGGAAGGTTTGATCTCGGCACGGAGAGCAAGTAATGTTCCGAAATCGGTATCCGCTGAAACAATAATGCGGTTTTCATCGAGAGCACGTTCCAATATTTCTGTATCCGATGCTCTTTGCATTTCATAATCGCGCACATGGACGCTATCGTATCCCGCTATTCTCAATCCGTCTGCGATCAGTGGAGACAAGGCATTATCGATCAGGAATTTCATGCCTGCATTACCAGTGGTAACTCACGTTCGCGTAAAGCCTCCGCTGCATAACGCAGGGATTCGGCGATATCACCCTTTTCAAGATCAGGATAGGCTGCCAGGATCTCCTCATGATTCATTCCTTCCGCCACCATAGCAACAATCGTGGCTACGGGAATCCTTAACCCACGGATACAAGGCATTCCATTCATCTGGGAGTGATTAATGGTTATTCGTGAAAAGTTCATACATCAACCTCCTTCATCCTGCTGATTGATTCTCCGATATGTTCATTATTCTTCACTATATGTTGTAAGCTTGCATACTTTCCAAACCTGCACAATAAAAGGGTCTTTCTTCTTCATTCGAAGCTTATATTCTTTAACGCTATACAATGATGGATTGATCTTTCTTTTGTTGTAAAGTTTACAATAATTGTTGTAATTATTACAACAATTATCTTGAATGGTTTCATCAAAAAAAGACCCTTTAGTACCTTCTGTTTGGGCCGGCAAGCAGGGGGGTGTCGGCGCGCCGACACCATTAAAATATTTGATATTATTAAGTAATTTACGACGCTAAAAAAGTTTTGCCTTCCGAAAATGCCTCGTCGAAAACCTTCCTGGGTTGGCTCGGGTCGGGGCGGAAATCGATAATGGAGATATAGTAGAGTTTGCCTTTTTCATAGGTCGGGGTCGAAGCCATCGTTTTTCTTCCTTCTCGGCCAGAATTTTATGACGATTACGATGAAAATAATACGCGGATCTCAGAGATAATCAAGAAAAAAACACTGCCATGATTGGCGGTATAGGGGAGATTATTTTAATGATTATCGGAAGAGAAAAGGCGAAAGCATAATCTGTGGTCACAGAAATGGTTTCGCCTTTTCTTTGGGTTATTATCTGTCTATGCGTAGCGGGCGCACTGGAAGCTTTTACCCGTTTCGCACCATACACAGGCGCCGGGTATCTTTTCCGCCATGGCCATTTGAGAATCGCACTTTCCGCAGAGATGTTCCTCGCCCGTTTTCATAACCTCTCCACAGGGAGTCACGGACATGGGGCAATAGAGAACGCAGGAATTGCACTTCTTGCAGGTATCGGGGCGCTTTCCGAAGGGATACTCGACGTGGCGGTCTTTGCCACGCCCGACAAAACCGATCGCGTTGCCCTGCCACATTTCCGAACAGTAACGGACACACCGGCCGCAGAGCACACAATTTGCGTTATGAAAGGGATAACGAACCTCTTTGAGACCGCAACGCACGGCGATATCCTGAATGGCCCGGGAGTTGGGCGCGTGAGCCACCAGGAGTTCGGCAATATTTTTTCTCAGTTTCAGTACCTTTTCCGAATTGGCCCTGATAACCATGCCTTCCTGAACCCGCAGGGTGCAGGAAGTGGTAATCTTCGCCTTTCCGTTATTCACATTTTCCACAATGCACAAACGGCAGGCGCCGATGTCGGAGAGAAAAGGTACATGGCAAAGGTGGGGTATACAAATGCCGCTTTTTACCGCCGCATCAAGAACGCTGATCCCTTTTACGGCCTTTACCAAAACATCATCAATTGTTAGAGTCACTTCCTCAATCATATTTCACCTCGTCAGTTCACCATGATGGCGCCGGGTTTACATTCTCCTATACAGATTCCGCACTTCTGACATCCCTCAAGATCAATAATATGGACTTGCTTCTTCTGGCCCGTAATGGCGCCGTGGGGGCAGGCCCTTTTACAACTGCCGCAGCCGTTACACTTTTCCGCAGCGATGGCATATTGGATCAGGGCCTTACAAACCCCGGCGGGACAATGCTTTTCGTTGATGTGGGCCAGGTACTCTTCCTGAAAATACCGGAGCGTCGATAAAACGGGATTGGGGGCAGTCTTGCCCAGACCACACAGGGACGTCTCACCGACCGTTTCCGCCAGGTCTTCCAGCAGACTGATCTGTTCCGCAGTTCCCCGGCCTTCGGTAATGTCGGTAATGATTTCAAGCATCCGTTCAACGCCGAGACGGCAGGGGACGCACTTTCCGCAGGATTCGTCCTGAAGAAAATTCAGAAAATACTTGGCCACATCCACCATGCAGGTGCCCTCATCCATGACTACCATGCCGCCTGAACCCATCATCGAACCGGCGGTGCTAAGACTGTCAAAATCAACGGGCAGTTGGAAAAGACTCGTCGGTAGACAACCGCCGGAGGGACCGCCGGTCTGGACGGCCTTGATCGCCTTGCCGTTTTTCGACCCCCCGCCGATGTCAAAGACGATATTGTTTAATGTCGTGCCCATTGCCACTTCCACAAGGCCCGTGTTCTTTACCTGCCCCGTAAGGGCGAAGATCTTTGTTCCCTTGCTGCCCGGGGTGCCCTTGACGGCGAACCAGGAGGCGCCGTTCAGCATGATGGAGGGCACATTGGCCCAAGTTTCCACATTGTTCAAGACCGTGGGCTTGTTCCACAATCCTTCCTTTACCGTATGGATGTCCTTGGGCCGGGGTTCGCCGACCTTGCCCTCCACAGATGCCATGAGGGCCGTGGATTCGCCGCAGACAAACGCGCCGCCGCCCCGGGCGACTTCAAGGTCAAAGGAAAAACCAGATCCGAAAATATTTTCACCGAGAAGGCCGTATTTCCTGGCCTGCTCAATGGCGAATTTTGCATGTTTAACGGCTAAGGGGTATTCCTTGCGCACGTATATGTATCCCCGCCGTGCGCCGACAGCCCAGGCGCCGATCAAGAGCCCTTCGATGACGAGATGAGGATTTCCTTCCAGAAGGCAACGGTCCATATAGGCCCCGGGATCACCTTCATCGGCGTTGCATATTACATATTTCTCATCAATGGGTTCTTCCCGGCATTCCGTCCACTTGCGGCCGGTGGGAAAACCACCTCCTCCCCTTCCTCTGAGCCCGGAGGCATTGATCTCATCAATGACGGCAGCCGGTTTTATGCTGCCAAGGGTCTTGGCCAAGGCCATGTAGCCGCCAATGGCGATATAATCATTAATGTTGCCGGGATCCACAAGGCGGTTATAGTTGAGAAGCTGGCGATCCTGAGCAAGATAAAAGGGTATATCCTTCTCTTTCACATTTTTTTTGCCGGAGACGGGGTCTGTGTATAGCAGTCGTTCAATCACTTCCCCATGGCGGATGGTCTTGTCGACAATTTCTTGAATATCTTCAGTTGTTACGTGGCAGTAGAGGATGTTTCCCGGCTCAAATACCATAATGGGGCCCTGTTCGCAAAAACCGTGGCAGCCCGTTGAACGTATATAGACATCCTTTCCAAAACCCTGCTTGAGGATGACCTCTCTGATCTTTTCAATCACTTCCCCGGCTTTTGAGGCCTGGCATCCCGTGCCGCCGCAGATGGTAATGGTCTTAGGGAATTTCTTATGTGCTTTCTGAATCTTCTGTCGCAGGGTTTCGAGGTCACCTGCTTGCTTGATATTAGGCATGAGGGCTTTCCTCCTTTTTTTTTCCTTGTACCTTATCGATGGCCCTGCGGAGCTTGCCGGGCGTCATGTGGTTGCTATATGATCCATTCTGCACCACCACCGGTCCGAGGGCGCAGGCGCCGACGCAGTTGACGCATTCCACTGTAAAAAGGCCATCTTTGGTTGTATCGCCCGGTTTGAGTCGTAACTGGCCCTGGACCTGGTCAATAAGGAGTTGTGAGCCCCGCACATGACATGCTGTCCCGGTGCAGATTGTAATCACGTTTTTTCCGCGTGGTTTCAGTGTAAAGGCCTTGTAAAACTTTGCCACCCGGAACACCTCCATGAGGGGCACACCGAGTTCTTTGGCCACTATACCCATGACATCTTTGGGAATGTACCCGTAGACATCCTGAACATCCTGCAGGACTTCGATAAGCTGATGTGGCTGACTTCGCCGCCCCTCCAGGATGGTTTCAAGATTAGTGCTGTTCATCTTTACCCTCCTTTGCAAAATATTGTTCACCTGTTTTGCCTTGACAGCCGGGAAAGTAACTGGTAACGAGGAGATCGTAAATACGGAAAGAATGCCCCCATAATGCCTATAAGTAATGGGCATATTAAGTGTAATTTTATGCCTATATACTGCCTATCAGCTATAGGCACTGAAAAGCACGGCAACGCACGGCGGGGACGCGAAACGATATGGATCTTAAAGATATTCAGACGGCTTCCGGCATGAAAGATGCCCTCTCCCTCCTCTGGAGGATTCCCCATAACGATGAGATGGCGCCGGAACAGATAGTCATTGCCCTCCGGGAACGCATCAAGGAACTAAACTGTCTATATGGTATTGCCCAGTTGGCGGAGCGGCATTACGATTCCCTGGATGAACTGCTGACCTGTCTTGTCGACTTCCTGCCCCTGTCCTGGCAATACCCCGAGGTCACCTGTGCGCGCATTGTCTTTGACGGCAAGACCTATAAAGGGAAAAATTTTAAAATAACGAAGTGGAGACAGTCAGCGCCCATCCTGGTTTACAATGAGCCCCTGGGAGAAGTGGCTATTTTTTACATCAATGAGAGACCACCGGCCGATGAAGGGCCCTTTCTCAGGGAGGAAAGGGTAATGCTCGACGAAATAGCCAGAAGGATAGCAGCCATTGCCGTCCGGATGTTTGCGGAGCAGAATCTTCAGGAAATGAACAGGCAGTTGAACCTGGAGCGGGCCGCGTTGCAGGAGACAAACGCCGCGCTAAGGACCGTTCTTGCCAAGATAGAAGAGGATAAACAGCGGATATATAAAGATTTGCAGTCGAATGTGGAAAAGATCGTCATGCCCATCCTGCAGGCCTTGGCCCTGGAGCTGCCGAAACCGAAGCGGACATACGTGGACATGTTAAGGACCAATCTCGAAGAGATTACCTCGCCCTTTATCCGTCAATTGTCTCAGAACCATCATCACGCCTTGACGCCGACGGAAATCGGTATCTGCAATATGATCCGCAACGGGTTACGGACGAAAGAAATCGCTCAGCTCCGGGGCGTCTGTACGGCCACGATTAACCATCAGAGAGAGCGCATCAGGCAAAAGCTTAAGCTTACCAATGGTGAGGTCAATCTGACCACCTATCTCCAGTCTCTTCCCATTCAGTGACTTTTCTGTTTTATCAAATCAGACCATCCCCCGATCACGGACGAGAATTCAGAGAACATGAAAATACTTCAAATTGCGGGAGGGGGTTAAGGGGATGGGGAATAACATATAGAATTATTTCATTATTCACCCCCGCCCTAACCATCCCCCGTCAAAGGGGGATGGAATTTCTGGACTTTTTGCGAGGGTGTCAAGTTTTATGTTTCAGGTTTATGGCTGCCTGTTGCTTGCTGCCAACTCACCTGATGTCGGCATGATAACTCTGCAGGGACTTGGCCCGGCCATGCCCTTTACGGAAGGCGGTAATGCCCTTGACTGCTGCCACTGCGGCGGCAATGGTGGTGATATAGGGGATTTTATATTGGATCGCCGCCTTGCGGATGTAGGAATCGTCGTGCTGGCTGAGCTTGCCGCTGGGGGTATTGATGATCAGGTTAATGGCGCCGTTTTTGACGGCATCGACAATATTCGGCCTTCCCTCGTGCATCTTGAGCAGGGTTTCCGAGGGGATGCCTTCATCTGCTAGGAACCGGTGAGTTCCTGCTGTGGTCATGATCAGGAATCCCAACTGATGGAAGCACCGGGCGACTTCAAGGACCCCGCCTTTATCCCAGTCATTAACTGTGAGCAATACCGTTCCCTCCCCGGGGAGGACCTGTTGCGCCGCTTCTTCCGCCTTGTAGAAAGCCAAGCCGAAGGAATCAGCCAGTCCCAGCACCTCGCCGGTGGAGCGCATTTCCGGTCCCAGGAGGGGATCTACTTCCTGGAACATGTTGAAGGGGAAGACTGCCTCTTTGACGCCGAAATGGGGAAACACGCGCGGTTTGAACTTAAAATCCGCCAACTTCTTGCCCAGGATGACCTGGGTGGCGATGCGGGCCATGGAGATGTTGCAGACCTTGGATACCAGGGGCACCGTTCGGGACGCCCGGGGATTGGCCTCAAGGATATAAACCACGTCGTTGGCGATGGCGTACTGGATGTTCATCAGCCCGATCACGCCGAATTCCACGGCGATCCGGCTGGTATAGTCGTTGATGGTGTCCATGTGACGGGCGGAGATGCTGATCGGCGGAATTACACAGGCCGAGTCCCCGGAATGGATACCAGCCAGTTCGATATGTTCCATGATCGCCGGGACAAAGGCGTCAGTTCCGTCGGAAATGGCGTCGGCCTCAACTTCGATGGCGTTTTCCAGAAACTTGTCGATAAGAATGGGCCGTTCTGATGTCATCCCGACTGCTTTCGCAACGTAACGTCTCAGCATTTCCTCGTCATGGACCACTTCCATCCCCCGGCCGCCGAGGACATACGATGGCCTGAGCATCAGGGGGTAACCGATCCGGGCGGCTACGGTGAGGGCCTCGGCAAGGTTGCCGGCCATGCCCGACTCCGGCATGGGGATCCCAAGCTTCTTCATCATTTCGCGGAATCGGTCCCGATCCTCGGCCAGATCGATTGTTTCCGGCGAAGTGCCAATGATCTTCACCCCCGCCCGGGCGAGATCCTGGGCGATATTCAGGGGCGTCTGGCCTCCGAACTGGACGATGACGCCTTCGGGCTTTTCCTTCTCGTAGATGGAAAGGACGTCCTCAACGGTCAGGGGCTCGAAATAGAGTTTGTCGGAAGTGTCATAGTCCGTGGAAACGGTCTCGGGGTTGCAGTTGACCATGATGGATTCGTAGCCCTCATCACGAAGAGTAAAAGCGGCGTGGACGCAGCAGTAGTCGAATTCGATGCCCTGGCCGATGCGGTTGGGTCCGCCGCCTAGGACCATGATCTTTTTGTTCTTGGAAACAGCCACCCGATCCGGGGCGTTATATGTTGAATAGTAATAGGCGGCGTTTTCCACACCGCTCACCGGGACGGCGTCCCAGCATTCAACCACTCCCAGAGTGATGCGTTTCCTGCGGATATCTCCTTCCGGGATACCCAGAAGCTGGGCAAGATAGCGATCTGCAAAGCCGTCCTTTTTTGCCCTGAGCAACAGGTCGTCGGGCAGGGTCTCTCCTTTGTACTTCAGAATTTCCTCCTCCAGTTCGACAAGTTCCTTCATCTGCTGGATGAACCAGTGCTTGATATGGGTCCGCCGGAAGAGGGTTTCAATGTCCGCCCCCTTGCGCAGGGCTTCGTACATGATGTATTGACGTTCACTGGATGGTTCCGCAATAAGTTCGTAAAGCTCGTCGAGGGTCTTTTCATGGAAGTCTTTCGCAAAGCCGAGTCCGTAGCGGCTCTTCTCCAGAGACCTGATGGACTTCAGGAAGGCCTCCTTATAGTTCTTGCCGATGCTCATCACCTCACCGACGGCCCGCATCTGGGTGCCGAGCTTGTCGATGGCCCCGGGGAATTTTTCGAAATCCCAGCGGGCAAACTTGACAACAACATAATCCCCCGAGGGAGTGTATTTGTCCAGGGTTCCTTCCCGCCAGTATGGAATCTCGTCCAGGGTGATGCCGGCTGCCAGGAGGGAGGAGATAAAGGCGATGGGGAAACCGGTGGCCTTGGAAGCCAGCGCGGAAGAGCGGGAAGTGCGGGGATTGATCTCGATGACGACGACCCTTCCCGTTTCAGGATTATGGGCAAACTGGACGTTAGTCCCGCCGATTACTTCGATGGCTTCGACGATGTCGTAAGAATGTTTCTGAAGTCTGGCCTGGAGTTCCGGGGTGATCGTCAGCATCGGGGCGGTACAATAGGAATCGCCGGTGTGCACCCCCATGGCGTCCACGTTTTCTATGAAACAGACGGTTATCATCTGATTCTTGGCGTCCCGAACGACCTCCAGTTCCAGCTCCTCCCATCCCAGGACGGACTCTTCGATCAGGATCTGCCCGACCATACTTGCCGCGATGCCCCGGCTGGCAATGGTTCTGAGTTCTTCGAGGTTATAGACGAGGCCGCCGCCGGTGCCCCCCATGGTGTAGGCAGGGCGGATGACAACGGGGTAACCCAACCCGGCGGCAATCTTTTCCGCTTCCTCGACGGTGTAGGCAGGTTCGCTCTTCGGCATGTCGATGCCGAGGCGGTTCATGGTCTCCTTGAAGGCAATCCGGTCTTCCCCCCGCTCGATGGCGTCGATACTGACACCGATGACCTTGACGCCGTATCTGTCCAGGATGCCCTGCTTCTGAAGCTCTGAGGTCAGGTTCAGCCCCGTCTGACCGCCAAGATTGGGCAGAATGGCGTCAGGGCGCTCATTTTCGATAATCTCGGTGAGGGAGGGGATGTTCAACGGCTCGATATAGGTCACATCGGCAGTTCCCGGATCGGTCATGATCGTGGCCGGATTGGAATTGACCAGGATGATCTTGTAGCCGAGTTTTCTCAGGGCCTTGCAGGCCTGGGTTCCGGAATAGTCGAATTCGCAGGCCTGGCCGATGACGATAGGGCCGGAGCCGATAATAAGAACCGAGTTGATGTCGCTTCGTTTTGGCATGAGGGGGGTCTCCTTGATCTGTCAGTATGGTGCAATTATGGACATTTTCCAGACAAAAATGTTCCGCCGAGCCTGCGGACTATAAGGAAGTCCCCGGCTCCTGTCAAGATCAAATGATGATCACCTGCATGGCGAAAAATATGCTTTACATATTACGCGATGCCTCCTATATTCATTTCATGATCAAAACCTGCCAATTATTGGACCCGATCCCTCCGGGCGAGATCCTCTGCGAAGAATTTATGAAGCCCCTCGGCCTGAGTGCGAATCAATTAGCCCGGGATATTGACGTGCCCCCGGGTCGGATCAGTGAGATCGTCAACAGCAAGCGCTCCATAACTGCCGATACGGCCCTTCGCCTTGGCAAATATTTCGGCGTATCTCCCGAGATCTGGCTGAATATGCAAAGCGATTATGACATGAGATTGGCCCGCCGAACGATCTGGCCCCTAATCGAACCGCGTGTCAGAGTTCGGGCGGCATAGTGAAGTGGGCGAGATGATGTGCCGTTACAGATCTGCAGAGGTGAAAAAAGAGGAAAGGATCGAGTCTGACACCTTTTCATGTACCTCTTCATGGACATCAGGAAGAGACGGGAACATAACGAATTTGACCGGTGGTCAGTTTTTGACTTCCTAAATTTTTGAACCACCTATAAATAAATGAATAAAATCAATATATTACGCTATGTCAGAATCGGGAATTTCTGAAAAACAGCCCTCGGACGGTCTCCACGTCCCATAAAAAGGCTGCCAAGAGAAGGAAAAAGCGTAAAGAGACGCGTCTAATGCCATATAATAACGTGATGCTAACCAACTTCAGTGCACCGAAGTGGCTCGCCGGAGGACCGCATTTTTCTAAGGATTTGATGATAACGGATCGTAACATGCAATTTATGGAGAGTGATTTTTCAGGTGATAGGGGAGATCAACTTCTTCCTGAAGTCAAGCGTGCCAAAATATTGACGAATATCCAACATTTCAATCCGTAAGTGCGCCACGAGGCTGCACGAGAGATGAGGGGAGGTCCCTCGAAGTCGGCTTGCAGGAGCGGGCTTCAAACCACCTTAAGCTGCATTGGTAAAGAGCCAATGTGGTGAGCGTTAAGGAAAAGGCATGGCAAAAGACCATGTCAGGTGAGGATCAGGGAGGCGAGCGCAAGCGAACTACTTCTGAGATGTCGAAATGAATTGGATGATGTCAAAACTGGGGGACTTACGGATCTCCAGGATAAGTTCAAGGGATACCTGTTTACTGCTTGGGCGACATCCGGCATAAAGGTAGCGCGAACCTGAACCAGGCTCTTGTGTGGAACGTGGGAACCTGTCGTCCCGATGTTAAGGGAGAAATTCAAGTGGAGGACCCACAAGAATGAGAGTACCGATGCGGGGCACGGGGGCGGAGCAGCCCGTAGTAGGGAGGAAGGTTCTGTAATGGAACTGGACCGAAGGGGCTGCGTTGTCTGGCTTTATTTTCAGGTCAACCAGAAATGGGAGGAGCCTCGTGGATAAAGCAAAGCCGTTTTGTATTTCAAAATGGGAGGTATGGGAGGCATACAAGCGGGTAAAGGCGAACCAAGGAGCCGCTGGGGTAGATGGGCAGTCCATTGCAGAGTTTGAAGAGGATTTGAAAGACAACCTTTTTAAGATCTGGAATCGGATGTCTTCAGGCTGCTATTTTCCACCACCTGTACGACGGGTCGAAATACCGAAGGACAATGGGGGAACGCGGCCATTGGGAATACCAACGGTGGCAGACCGCATTGCCCAGACGGTAGTCAAGCGATACCTGGAGCCACTGTTGGAAGAGCATTTCCATCCGGACTCTTATGGATATCGTCCAGAGAAGTCTGCGATTGAGGCCATAGGGGTTGCACGTCAGCGGTGCTGGCGATACGACTGGGTTCTGGACCTCGACATCAAGGGCTTCTTCGACAGCATCGATCATGGTCTTTTGATGCGGGCGGTAAGGAAACATACAGATTGCAAATGGGTACTTCTATACATCGAAAGATGGTTGAAGGCCCCGGTGCAATTTGAGGATGGCAGCTTGGTTCATCGGGATAAAGGGACGCCGCAAGGAGGGGTGATCAGTCCCTTGCTTGCGAATCTCTTTTTGCATTATGTGTTCGATACGTGGATGCATAGGCAGTACCCTCAAATTCCATTTGAGCGGTATGCTGATGATGGGATTTGTCACTGTCGGAGCAAAGCCAAAGCGGAAGGACTTCGGGAGTCGATTGAACGGCGATTTGCGGAATGCGGATTGGAGCTAAACGTGCAGAAGACAAAGATTGTTTACTGCAAGGATGACGATCGGCGAGGAGATTATCCTGAGCAGAAGTTTGATTTTTTGGGGTATACGTTTCGACCCCGGAGAGCGAAAACCCGCCAGGGTAGATTTTTCGTCGGGTTTAATCCTGCAATCAGCAACAAAGCCACAAAATCGATATGCGATACCATGAGGCAATGGAAGTTGCACCGGCGCTCGGACAAATCTCTGGACGAACTGGCCCAGATGATCAACCCGGTATTAAGGGGGTGGATCAACTACTACGGACACTTCTACAAATCAGCTCTTTACCGGACCTTTCAACATCTGAACAATATTCTTGCTCGGTGGGCATCCCGGAAATACAAAAGATTGAAGGAGCATAAGCGGCGGGCTTTTCTGTGGTTGCAAAACAGAGTGCATAGGCAACCGAGGCTATTTGCCCATTGGCAGCTCTCTCAGGCTAAGGCTGGACAATAGGAGCTGGATGACGGGAGACTGTCACGTCCAGTTCTCGGAGAGCGTGAGGGTGAGATCCCCTCGCGCCACTCGACTAAACACTTTTCACTCCCGAGAACAAACGTCGGCATCACACATTTTGCGGCCACCAGGAATATTTTCTGGAATATTTTCTTGACAGACAAGTCCGTTGCCACTTATACTACTCCAGTCAAAATCAGCGATTTATCAAACAAATAACTTGATGATGATTGTTAGTTATGGGAACAATTGCCTATCTTAAACCTTATGAGCTCCAGTCGCTAAACGACCTGAAACAGTCGCTGAACCTCGACTTTCAACTGATCGACCTCCGCCTCTATGGTTCAAAAGCCAGGGGCACTGCCGATGCTGATTCTGATATTGACGTGATGATCGAGCTGGAAGAATTGCCCCCGACGTTGTACGAAAAGGTTTTTGATCTTTTATTTGACATAAACCTTCGCTACGGCGTATTTATCTCAGCAGTTCTCTTTGGGCGCAAAGAGCTGGAAGATGGTCCAATGTCTGCATCGCCCCTCTTCAAGGCCATTGAGCGGGACGGGGTGCGCCTGTGACGGAACGTGAAAAGCAGAACATATTGGTTGCCTACCGCCTGACACAGGCAACTGAGACACTCGAAGAGGCGGTGTTCCTTCTTGAAGGCGGAAAGAGCCTTCGTGCCGTGACAAACCGAGCCTACTACTGCATGTTTTACGCAATACTGGCACTGTTGATT
>CAISJV010000063.1 GCA_903885795.1 uncultured delta proteobacterium | reverse complement strand
CCATAGATTCATAGGTATTATTCATAATATGTAAAGCAATCAGGCCGCATGCATTTGTCATATTACTGATGACAACGATAACCAATGCGAAAACAAAACGCCTCCATGTCGACTTTTTCATTCCGCCCATGTTCCCTTCATCACTGTCCTGCTATGCCCTTGCGATCATTCTCACGGTAATTCGGCTCGTTTAACCACAGAATTCTTTCATGGTATTTCTCATTGTTCCTGTATGCTTCGATTTCAATTGTCCCCTTTACATCCCGCCATTTACCGATAATCGCTTCCTGGTTCCATGCGTGACAGAAAGAGCAGATCTGATGACGGATATAGAAACCACAAAAGAAAGAATGCATGCCTGTCAATTTCTTTTCTTCCACTGCGTATAAAGGCTGCTTCCCAAATATTGTCCCGCAAAATAAGCCACCACCAATAAGGGAAACGTTTTAATATGCCAGCTAACACCTCCAAGTGTACGAGCAATAATAACGAAAGGAATCGGCAAATGAACTGCGAGAATCCATGGAAATGAAAACGGCCTCACATGACTCCGCCAGAAACCGAAGGGGAGATTGACTAAAACAATAATCGCTAATACAATGCCAAAGTTCATCTATTTTGAGACACAGTCCTTGATATTATTCCGTAAATTGGCTGATTGCATACTATGGCATCAACTCAAAACAGGAAAACACAAATGCCACCTCCTGTAGGTATGCAACTTTTTATTTATACTTGAAGTGAGGATTATGATACCTGCCTGAACTTTCATCTAACGCATCAAGACAATCACGATGACTATGGATCCCAATATAAATCTGTACCAGGCAAAAGGAAGAAAATTCTTGGTCTGAACATATCTAAGTAAAAACCCAATACTCAGGATACCGGTAAGGAAAGAGACCAGCATACCGATAATAAAATTTATAGTTATCTCGGACGGATTTGATATAAGATGCGGCAGCTTAACCAGAGCAGCGCCAAATATAATGGGCGCAGACAGTAAGAACGAAAACCTGGCTGCCCCTTCTCTGGTCAGTCCCATCAACAATCCCATGGTCATGGTGATCCCCGAACGTGAAACACCTGGAATAATCGCTATCGCTTGAGATAAGCCAATGAAAATACTGGTTCTAAAAGTTATACGATTTATCTCAATATCTTTAGTGCTTTTACGATCTGCCCAGTACAAAATGACGCCCAATAGGATCAGCATAGTCGCAATTAAAATAGGCTCTCTGAATATGGTCTCGGCTTTTTTCTCTAACAGAAACCCTACCATTGCTCCCGGGATAGTTGCTGCAACCAGATACCAAAACAATCGACCGTCTGTGCTGCTGACATCAGTCAATCCCTTTGTGATTAACCTTAGCCAGTCTTTCCAGAAGTAAATTGCCACCGCAATAAGAGTGCCGATATGGAGAGCAATGTCGAAAGTGAGTCCGGGATCATTCCATTTGAAAAGCCAGGGAATTAGCACCAGATGCGCCGAGCTTGATATGGGTAGAAACTCTCCCAATCCTTGAACCAATCCGAGTAAAGCCGCTTGTAATGTAGACAACCCACGCCTCGTTGTTTAGAATTGAACTATATTGAGCCTTAGTACGGCACTCCCTATCGTATTGTGTTTCAATTGTCTACGAGATTCCGTCTACAAAATGACATTGCCGCAGTGTTTGTTGTCATTAAGGTTGATATTGCTCAAACATTGGACCTCATCGTGTCACATCTCCCAAAGATCTCATCTTTTTCCCGGACCTGAGATTTACCTCAATCTGCTCGAGCGTCACCCCCCTTGTCTCCGGTACAAAAGCCGCGACGAAGGCGACAGCCAGGGCGCAAAAGAAAGCAAACAGAAAGAAGATAGACGCGTTCCCGTGAATCTGCATAAAGGTAAGGGCGTTATCCATCAATAACCCGGCAAAGGTCCAGTTCACCATAGTCGTCACCGTCATTCCCAGTTCACGCCCCTGCAGGGGAAATATTTCCGAACAGACAAGCCACGCTACCGGTCCCCAGGAAACGGCGAAGCCGAAGATATAGAAGATTACCGCCGCAAGCAGAATGGTCTTGGGCGCTGTGGCAATCATTGCCGGGTCAGACTGATTGCCAATCATGATAAAAGCTACACCTGCGGCAACCATGCTTATGAGCATGCATAAGGCACCAACGTACAAGAGCTTCTTTCGACCCCATTTTTCTACAAGCCGAATAGCGGGAAAGGTGAAAAGCACATTGACCGTCGGCACGGTCATCATCGCGACAATGCCTGTCAATCCTGCATATCCGAAAATAGTCGGGGCGTAATAAATCATCACATTGATTCCCACAAGCTGCTGGAACATCTGCAGAAGAATTCCGACTAACAAAATCTTGATAAAATAGCCCTTAAACAAGATACCCATCTGAACTCCATGGTTGCCCAGGGTCCCCTCAATATCTTTGATTTCGCGTTGGACATCTTCCGGGGTGTTGAGAGTTTTTTGGAGAACCGCCATCGCTTGATCTTTTCTTCCCCTGAGCATAAGCCACCGTGGACTCTCCGGTAGAAACAGGCTCCCCGCAAACATTACACCGGCAAATATTACAATGACGACAAACATGAGGGGAAGCGCCGTTTGGGGGTTCGCAATCCACTTGGCAATAAAGACATTAGTCACCGAAATTAAAAAGATACCAATCGTGATGAGCAATTGAAAAAGAGTCCCCATGGCGCCGCGAATAGGAGCGGGGGCCGTTTCCGATAGATAGAGAGGAACGATGAAGGATGCGATGCCGATGGCAAATCCGAGAAAGAATCTACAGGTGGACAAAATAGCCATCGGGGGAAGAAACGCTGAGACAAGGGAAGCGGCACAAAAAATAAAACCCGACAGGACCAGGCTCTTTTTTCGGCCCAGATACCTCGCAAAGATCCCGGAGAGAAGGGCGCCGATCACGCCACCCGTTGCCAGAATGGCTGAGTAGTGTTCCGCACCCTTAATGTCGAGGCCGTAGACCTTCCGGATCGTCGGAAGGGAATTGGCGATAAAACCCTGATCCAAGCCAAAGAGCAAACCGCCCAGTGCCGCCGTTCCGCAGATATAAAAAACGATTGTCTTGTATCCTGAGTTCATGTCTTCCACCTCTGCAAATTCAGATTCGATGCCTACCGCAATCATCCCCGCTGCTAACTGGACGGGCAGAAGCCGCCACGGCGCCGATAATGGCGGACCCAATTCCCGATCCATCCCTGACAAGCTCGAGTCTTATCCTTTTTGCGCACTCTCCGAACAATTCGCGAAGGACTCCCACTATATGATCTTGATATCCCGGATATTTTTCAAAGAGGGTCCCATCAATTGCGATGGTATGATCCGATTCAAAATTTGCATCCATCCAGGTGACGACTGCGGCTATTGCCGCCCCGGCTATTTTGGCAGACCGGGTGGAAACGATGCGGCAGAGTTCCCGGATAGTTCCTCTGTCCACTTCCGAAACATCCCTGAGACCAAAGTCTGCAAAAAAGTCAGATCCCTGGGCTACCAGGGAAAGATGCTCCGTATGCAGCATGTATTCCCTTGAAAAAGCGGACAGATTCGTCCCCTTGAAAAGCAGTCCCCGATTCATCATCTCAACGATAACCCGTCTTGCTATTTCGCCCAGGTACATCCCCGAAACCATCTTTTCCAAATGCTGCTTGTCAGCGTTACGGGAGGCGCAGTCCAGGTCCTGATCATAAATATTCATCTTAAGTTGACTGAAGCCACCCCACTCAATATTGACGATCATCTTCCCGGAAAGGCCAAGCACTGGACACTTCAGGATGCGGGCAACCTTTTCCGGATAGCAGGCGTTTGTTCCCGTGCCGAGGATGACGCCCATGTCACAGGAAGGATCAGAATAGCATTTGGCAACAAGCGTTCCTACAGTGTCATTTGCCAATGCCACCACATGGATAAATCCCATCTCCTTGCGCCGTAGCGCTGCGGAGAGCAACGCCACGACATCATTGCCCACCACTCCGGAGGCGGTGAACCCTTTTGTCCATCCGATGAGTTTTCCGGAAGCAAGAGAACTTTGCTCCACGGGAAAGGAGAAGGTAAAGGCAAGATCGTAGGTCTTTTGTCTGTCAATACAATTCTTCTCAAAAAATAATTTAATACAATCGGCAATGTAATCAAAGATTGCGTCCCCTGCTCCGCACATCATCTCTTGAGGAATAACAAATCTACTAACCGCTGCCATAGAAGTGTTTCCTTTTCCATCAAGCTCCACAGCCAGGACCCTGATGTTCGTTCCACCAAGATCAAGGACGAGATACTTCCCTTTTTCCGTTCCACTTGGTGGACCAACGAAAGAGGGGATCATTTTGAGTGAACTTTTCATCCCTGCCAGTCCGGAACTCATTTCCCTGTGAAAAGTGTCGATGATTTCCTTAGCATCATGAATGGTTACGGAGAAGATACTTTCAAGGTGAGAAAGAAAACTATCAAGAGTATTAACTTGGTTTTTACCCATGGATACATCCTTTGCCAACCCGAAGCTCTGCTACAGGCTCGCCGTTCGCGATGACCACCTGTGTCAGCAGGCTCTTGACATGGGTCGCGATGATGCCATCCAGGGGCGCCCTCAACCCGACCACGGCCATTCTGGACCTCCTCAGCACCCGGCAGGAACCGGGATCGGCACTTGGATCAAAAATCGATGCTGATCTTCGCGCCGACGGCCAGCGCGTTGGCAATGGAGCCCGTGCCCGTGGGCCGGACGATGTACTGGACGTCCGGCTGGATGCCGATCCCCATGCCGACGAGGAACATGTGGTTCAGCTCGACGACGGCCTCGTAGCTCTTCGTCGGCAGACCCGCGGCGGCGAGGCCCACGTTGTACTCGCTCCCGAACCAGCCGGTAGTGACGGCGAGGCCCGTCCTGTCCCGTGGGCGGCCGGCGAAGAGCCCCTCGTAGACGAACCCGGCGTTGAAGTAGCTCGACATCGGGTTGGCCCTGTCCGTGAGGCTGAAGACGAGGGCGCCGAAGGCCGAAAGGCCGCGGCGGCTACCGGGCGACTCGCGGTAGAGCATCTGGTCCGCAAGCAGCCAGACCATCCCGTCGCCGGCGGCCGTGGCGTTCCCGGCCCTGCCGAGATCCTGGAACTGGCCGGTCAGGTAGAACCCGCCGACCTTGTAGACCCCCGGCAGGGCCTTGTCCGAGTCGCGGTTCACGTGGTATCGGACCTCGCCCGCCAGCGTGACGCCGTTGCTGCCGAATCCCCACCACGTGCCGTGCAGGTTTTGGCTCTCGCCCGCCGGGTCGCCCCTCTTCCCCTCCGGGTCACCGTCGTAGACCGCAGTCTGGAAAGTCCAGTCGCGCGATGGGGTGTCGAAGGCTGCCCGCAAGCCCCACGTCGCGAGCGGGTAGGCGGTGAAGGTGAAGGGGTTTTGGAGGAAGACAGGCTTCGGGCTGCCGCAGAAGGAGTTGTTGAGGAACTGGCAGTAGAGGTCCGACCGGAGGAAGTCGTCGTTGGCGACCAGCCGACCGTAGGCCAGGTCGAGTCGGTCGTCCACAAGCCGGGTCGTGAACTGCACGTTCACCAGTTTGAAGGTCTGACCGCCGTAGAGCTCCTGGACAGGGAAGGCGTTTCCCCCCTGCGACGGCGCGATGAAGCGCGCCGACACGCTGTCGCCATCGCGCTGCGACATCTTCACGAGGAACGTGGTGCCGGGGACGCTGACGAGCCGGTCCAGGTCGAACCTGAACTCGAGGGCGATGTTGTCGGCGTAGGTCCCTCCGAGCTTCTCACCCCCCGAAACGTTGCCCATGGTCTCCGTCGAGTAGTTCAGGCCGACGGAAACGCCCGCCTTCTTCAGGCCGTCTCGGGCCCCGCCCCAGCTCCCGGTCAGGAAGTCGCGGGCTGGGAAGTCCGTGGCCGGGGCCGGGGCCGTCGGCGCGGCCGTTTGCGCTCTCTCCGGTGCGTCCAGCGGCGCGGCCGCAGACGAGAAGGGCGCCAAGGCGATCGCCGAGGCGAGGAGAGATGCTGCGAGGCATTCGAGAAACTGTCGATTCATGATCCATTCGCTCCTGAATGGCACGCCTGGACAAGGTTCACCGGGAACAGCGGGCTGGTTTCGCACCTGAGATACTGAACTAGCTGCCCTCTTCTATGGCCACAAACAGGTCGAAGTGCTGCCATTTCGTCATGTCCGCCTCGGACAGTTCCTATCCGCCGGAAGGTGCCTGAAGATCCCGGTCTTCGAAAGCAAATAGTGATAAGTACCGACGGTCTGTTTTATAGACTATAAGCTGCACTCCGTGCTAGCAGTATTTGTCAAATTAGAGCCACTATTTCATTTGGAATAGTGGTCCTAATGATATTTCCGTCCAGTCCACACGGCCCGGCACTTTTACCCATATCTTCCTATCTGCCGGTGCGGCTACGATCTGGAAGATGGTCCCGGCATGGGTTGCTCCGCCGTCCTTGATAGCCACGTCCATTATTTTCTCCATCATCACTTCCGGAGTGATTGCTCCCTTGTACCTGGCGCTGAGTTTTAACAGGTTCCCTTTCCGGAGCTGGTTCGCACCGGGATCCCTCTTTGGGTCTAACGGTGTGATATTCCAGTCCGGATGCGAGTATTCATTCGCCGCCGCAACGATTCCCTCAGCGTCCTGGTCTCGCCGCTTCGTATCCCAGAGCGAACATTCGTAGGAATAGCCGCGGGTCGGATCGGCTACATTGATAATGGAGCTCATATCCACCAGTGTGGAACGCATGGCCCGGTCTAGCTCGACGAGGTTATGGTATTCCTGTAGATACAAAAACAGCGTCGTGAAAATGGAAGTTCGGTCCAGGGAGAATCCCATATCGTTCCCGGCATTCAGTTCTATGAACAAGCCGTCGGCGTTCATCCCTGTTGCATTGTAGATCACACCGGGATAGTTGATCAGGGCCGCGGGGATGCTCCCGTCATTCGGCTTGAAAACGGCTACGACCGGGCGGGCGAAAGCTAAGTAGGCCGGATCGTCATCATCATTTCTTCCGAATATGACCGGGCCCTTGGTATAGGGACCCCAGACCGCTATGCCGGAACATTTCCCGTAAGACAGTTTATTGATCTTGGGGAACCATTCGAGCGCATTGACAAGGAGGACCTTGTCTAGGCCAAGGCCAGAGGTCTCCGCCATTCCGTACAGAATCTCTTTGTAGCGATGGGGGTAGCGGTCGAATAAGGCCCGGGCAATCGTATTCAGTTCGTCAACGGTCATCCTTCTTTTTTCATCCGGATTATTCAGAAAGACCTCGCCGATTGCGGTATGCATCGCCTGCAGGTCGTCCTTCAAAAGGGCCCCATACTGCCGCCCCATCTGCCGGTAATTGCCCTTCAGCACCAGCACACTAACAGCGCCCGCCTTGAAAAGTTTTCCCCCTTGGAACTCCGCAATATATTTCAGTTCCGTAGTCTTTGCACCCACACTATCTTCAGCGAAGCTAGCACTTAATATCGAAAAGATCAGCATAACAGTACACAGAACGATGCATAGTCTTTTGTTCATATTACTCCTCCTTTTTTTACCGCTTTACCACATAACGATATAATATTGTTTTCGTAATTATTATCCGTAATATTAAATAATTATCAAAATACTTCAATCGTTGATTTCAGAACGACAAAAATGCCCTTGATCTTCGGAAAAATCAATCACCCTCATATGCATGTTTCTTCGACCGGGATTCAATAAGCCTACCGCATTTGGGGTTTATTGCCTTTTATTTGAAAACTGCAAATCTCACCTGCTGCCTGCCAATCTGCGGAGAATTGTACGTGTAGAAATAATCAAGTCTGATAAGGGGGGCAGTGCCTTTCAAAAACAGCCGTGTTTATTGTCGGTCGAAGGAATCGACTGGCAAGGAGAAGTAACTGTCTCAGTTGGGCTATTCTGTAATTGAACGCATGTACTGACTAATAATATCTTTAATCTCTGGCTCAATTTCATCATATATAACTCCAAGAATCATTTGTTTCTCATCCATCCTGATGTATTTTATTTTTCCCGAGATTTCATACTCACCCTCTGTCTGAGGAAAGTTACACTTTAATGTAACTTGTTCATCTATATGAACGGATGACAGTTCTTTGTCTTGCTCCGCTTTCTTGGCCAAATAACGACATCCTTCCTCGTTGATGTCTACTATAACGCCTCTACTCTCTTCATCATTGATTTTTATTTTAATGGGAAGGACACAATCGATTCTTTGTCCACGAAGATTCTGCTCTTCAATGATCTCTGGATATTCCACAAATAACAATTTTAAAGGTGTATAAATATCTTCAATAAGTTCGGACCTAAATCCAAAAGCAGAACCTTTATATAAGTACCCGACAATAATTTTACTTCCTTGAAACAATTTATGTCTAGCATAGTTTAACATACTAATAGGGGCATCTATAACCAGATACTTGTGTGGATCCATCCCAATCAAATTGCTTGTGAAGCTCATATCGACCCCATCAATCCTAATTTTCAATTGAGTGCCGAGCTCTATAGAAATGCGCTTTCCTGTATTAAAGGCGAGATCTTCAATCTGCATATTTAACCCTCCATGGTACTCATCATTACGATTAGCCCATCAATTTGTAAAGCAACATGACATTGATGGCTAGTTTATATATCTCTTCGTCCTGTTAAATGGGGTGGAAATTAAGTTTAATCACTTTTTATATAGGCTGCCTCGTATCACTATTTTTATTTGAATCTATAATGTGAGTGAAAAATGCCGGACTAAAGCCTTCACGGAATCGGCGCTTATTATACACGAACGGAAATTAAGCCGTCAAGTATTTCCACCTTTCGTGTCAAGAGCAAATAGACTTGTCCGCTTTTTGTGCCCTTCAAAGTGAGTTTCTTTTGAGAACAGCTTGTTGATCATAATCAGCCATTTTTCTTGGGCCGTGGAAGATGATCAGTGGCTGATACTTAAGTCCCCAGGGCGCCAATCAAGATCAATAGATATCAAAAATGATGAGTTTGACGGGAAAGTCACCGTTCATAAACGGCACCTTCTTTTGAGGCTTAAGTCCGATTTCCTTGAGAGGCGATGAAGCGGGAGCGAGAATCCCACAGCGCCACCCTTTAAAATGATTTTTTAGGTGGTCACCGATGGTTCGCAAAAACTCCGCGCTGACGTCTTTACCCGTCATTCTGAGGCCATAAGGGATATTGGCAAGCAGGAGTCCGCGCTCAGCCGGTTTCTCAGTGTTGAAGAAGTCTTTTGTCTCAAGCTGAACAACAGTTTCCAACTGAGCTTTCGTGATGGTTTTTTGGGCGATCTCCACAAATTGAGGCTCGATATCAGAAGCAAATATTTTCACTTTCGCGGGCACTTCAGCTGCACGCGCCTGGTCCTGAATGTTCTGCCAAAGCCTTGAATCAAAATCGTGCAGATATTCAAAGCCAAACCCGCCCTTCTTCCTGTGTATCTGAGAAGCCCGATGGGTCGCAATCTGGGCGGCTTCGACCGCGATCGTGCCACTGCCACACATGGGATCGAAGAAACTCATGGTACCGTCGTATTCGCAGACCGCCAGTAGTGCAGCGGCGAGCGTTTCACTCAAAGGAGCGGGATGACCTGCAACGCGGAATCCTCGCTTGTGAAGACCCTCAAAGGAAGTATCGACACTTACCAATAGGCGTTTGTTGTGGAAGTAGCCGGTGATCCCGATGGCGGCATCCCGGGCACTTTGGTTAGGTGTGATTTCTAGGTGATGTTGAAAACAATCGTTGATTGCCTCACGCAGTTTACTGCCAATCAAATGATTAGGAATCTTGCTTCCGTCGTTGGCCGCGACCACATGGATGCTGATCGCCTGTCTTTCGGAAAAGAGCTCATGAAAACGAATCTTCTTCGCCTTGTCGAAGATGATGGTCGGGGATTGCGCTGGGATCTCTTTTAAAACCCGACAAATTCGATTCGCCAGGCGTGAGTGCAGGTGAACCTTGTAAGCGACTTCCTTCGAGGCGCAAAAATACACGACTCGATAGGCGGCCCGTACGTCGGTTCCACCAATTGAAGCTATTTCGTTTGCTAAAAGACCCGTCATTTCATCGGGGCAAGTTGCATAAAGCTGATATTCCAATTCAAATCCCTATGAATGGTTCGATGATTTATCTGTTCCGCCTGTCTTATTCCTCGATGCAATCCCCGCAGGCGTAGCCTTCGCGGCCATGAGAGTTGCCGCCTTGACTGGGCAGAATGATCTGTCCAAACCGCATGGGTGTGAAATTATGGGTTGCAAGCCCCGCCGATCGCACTTAATCGTCGGTTACGGAGCAACGGGTGTTTATTTCCCGGCAGACGCTGAGGATGCCGTTCACTACCGGGGAAGAATTGGACGCTTTTTCAGAAGTGGAAACGGCGCTCACTAAAATCTGGGCGATATTATCCTGAAAGCGGATCACCTTCATCACAACATTTCTTTCACCATCGGTAAAATTGATGGTCCTGCTCTCATCGTTACTGGCGATGATGTGCAACTTCTTGTTTTCCTGAACAACCTTCAAGGACTTAGCATATACCTTGTCAGCATCGGCCTCCAGAATCACTGAAGCGACTTCCTGTCGCTGCACTTTGACGCCTCCTCCATCTCCCCGCTCTTGATGGTGATGAGGATGGCGCTGATAGCCGCCTGGGTCATCACCAGAACTGGTAAGATGCTTCACCACGCCCACGGCTGCGCGGATGATTAAACCGGTCTGCGCCTGCGCCCCGGCAACGGGAATGATAGACAAGGCTATTCCCAGGATAAACAATTTCGTTGATTTCTTCATAGGTATCCCCTTGCAATCATAACCGTTTTAATGTCTTTTCCCAACTATAATTATCACGCTGCCATAGGGTTTAAAACTGTGCTATTATTCATAAATAATCAAGAGCATTTTTCAATGATAATCATTTGAAAGAGTGTACTCTATCGAAAATCAACAAACGCTCACTAACGGGTGAGTGGTGAAAAGTTGTTCATGCTGAGCATTACGAATCGAACGTGAGTAACGACAAAATTGGCGGTGGCTGGAAGATGTCCACCGGAGCTATCCGGCCAAGTGACTAACAACGAATGCAAGTAAGAAACCAGTCACAGTAACCAATGCAACGAATCGACCGCCTTCCTCGAACGCTTCAGGCATCATCGTGTCGGCAATCATCGCGAGGATAGCTCCTGCTGCGAGCGCTAGCGTTGCAGCGATGGTGTCCCTGGAAGCGTGACCAAGAAAGGTATAGCCCACCGCTGCCGCCGCACCGGACAAAGCGATTGTCCCGCTCCAGACAGCCATGATGTAGCCGTGTGACCTGCCAGACTCTTTCATTCCCATTGCACCAGAAATGCCCTCCGGCAAGTTACTGAGAAACACCGCGACGAGCATGCTCAGCCCAACGCCGTTACCAGCCGCTAGACCGATTCCGATGGCCGCGGATTCGGGGATACCATCCAGGAGCGCTCCTAGAAATATGGCAGAACCTGAGCTGGCAAGTTTGGAATTTCCGGCGGCGATTTTCTTGGTCATATGCCGCTTACCATGCACGCTTTTACGAGCGTATCCGCCGTAACTGTCGATTAAGTAGTCCCCAACAACGAAGAGTACAGCACCGGCGATGAATCCAATCGACACTGAATCGAATCCACCTAACTGATATGCCTGCTCCATCAGATCGAATGTCAACGCTGAAATAAGGACACCCGAACCGAAGGCCATAACGACCCCGATTGTCCGTTTGGATATTTTTATATAGAGGCCTATTAGGGCTCCAATGAAGAGGGCCATGCCGCCGATTAGCCCATATATGCCCGCAGTAATCATTAGCTGAGTTCCCTTGAAAAACTGGTCATGACCTGGTTTGGAAACCGATTCATCTGTTTACAACAAAATACGACAAAAAACTTATTTGTACCAATAAATTTATCTATTGACAGCAGGAGGCCTTATAAGTGCATTTGCAGTTTTAGATACCGATAAATCAGTGATTCTAGCACGTTCAGGATGCACGTATCAACCGGATGAACTTCCTCTTATGTAACCTTCTTTTCCTTACCTTTTAACAAGAGAAACGTCGCTGAAACACGGCAGACATTCTTTCCTTTATCATCCGTTACCAAACAATCCCCGATAACCAGACTGCTGCCCTTTTTAAATACGCTTGCAGTAGCAATAAGTTCCCCTGAACTTACCGATGCCAGAAAGTTGCTTTTGAGTTCAATCGTGGTCAATCCTTCATGGGGGGTTAATGTGGTAACCATGGCATGGGCAATGGCTTCATCAGCCAGCGCCACGATCAGGCCACCCTGCATTTTTCCCGCACCCTGTAAATATTCAGGACGGACAGGCATACGAAACCGAGCATAGCCTTCTTTTAATTCGACAGGCTCAATGCCGATGAAATCCATAAAAGGATTCAGCCCCTTTTGCCCTGCTTGAATTTTTTCCAGATATTTCTTGAAGTCAGGAATAGTCAGCCTCCGTTAAATAATAACAGGGATGAGCCCCACAGCAAGCATTGGAAACCGGTGCCGCACCAAATCACATGACTTCAATTTTTACAGGTGTAACGTTCTCTATATTATCTGAAACAGGGCACCGGGTTTCTATTTCTTCTACAAAAGCCTTCTTTTCTTCAATCGTCATATCTGCGTCGATGTTTAATGTGACGTTTATGCCCGTCAGTCCGGCTCTGTTTTCCTTGCTTTTGCCGAGAATGATCTCCGTATCGAAGACCCCCTCAATTTTCATGTCCATACCATTCAAATTGATGCGCTTCTGCTTGGCAATGATTCTGGCCACGGTGCCAATACAGCCTGCCAGGGATACGAAAAGATACTCAATGGGGTTCGGGCCTTCGTCAGCCCCGCCTCCTGCCTGGGGCTGGTCAACACAAAGGGTGTGATTCCCGGCTTTCACTTCCACCCTAAATTTCTCGCCAAGCTTTGCCTCAACAGATACTGTCTTCATTTTAGCCATACTATTTCCTCCTGTAAGTATTTATTTATCATCCCCGGTCATAAAACCATGACACTTTCATAAGAGACCAGATGGTAGAGTGCATCATGTATTTTACACGGAAGTTATGTTTCTGGACCTGACCTATTAGAACGAAATGGCGGTGGTCATGTGGTTCAGTCCATGCAAATGGTGAATTCGGCTCTTCTTATTCATAGTAGCCCCTCTCAGGCAGAAATCCTTGGCTGTTGAGAGCTTCCCCCGTAGCTGATAGAATCTCTTGGGGGAGGCGGACTCCGGCATGGAGGAGCGGCCCGGGACAGCTTACCGCATTGGGGCCGTGGGCAAGGAAATGATCAATGGCCTTGTTGGCATTTGTAAATGCATTTCCATGGGGCAGGGACTGGACGATTGAGAAGATCTTTTCGATCACCCCACTTATCCGTCCGGAAGTCTCTCCGGCGGCCTTGAAATCACCTCTTTCAAGATTATCGATAACAGACCGGAGTTCCTTGGGAAAGGAATTGGCCGTACTGAGGAGAAAACCGTCATAAGGCCCCCCGTCCTCCCTCAACCAGCGTGCATAATCCCCTTCGGCACCGCGAACTAGAAAGACGCCGCCCTTGTCAACGGACGAGGATGCAATGCTATCGTTACCGCTGGAGTCCTTGAAAAAAATCAGATTCGAATATCTCTCTGCAAGACGGGCGAATGTTTCCGGCGCCGCCTCATTTTCTGTTACCTGTGGAAGCTGGTATAGGGCCGTGGGCAGGGCCATATCCATGATTTCCGATATTTCCAAATCGATTTCCACCTGCGATAGGCCCTTGCCGCGGGGAGGACATATAGTGATGCCACAGATGTGATCAGGGCTTATTGACGTGCCTGCCCCTTTATTTTCCAGTAAATGAAATACATTGTGTTCCTTCATGGCCGAAATCGTCCCTTTGACGCCCTTAACATCCGGCCTGAGAATTCCGATGAGAAGATGAATATTCTTGTTCCGCGTATGGGCCGCAGCAAAGTCGGCTACCTGCAGCGTTTCTTCCTCCGTGAGTTCCCATCCGTCCCCTGTTGAACCTGGGATCAGGAAGCCCTTCACCCAAGGTGAAATATATTCGAAGTGAGCCTCCATGCGGTTAAAGTCAATCGTCTTATCGTCCCTGTAATGGGTGAGAAGTGGGCACCAGAGCCGGGGTATACCTTCAGGGAAAATGGTTTGGACCAATCTTGTTCTCTCCATTTGTCGGTCATTCATGAAAATAGCTCCTGGTTAAGATTATTGATCAATACCCGTATCCATTTGAAATGTTTGAGTCGAGATTAAAGTAGAACTACGGTGTGCGTGATTCAAGTCGATAGTTACCAATTCATAGCGCCTTCCGGCATTTTCAGAGGGTTCTTAAATCCACCATAACCCTCTTTTCACTACATATCCAACGACCACATGCGGCATAGTGAACTGAAAATTATTCTGTGTCAAGTAGAAGTATCCTGTATAAAAATACAATAGAATCCATGTCATTCGTTTATTCTTTCTTCTCCTCGATCTTCTTAAGATACATTGTCGTACTCATTGTTCCTTTCCAATTGTCAATCTCCATGTTCTGGCGATCATTGTTTCATGGCTTCCACGATGGCCTCATCTAGTACATTCATGTTAATGGGCTTCTTGATGTACTTTAAAACACCTTTCTTGATGGCTGCATCAATCATATCCTCATCGTGAAAAGCAGTGATCATAATCACTTTCGCCTGATGATCTTGTTTCCTGAGTTCGTCGTAAACGAAAAACCCGCTCACATCGGGAAGGCGAATATCAAGTATCACTAGTTCCGCTCGTGATGCGATAAATTTGCTGATGCCCACCATTCCCCTGTCTGCGACTTCGACGTCGTAACCTTCTTCGGTCAGATACATATCAAGCGATTCCCGGATGGAATCGTCATCGTCAATGATCAGAATCCTAGACATTGTCACCTTAATTTCTTTTCAAAGGTTTGTCACTTCGTCCATAGTAGTTCCCTCCTACCGATCTTGATCAACAGGATCGGAAGGAGAGAGTTTGACAACATTACTAATCTTAATTACTATTTTTTGTGGATGAGCCTTCCTCCTGAGGAGCAGGGGCCACCGGAGGCGCCTGCTGATCGGCGCTCTGATCGGCTGGCGCGACTATCGTCTGTTGATCAGGCGTTGCCGGAGGCTTTTCTCAAGACCGGTCCACAACGGCTAACACCTTGACTTCTTAAATGGTCACGAAAACACTAAGGAATAAGCTATAGAAATGAAACCGGGGGCGCCCGGTCGGGTTGGAAGAACATATCAGGCGGGGCAGGAATCAGAAGTCCGGGGACCCTATCCAGATAGATCTGGATGGCAACATGGGGCAATGGAAAGTCATTCCCGGTATGCGACAAATACTTGTGTGTCTTCAAGTCATGACGTTCCGAATCACCCGGGTCATCATTGCACAGGGCCTGTTTTATTGTTTGGGTCGTGCCTTGGAAGACATTCTGCGCCGCAAAGTCATCCGTCGTTACTGCTGCCAGAACAAAGAACAACAGCAAGATTTGCAAAACCTGCGGGACAACCCGCCTACGTAACCACGACATCATGAATCTGCCTCTTTAGAATTGTTGGGGGATTGTACAGAACCATTTCCCGAAAAACAAGAACTTCTTTACAGTACGACAGGAAACAAACCTCTTTATATCCTTTTTAGTCTAAGATTTCCCTGACCTTGCCAGAGAGTTCGGAAAGATGAAAGGGTTTCTGGATGAAGCCGTTGCAGCTGCGGTCCAGAATCTCCTGAGCCTGGCCGGTGAGGCTGTACCCGCTGGAAAGAAGAACCTTGATCTTGGGATTGATCTCCCGGAGGCGATCGAAAGTCTCTCCCCCCGATATCCCCGGCATGATCATGTCCAGAATGACCAGGTCAATTCCGTTTCTTTTCTCCATGAAAACAGCGATAGCCTCCTGACCGCTCCCCACCGCATAGACCCGGTACCCCATGGATTCAAGCAGTTCCTTGCTCACTTCCAGGACCATCTTTTCATCATCCACCAGCAGGATCGTCTCCGTACCTCTTACGATTATCCCGGTTGCCGGCTTTTCATTGGCCAATTCCTTTTTCGAAGCGGGCAAATAGACGGTGAATGTCGTTCCGCAACCGGGCTCACTATCCACATTGATCATGCCCCCGTGACCCTTGATAATGCCATAGACTGTAGCCAGTCCCAGGCCGGTCCCTCTTCCCATTTCCTTCGTCGTGAAAAAAGGATCAAAAATCCGTTCCCTGGTCTTCTCGTCCATTCCGGTGCCCGTGTCGGCCATGGATATCTTAATATATCGCCCCTGCGCGACGGCATATGAAAGCGCTTGTTCATCATCCAGAATAATCTTCTCCGTTTCCAGATAGATCTCTCCACCTCCGGGCATGGCTTGCCAGGCATTCACATACAGATTCATGAACACTTGCTCCATCTGTCCCCGATCCACCTCCACGCTCCAAAGGTCTTTCCCGTATTTCCGGTGAATGGAGATTTCCTTTTTGGTTCTCTCAAACATGGAGGAGGTCTTTTCAAGGATGTCGTTCATATTGACGGGCTTGACCTCATACCTTCCCCCCCGGGCAAAACCCAACAGTTGCCTGGTTAAATCCGCCCCGCTTTGCACCTGTTCCTCAATCCGTTTGAGCCTCTCGTAATTGGGATGGGATGGATCAAGATTTAGCAACGTCAGGGAAGTGTAGCCCTGAATCCCCATGAGCAGATTATTGAAATCATGCGCGATCCCTCCGGCCAACGTCCCGATCGATTCCATCTTCTGGGCATGGTTAAGCTTCTTTTCCATATCTCTCAGTTCCGTGATATCTTTCATGGTACCCACAACGCCGATAATCCGACCTTCCAAGTCCCGGTTGAAGGCGCTGTTCATATTGAACACCCGCTCTTCTCCGTTCTTGGTCAGCATGACCCCGATATGATTATTGACGGATTTCCCATCGTCACGGATGCTTTTAAATAGTTTTCTGTAGATTCTCCTATCCTCTTCCTTCGCAAAATCGGTGAAGTAACGTCCCATCAAGTCTTCTTCCCCATGCCCCAAAATGCGCTTCCACGAAGGATTCATATAGGTGATGGCCCCGTCGAGATTCATGGTGTAGATAATATCCGGCGTGTTCTCACTTAAAGCCCGGAACCGCTCTTCACTCTCCCGCAACGACTCGTTAAGCGCGCCGAGCTCTTCATTTTTCCTGTTAAGCAGTTCCTCGGCCTTTATCCTTACATCTACCTCGCTTCTATAACTGCGGCCTAAAAGCCAGATCATTAAAGCTATACCCACGAGAAAACCGGAGGTGAGTACGACCCTGTTAACAAAAAACACTTCAGCCGTTCTGAATGGTTTTATATAACCGCTGGATATCATCCAGGCAAGACACAGATATGTCTCGAGACATATCACAAGAGCAATCCACATTTTCCGATAACCATAAATAATCGCAACAAACATTATCAAAAGGGCATACATAAAATTACCCGGTGCATCAATTCCACCGATATAATTAGCGTTTACGGCAGGGAAATACATAAGCAGCGGGGGGATAATACCGACTAAGCGCCAGTATCCCGCTTCTGCCAGATACATAGCCACAACAAGTATGATTGATTCTATTGAATAGATTAGTAAAGTATCGAGCGGCATCTTGCCGGAAAGATGTAGGATAAATGATATAAGGGCAAAAGAGAATGTGACACTAAATGAAAAAAATATTACATTGCGGGTAATATATTCTCGCCTCGCCAGTTCCGGTTCAGTTTCGTTTACTGTGTAAATGAATTTAAACAGGTTCATCTTTTTATCCTAGCGATTTTACATTGCTTGTTCATGGTCGAGCTATACGAAACGGTGAAGCATAACCAGGACGGACAGACATGATTTCCCCTTAACAAAAGCTTATCTAACATTCTGCTTTGTTTCATTATATCAACCTTCCAACAGCCGGAGATAGTCCTTAGCCGATTCGTAGCAAACAGAAATGATCAAATCCAGAAACGGCCGGTCATCCTGGCGGTGCGATCTCTCCAGGGCTTCGATATATTCCCGTCTTAAAATCGGCGGGATTACCGCAATAGGATACCCAAACTGAAGGAGGGCCAGGTTCATCAGTAACCGCGCCGTCCGCCCGTTGCCGTCAATGAAAGGATGGATGGTCGCCAGTTCCCGATGGAGGACGGCGGCATATTCCACGGGGTGAAGACGCGCCCGGAGATCCGGTATGCCCACGATGAACTCCTTCATTTTTATCGGGATGATCTCCGGGGAAGGGGGGATGAAGGCCGATCCCGAAATGAAAACCTTTTGTTTCCGGTACTTGCCGGCTTGTTTGGGATCGATGCGATTATAAAAGACCCGGTGCAATTCCTTGATCTGGGCTTCCGTAATTTCTTTTCTTTTGGCCATCGTAAAGAGCAGGTCATAGGCCTCGCTGTGGCCGATGGCCTCATAGTGATCCCGCAGGGACTTACCGCCGATGGTGATGCCGTCCTCAATGACGATTTTTGTTTCGATTTCCGTCAGGGAATTGCCTTCCAGGGCATTACTCGTATAGGTAAAACCAATCCGGAAGTATTCCCGCAATTGCTTCCTCAGCGGAGGATTCAGAGGCCGGAACTTGTCGATTTTATTCTTTAATGCATCTATTCTTTGCAGTTTGTCCATAAGCAGATTCACTCAATAAAATCGGTTTACTTGATCAGCTCTTCCTTGGATTTCTGACTTTGAATGTCCTTTTTAAGATTTGCCAGTTGGTATTCGATATCGAGCTTCACCTTTTCTTCCAGGTATGAATGCTGGAATTCTTCATTCTTCCATTGTTTTTTAAAGTAATCCTTGGCGATATTCATATTGTGACCCCGTCTCTTCTCACAGATTTTGCGAAATGAGACTGCTGATTCAGGCTGCTTTCCCATTCCTGTGTTGAATATGAAATGGGGCAAACGACGATCCCCTCATTAATCCCCGCTTCCCAGGCACAATCGCTGATATAGTCTTCAATTTCTTTGTCCAGGCTGTCCGTAATGACGATGATATCCATATCGGAACATTCTTCGGCATCTCCCCGCGCCCGGGACCCAAAAAGCATCACGCGATAAGCAGGCAACCGCTTGGAAAGAATCTCTTTGAATTTACTAAGGACAGTCTTTTCCTTATTTGTCATGCTCTTTTTCTCCTTAGGCCATCTCATACAGCGTGAGACAATAATGCGTATTCTGCTGATTTCGCCACCCCCTGATCGGAGCGACGCTTAATTTTTATAATCTATGAATTGAGCCTCAACTAACTTTCATCTACAAGACCGCGATGCACGGTATCGTATTGAGGTCGGGATTACCACTTGAACTCAAGCCTGTGCAAGTTGAAAACCTTTCTCCCGGAATAATCTCAAACAGGCATCCGCGACAGTGTTGTCGTAAAAGGTTCCTTTATTCCTCTCGATTTCCTCAAGGGCTGCCTCAATGCCTAGGGAGGGACGATAGGGACGGTGGGAGCCCATAGATTCAACCACATCGGCCACGGCTATGATCCGTGACTCCATGAGAATATTGTCTCCCGTTAAACCATTCGGATATCCGGAACCATTCGTCCTTTCATGATGCTCCAGAACAATCCTGGCAACGGGCCAGGGGAAGTCAATGTCCTTCAATATATCGTAACCGGATTGAGGATGGTCTTTGATCAGATCAAACTCCGTTTTTTTTAATTTTGTCGGCTTACTAAGGATTTCGGCCGGGACGGATATCTTGCCGAGATCGTGGATGGCGGCAGCCATGCGGATCCCATCGATTATATCAATAGGAAGGTTCATCTCCGTGGCAATAGCACGAGCCAGATCAGCCACCCTCCGTTGATGGCCAGCCGTGTAAGGATCCCTCGCCTCAACGGTCACGGCAATTGCCTGGACGGTTCCCCCCAAAGCCTTTCTAATCCGATCGACCGACATGCGGTCGGTGATATCGCGTCCGATACCCAACACGCCGATGAGCGCCCCTTGGGCATCGTACATCGGCGTCTTGGTGGTATCCAGAAAGACACGATGGCCATCATCTGCGAAGGAGATCCATTCTTCGTTGCTGGTGGTTTTCCCCGCCACCATGGCCTTATTATCGTGCTCGCGGAAGGCGTCGGCAAGTTCCCGGTTTACAAAATCGTAATCGGTTTTTCCGACGATGTCTGCTTCCCTGGCACCGAAAAAACGCCCGAACATTGGATTGCAGGAGAGATAGACGCCGTCTTTGTCTTTCAGCCAGATCAGGTCAGGGATCGTCTGCACCAGCGTGTGCAGGCGGTTTTCACTATCGCGCAGCTCCTTCTCCGCCCGCTTGCGCTCAGTAATGTCGAGAATTGCACCAATCAGCCCCGCTATTTTGCCTTCGGCATTGGTAAAAGTAGCCTTGTTGAAGACCACGTCGTGGCGTGTTCCATCTGCATAGACGACTGAAGCTTCGTAGTTTTGAACGCCTGGGTTATTCAGCAACTCTCTGTCGGCCTCGTCATATTTCTCGGCCAAGTTTGCAGGTGAAATGTCATAAACGGTCTTTCCAACGAATTGCTCCGGCGACAGCCCCAAGTATCGCTCGAATGCCTTATTGCCTCCGATATAGACACACGCTGCATCTTTGTAGAAGATTGGAGAGGGAACCGCGTCCATCAAAACCTGCTGGAACACCATATTGTTTTTTATTACTTCTTCCGCCCGCTTGCGCTCGGTGATGTCTTCGATGGCCAGGAGGATGATCCGTTCCTTTCCCAACACTTGTTGAATCTGCCGGGCATTCAGAAGCATGATGCGCCTGCCAATGGTGGCAAACTCGTGCTCAACCTCATAGTTGTCAAAGGTTGCCTTTTCAGGAAGGATGGTTTCCAGCAGTTCCCGCAGCTTGGGGATATCCCACTGTTTATTGCCCAGGTCATAGATGAGCTGCCCCACGGTCTCTTCAGGGTTTACCTTAAAGAACTCATAGAAGGAGCGGCTGGCCGTGACCACCCTTAAATCTTGATCCAGAGTGATTAATGGTTCACGCACGGTGTTAATGAGGCTCTCAGCGAATTCACTGACTTCATCTGCGGCTTTTTTAATAACCTCCAGTTCTTTCCGGGTCTCTTCCAGGCCGGCTTCTATCTCTTTGCGCTCGGTGCTGTCACGGAGAACCCCCATGGCATGCCAGGCGCCCTTCATATGTATAGCTGAAAGCGAAAGCTGCACCGAGATTTCCTTCCCATCTTTTCGGCGGGCCTCCAGATCGAGTGTTTCACCCACTGCGGCTCCCTGTCCTTTCTGCTGAAACACTGGGAAGGCGGCATGGTGCGCTTCGTGATAACGCGAGGGCACGATTAACGTGTGCAGGTCTTGGCCAATGGCTTCGGCGCTCGTGTAGCCGAGAATACGCTCAGCGGCGGGGTTCCAGTAGGATATCCGACCTTCAGGATCCATCATTAGAATAGCGTCCTGGGCGGAGTCGGTAATGGCGCGTATACTCGATTCGCTCTCGTGTAGCGCCTCCTCCGCCAACTTGCGGGCAGTGATATCACGCCCGATACCCAAGACGCCGATGAGCGTTCCTTGGGCATCGTACATCGGCGTCTTGATGGCAGCCATTAAGGCACGATGGCCATCGTCTGCAAAGGTGATCCAATCTTCTTTATCAGAGGACTTTCCCGTCGCCATGGTCTTAAGATCATGCTCGCGGAAGATGTTGGCAAGTTCCCGGTTTACAAAGTCGTAATCGGTTTTTCCGATGATGTCTGCTTCTCTGGCACCGAAAAAGCGCTCGAACATTGTATTGCATGAGAGATAGACACCATCTTTGTCTTTCAGCCAGATTATGTCAGGGATAGTCTGCACCAGTGTGCGCAGGCGGACTTCACTATTGCGTAGCGCCTCCTCCGCCAACTTGCGGTCTGATTCCGATTGTTCCAGTTCCTGAATTCGCTGCTTTAAGACGGAATTCTCTTCGAGAAGTTCTTGTTGTGCCCTGGATGGATCTGTCATCTGGTGCCCCCTGTAATGGCAAATGATGATAGCGGGAAAGAAAAGGTGAAGTGTCTATTACGAGATATATTAAATCGCTTAAATTTTACTGAATACCAATCGAGATGTCAATTAAAAGTGCGCCATCAGATATTGATTACTGCATGAAATGTTGGATACCCGTGAAAATTATCGGACGCTTGACTTCAGGAAGGCACAAACACCCCCGACCATAAGAAAAAGCAACTTCCATAATGCCCATTTTTCAACAAGTTCTACTCTCGTACGGAATCAGCGCTCTCATGTCCCGGCTCTTGTAGGCAGGCCCCCTCACGCTTTATGTGTGTGTAATGGGGGAACTTAACACGAATTATCGGCAGGTCAATGCCATTATTGGGTATAATCTCCCCGAATTCAGATTTTATCCGATACATATGCCGTCAATGCTTTGATTGCGGTGATAAATTCCTGTGCTGCTAATACCGCATTGCTGGCATCTTCCTCAGATACTTCGGCAAAATCCCTGTAATCCGATTCCATGCGTTTATCGAACAGGTCATAAAGCATCTTGGCAAAACGCGCATCAAGCTTCCCGGTATGAATGAACTCCTTATTTAAAATCCCGATCACACCGGAATGTTTTGATGTTTTGTGAGATGTGTTGGAGTGGATAAACAGTGCCAGAACTGCATAGAACATCGCATAATACGACCGGTTGACAATTGATCGAGGAGAAAAGCCTGTCTCCATCATCCTGACCGCTTCAGAAAGTGTTTCCTCGGTTTGCCCCATGCGGTAACCAAAAATGGTTTCACGATCTGTCATACGGGAACCCCTTCTTCCATAATCACGCGGATAATCGGGGTTGAACGTAAGGGAGAATCTTCAATCTCGTACCTACTGAACAAAAGCGTAGTCACAACAATCCCGGTTTCAAGCGTCATCTCCCATGCAGCGTTTTTAACCCTGTTTCTCAAATCTCTGTCAACTGTCTCAAATTCCATAAAAATATCCATATCGGAATAGTCATCGGCATCGCCTCGTGCACGTGAGCCAAAAAGCCGGAAATCAATCAGCGGTGTAAGTTTTGATACGCGTTTTTTCAGCTCCCTGGCTGTTTGAAGATCATTTTCAGTCATGGGCATTATTCAGCATCCTTTCTGGCATTAAACCTATTAGCGAGGGTCGCGCCTACATTTATTATCTTATGCATAAGGGGACATAATCATATTCTCGGCAGGTCAATGCAATTAATGATATTATGACTCCCGAACTACCAAACCTCCACATAGCTGTCCACCTATATCATACTTCTTTCTTAGGGAACACATCAATGATTCCGGTTTGAAATCACGCATTTTCTTGGATAATACAATTTTACTGCTTACAGTCAACTATAATGAATTCGCCTGCGGACAAAAAGATGTCCGTTGTGTCAGCATGGCATAGATGACCCGGATCAATTTGTGAGCGGTGGCCAGCACAGCCATTTTGTAGGGCAATCCCTCCTTTCTTCGTCTGAGATAAT
>CAISJV010000062.1 GCA_903885795.1 uncultured delta proteobacterium | reverse complement strand
GAAAACCGGAACCACCGATGATTACCGTGATGCCTGGTTCATCGGCTATACACCTCAGATGATCACCGGCGTCTGGGCCGGTTACGACAAACCCAAACCCATGGGCAAAGGTTTCACCGGAGGGGCGATCTGCGCGCCTATATGGGAAAGGTTCATGCGCTCAGCTCTGGCTGACAAACCGGCCGTCGAATTTCCGAAGCCCGATTCGGTCTTATCCGTCCTGATAGATCCGACGACGGGCAATCTGGCCACTCCTAATTGTCCGAAAAAACATGAGGAATTCTATGTCACGGGGACCCAACCGACTATGTTCTGCCCTAACCACGGGGGAGCAGACCTTGCGCCTGTATCACCGGTGTCGGCCCCTGTGTCACCGCTCAACTAGAGCGGCTAAGATGTTCGTAGAAAATTCCAAATAATTGGTCTATGAACTTTCCATCAGGACAAAGGATAATCAGTGGGTGGCAATGAGTAGGTGCACAAGAGCTTGACGTTATTGATATTTGATTAAGATCATCCTTGCTGACACCAAATACGAGTCCTCACATGGGTAAATTTGGTCAGCCAATGAATCCCGTTCGAAAGCGCGCATACATCCGAAAGCCAATTTCTCCCTTTTGGAGCAGGTCCACTCCTTCCTTAAGTCAAGCGGTTGATAGAATTGACGGAAACGCATACTTTCACTCGGAAATAAATGACGATCACGTTTATCGTGAATTTGAATATTCCTTGGATAACTATTTTAGTCATAACACTTCGCGAATCCGAGTAATCAGCTAGTCTTATTCTAAACGTGCAAGAGAGGTTTGTCTGAAATAATCCCCAAAATGGCCTTAATAAAAAATCAACGAGAGAGCCGCAAATAGTTCTTCAGACAAGATAGTCTTAATTTAGCCTTCTAACAATCAATTCTACTACACGCAATGTCCATGAGCTTCTTATTGGAACCACCGTTTTCGCCATAATGAGGCCAGTGAAAAAGGATTCTGAACGTCCTTTCAATCAGGAGATTTCACCTCTTCTATGGGCTTTTAGTGCTCATGACAACTTTTTTAGTGTTTTCGTACCTGTATCTGTATGAGCATCATTGTAGATCTTCCCTTCTAAAGATATCTTGCATACACCGCGGTGAAGGCGGACGACAAACAATGATTGACAGCAACGTGTTTTTGATGTAGCCGCATATCCGCTGAATGAATGTTCATACTACTTGAGAGATTGAATCATGAAAAGCTTTGATAAGCGCACCAAAATAATGACTGCGGCCGTGGAACTCTTGGCGGAGAAAGGTTTCCATCGGGTT
Organism: uncultured delta proteobacterium; assembly: GCA_903885795.1. Classification (GTDB taxonomy): domain Bacteria; phylum Desulfobacterota; class Syntrophia; order Syntrophales; family UBA8958; genus UBA8958. The sequence goes on along the minus strand of CAISJV010000062.1, from coordinate 14,540 downwards.
GCTATGCCAATGATCGCCGCTAAGGCAAACGTGGCAGTGGGAACAATTTATCTTTACTTTGCCGGCAAAGATGAGCTGATTATTAAGCTTTTTCAAGAACTGGAAAATAAAATTGCCGCGACGATTCGGGAAGGCTTTCCCATCGAGGGGCCCATCCGGGAACGGTTTCTCTACCTCACCGGGAAGATCCTCCGGTTTCTCATAGATAATCCTCTTCATTTCCGCTACATTGAACAGTTCATGAATTCTCCGTACGGCATCTCCAGGCGGAGGGACAAATTTTTGGACAAGACCGGCCATGACGACATATTAATACCCCTTTTTGAAGAGGCCATCGCCGAACATATTGTCAAAGACATCCCCATCATCGGTCTTTTTTCCCTCGCCGTCGCTCCGCTGATCTTCTTGGCGCGGGACCATATTCTTGGCTTCCTCACCTTGGATGAAGCTCTGATCCAGCAGACAACGGAGGCCTGCTGGGATGCCGTAAAAAGGTGATATCCATGTTTTATGAGAGATGAAGGACTTTTTATGGAGAAGATTAAATTTTATTCATATTTGAAATGATAGAGGTGTTGCGTGCAAATTCATAAGATAGCGAAACAAGTCATCATCGTGGGTGGTCTGACCGGCCTCTTGATCCTAACCGGTTGCGGACAATCTTCCAATAAAACACCGGCCGGCAGTGCTCCTGAAGTAGCCGTAGTGACAATCCAGCCACAGCAGGTGGTGATCACGACTGAATTGACGGGTCGGACATCCGCCAATCTCGTCGCCGAAGTGCGTCCCCAGGTGGGGGGCATAATCCAGAAACGTTTGTTTACGGAAGGTGCCGATGTCACGGCCGGCCAGGTCCTCTTTAAAATCGATCCCGCTCACTTTCAGGCCATATATGACAATGCCCGGGCCGCCCTTGGCAGGTCCGAGGCCAATCTTTCGGCAATCCGGTTGCGGGCTGACCGCATGCGGGAATTGGTGGCCGACAAGGCGGTCAGCCAACAGGAATACGACGATGCGGCAGCCGCTCTGAAACAGAACCAGGCAGACATCCAGTTCTGGAAGGCGACAGTTGAGACGGCCAGCATCAATCTGAAATACAGCTCCGTCACGGCCCCCATCTCCGGTCGCATAGGCAGATCCAGCTTTACGGAAGGCACCCTGGTAACAGCCAGTCAGCCCCTGGCCCTGGCCACCATTCAACGTCTGGATCCCATGTACGTGGATGTGACCCAATCCACGACGGAACTTATGAACCTGCGGCGGCGCCTGGAGGATGGAAGCCTTAATCACAACGTAAAGGTCAGGAACAAGGTCCGCGTCCTCATGGAAGACAACACCAAATATCCATGGGAAGGGGTACTGCAATTCCGTGACGTCACCGTCGATCCGACGACCGGATCAGTCATTTTGCGGGTGGTCGTTCCTAATCCGAAGGGCGTTCTCCTGCCGGGCATGTTTGTCAGGGCAGAATTGGAAGAAGGCGTCAACGAGAAGGCCATGCTGATTCCGCAACAGGCGGTGACCCGCGATCCCAAAGGGAACCCACTCACGTTGACCGTGGACGCCCAAGGCAAGGTCCAGCAGCGGGAGATTACGATCGATCGTGCCATCGGCGACAAATGGCTCGTTTCTTCAGGTCTTGCACCCGGTGATCGGGTGATCGTTGAGGGAATACAAAAAGTGAAGCCAGGCGCTTCCGTGAAGGTTGTTCCTTTTGCAGCCGACAGCGGAAAAACGAGCGGGGAACCTAAAAACGCGGCCCCGTCGTCGGCAAAATCGAACTGACGGAGGCACGCGATGCTATCGAAATTCTTTCTGGAGCGGCCGGTTTTCGCGTGGGTTATTGCCATCATCATCATGGCGGCCGGTTTGCTCGCGATCTATAACCTGCCCATATCCCAATATCCCCCCATCGCCCCACCCACCATCGCCATTTACTCCAACTATCCGGGGGCTTCGGCGATAACCGTGGAAAACAGCGTGACGCAGGTCATCGAGGAGAAGATGACCGGTTTTGACAATCTGCTGTATATGGCCGCCAACAGCGATTCGGCAGGCGGTTCCCGCATCGAGCTGACCTTTGACCCGGGAACCAACCCGGATCTCGCCTGGTCTCAGGTGCAGAACAAGCTCCAACTTGCCATGCCGAGCCTGCCCGATGATGTCAAGAACCAGGGGGTTCAGGTCAAAAAATCAACCCGGAACTACCTGATGGTCGTGGGCCTGATCTCGGAAGACGGCCGCATGGACATGAAGGACTTAATAGACTTTGCCAAGTCCAATCTGGAGAGCGTCATCTCGCGGGTGCCGGGCGTGGGCGAGGTGGAGCTCTACGGCGCGGGCTATGCCATGCGGATCTGGCTCAACCCTGACAAAATGACAGATTACCAGCTCACGGTGGAAGATGTGCTCGCATCCCTCAAGGCTTATAACGTGGAGGTTTCCGCCGGCCAGTTCGGCGGGGTGCCGGCAGTGCCCGGCCAGCGCTTGAACGCCTCCATCATCGTCCAGAACATGCTCAATACACCGGAGGAGTTTGCCGCCATCCCCATCCGCATCAACCCGGACGGTTCCACCGTGCGGATCAAGGATGTGGGACGGACCGAGATGGGAACCCAGCTATACGATATCATAACCTCTTTCAACGGCAAACCTGTCGGGGGCCTCGCCATCCGTCAGGCCGCGGGCGCCAACGCCCTGGACACGGCCAATGCCGTCCGGGCCAAAATGGCGGAGATGGAACGGTTCTTTCCCGAAGGGATAAAGGTCGTTTATCCCACCGACACCACCCCCTTTATCAGGGTAGCCATCAATGAAGTAGTGAAGACCCTCTTCGAGGCCATTCTGCTCGTCTTCCTGGTCATGTACCTCTTCATGGGCAACATCCGGGCCACCCTGATCCCCACTATCGCGGTACCGGTCGTTCTCCTGGGAACCTTCGCCATGCTGGGGCTGTTCGGGTATTCCATCAACATGCTCACCATGTTCGCCATGGTGCTGGCCATCGGCCTGTTGGTGGACGACGCCATCGTGGTGGTGGAAAACGTGGAGCGGATCATGGTGGAGGAAGGCCTTCCGCCTCGGGAGGCCACGGCCAAGTCCATGGAACAGATCACCAGCGCCCTAATCGGCATCGGCCTTGTCCTCTCGGCGGTATTCGCGCCCATGGCATTCTTTCCCGGCTCCACCGGCGTCATCTACCGTCAGTTCTCCGTAACTATCATCGCCTCCATGCTCCTATCGGTGGCCGTGGCCCTGATCCTGACACCGGTCCTCTGCGCCTCATTGCTCAAACCCGTACCGGCCGGCGGCCATGAAGCAGAGAATGCCATCTTTTTCCTGCGACCTTTTTTCAGATGGTTTAACCACAACTTTTTTCGCTTCCGACGCCTGTATATAAGGCTGGTCGTTAATTCCATTTCCCGGAAAAAGCGCTACCTGGCTGTTTTTATGGTGATCGTTGTGATCATGGTGGTTTTATACCTCCGCATGCCCACGGCCTACCTGCCGGATGAAGACCAAGGAACGCTTTACGCCCAGGTGATCTTGCCGTCCGGCTCCACGCTGGAGCAGACCAGGGAGGTCTCGCAACATATCGAACGTTATTTCGTCGAGCACGAAAAAGAGGCGGTGGCGACCACCATGACCATCACCGGCGTCGGCTTTTCCGGCCGGGGCCAGAACAACGGTATGGTGATGATCAAATTGAAGGACTGGGACCTGCGTAGCCGGAAAGACCTGAAGGCCAAGGCCGTTGCGCAACGGGCCACGAAAGCCCTGGCGAGTATCCGAGGCGCCATGGTGTTTGTCTTCCCGCCTCCGGCAGTCACCGAGTTGGGCATGGCCAAGGGTTTCGACTTTCAGTTGCTCGACCGAGGTGGCCTCGGCCACCAAGCCTTGATGGAGGCTCAATACAAGTTGCTGGGAATAGCGGCCAAAGACCCGAGACTAACTGCTGTGCGGCCCAACAGCATGGAAGACGTACCTGAATACCGGATTGACGTGGACTGGGGAAAGGCCGGCGCCCTGGGGGTTCCCATTACCTCCATCCATAGCACGATCTCGGCGGCCTTCGGCAGCGCCTATGCCAACGACTTCATTCAGGGCGGCCGGATCAAGCGGGTGTATGTCCAAGCGGACGCCCCCTACCGCATGCTGCCAAAGGACCTGGAGAAGCTCTATGTTCGGAATAAGGCGGGAAAGATGGTGCCCTTTTCCTCCTTTGCCTCCGGCCGTTGGATCTCCGGTTCTCCCCGGCTGGCGCGTTTCAACGGGTTTCCGGCCATCAACATCTGGGGTGAGGCGGCGCCGGGGATGAGTTCCGGAGAGGCAATGCAGGCCATGGAAGAGGCGGTTGAAAAGCTGCCCAAGGGGATGGGGTTTGACTGGACCGGACTTTCCTACCAAGAGCGCATGTCAAGTTCGCAGGCTCCTTTGCTTTACGCCTTTTCCATCTTCGTCATCTTCCTGTGCCTGGCCGCACTCTACGAGAGTTGGACCATCCCCATAGCGGTCCTCATGATGCTCCCCCTGGGGGTCATCGGTGGCGTCATCGCCTCGAGCTTGCGGGGGTTGCACAACGACGTCTATTTCCAGATTGGCCTTTTGACCACCCTGGGCTTGGCCACCAAGAACGCTATCCTTATCGTCCAGTTTGCCAAAGGCGGAATGGAAAAAGGGATGGGGCTCATCGATGCCACCCTGGAGGGGGCGAAGCTGCGTTTCCGTCCCATCATCATGACCTCACTGGCCTTCGGTTTCGGGGTCCTGCCCCTGGCCATTACGACCGGCGCCGGGGCGGGGGCCCAGAATGCGATCGGTACCGGCGTCCTGGGAGGGATGGTGACGGCCACCGTCCTGGTGGTTATTTTTGCCCCCCTCTTCTATGTGTTGATCGAAAGACTTTTCGGCAAACGACGGTCGAGTGAAACTGATGGGCCAGGAGGCGCCAAGTCAATCTTTAAGGTTTTTATGGAAAAGCTCCTGAGCAAGCGCCGGAAAGATGATAACACCGGGACGGCCAGCACAACTCCGACGGGAGAGGCATGATATGAAAAGAATCTCCTTGTATTTCCTTTGTACTATTGTCCTCATGCTGGGAGGTTGCACGATGGCCCCTAAATATGAGCGACCGGCAGCTCCCGTTCCCAACCAATGGCCGACCGGCGTGGCCTATGAGGGAATGAAGGGTGCCGCCACAGTGCCTATAATTCAGGAGTTGCCGTGGCAAAAATTCTTCACCGACGAACACCTACAAAAGATCATTGAGACGGCCCTGAAGAATAACCGCGATCTGCGGCTGGCAGCCTTAAATGTCGAGAAGGCCCGAGCCCTTTACGGCATCCAGCGGGCCGAACTATTTCCGTCCGTCAACGCCGTCGGCTACGGAACCAAAGGACGAGTGCCGGCGGACCTTACCTATACGGGCCAGGAAGCGACCGTCCAGCAGTACAGCGTCAATTTCGGTGTCACCGCCTGGGAAATAGACTTCTTCGGCCGGATCCGGAGTCTGAAGGATCGGGCGCTACAAGAATACTTCGCCTCTGACCAGGCTCGCCGCAGCGCCCAGATTCTCCTGGTATCCTCCGTGGCCAACGCCTACCTTACGCTGGCGGCGGACCGGGAAAGTTTAAAACTGACCACCTCCACTCTCGAGGCACAGGAGCATGCCTATAAACTTATCCGGAGGCGTTCCGAAGTGGGGATCGCCTCCGAACTGGATCTCCGGCGCGCCCAAAGCCAGGTCGATACGGCCCGGGGAGACGTAGCCCGCTACACCCAACTGACTGCCATGGAAGAAAACGCCTTGCAGCTTATTGTCGGTTCTCCCGTGCCGCCGGAGCTCCTGCCGCCGGAATTGGGCAAAATCAGTCCGCTCCGGGATATTTCCCCCGGCTTGTCCTCAGAACTGCTCTTGGGCCGTCCCGACATCCTGGCAGCGGAACACCGGCTCAAGGCAGCCAATGCCAATATCGGCGCTGCCCGCGCCGCCTTCTTTCCCCGCATCTCCCTAACGACTACCTTCGGCACGGCCAGCGCCGATCTGTCAGGGCTCTTTCGAGACGGCTCCAGTACGTGGAATTTCGCACCTCAGATCATCGTCCCCATCTTCGACGCCCGGTTGTGGTCATTATATGATGCCACGAAAGTGGAGAAGGAAATAACTATCGCCCAGTATGAAAGGGCAATCCAGGCAGCCTTTCGGGAAACGGCAGACTCCCTGGCCGTCCAGGGTACGGTGAACCGGCAGATCGAAGCCCAAGAATCACTGGTTAACGCTAACGCAGAAACCTACCGCCTCTCCACAATCCGTTATACGAAGGGTGTCGACAACTATCTGAGCGTCCTCGATGCGCAACGCTCTCTCTACGGCGCCCAAACGGGGCTGATCAGCCTTTATCTTTTCCGCCTCGTAAATGAAGTTACCCTCTACAAGGCCTTGGGCGGGGGTGCATGAAACCACAGATGATAGGGATGCCTACATGTACTAAACATGAACAGACGACTTACAACCGCCAATGATGCCTGCCGTTAGGCAAATTTGAAAGGAAAATCATGGCAAATAACAATAGCAAGTTGCATTTAAAGGCCCACAATAAAATATGGCTAGTATTTGTATTTATGCTGACGATATTTGTGTGTCTGACATTAGCAAATGAGGTCTTAGATTTACCACATTATCTATTCGGTGATGAACCAACAACATACCTCCAGCGAAAAGGTGAAATTATATTTGAATTGTTGATTTATTTCATTGTCATCTTTTTTTCGTATTACTACTTTCGAATGAAACTAGAAAAGGAAGTCAAAATTCTTGAAGGATTTATCCCCATTTGTGCAAGCTGCAAAAAAATCAGACAAGATATTAATTGGAAAGCATTGGAGGAATATATTAGTGAGCATTCACTTGCCCAGTTTAGCCATTCGATATGCCCTGATTGTATAAGGCAACTCTATCCTGACTTTGCTGATAAACACAGATCACCAAATCAAAAGTAGAACAAATATGGCGGCTCTATTGAATGACAGAGAATAATCAGAATCATCCCCTACATATGGGGTAAAAGCTGCTTATTCGCCATGCTTATTTCTTTTTGTCACTTGGTAAGTAGTCTGCCGCAAAGAAATAAAGATAAAATGAATTTCAGGAAAGGAGTATCATGAAAAAAGCAGCAGTAATGATGATTGTCATGTTGTTAATCATGGCTCTGGCGGCAGTGTCCTTCGCACAGATGGGACGCGGCGGTAGCAGTCGTAGCATGGGCGGACAGAGCGGAGGACGAAGCACGGAAAAGCAGGGGATAAAACCCTCCCTCGACTTGACAAATGCCATTCCCGATTTTACGCTGATAGATTTGAACCTCACCCGTGATCAGGCTTCTAAAATCAATTCTCTCAGAGATGCACTGCTCAATGTCGTGAAAGTCCTCCAGGAGGAGACATTCAAAAAGCAGGGAGATTTAAAACTGATTTTGCATGAGAATACACCTGACCAAGGGAAAATCTCCACTATGCAAAAGGAAATCAAGGATTTGCAGGATCAGATGCGGCTTTTGACCAGCCAGTATTTACAGGAGGTACGCAGCAACCTTACACCAGAGCAAAGGACCATGCTTCGCCCTTACTGGACTGTATGGGACAGTGGCTACAATTAGCCCAACATGACCTTGGGACAGGAAATGTTTGCCTCTTCATTTGCCATGAAAAATCCGTATCTCCTTAGCAGGCTTAAAAAGCACTCTTGTTTAGGTAACAATGATGGCCTCATAAAAAATCAAAAATGGCCATTTTTAAAAATTAGCCCTTGATAATTACGACGTTCTTCAGATCTTAATTTGGTAAATTCTAATGCAGAAGGAGTTCTCATGCTTCGAATCGCACATTTAGAAACGTCGGCCAATATGGGTGGTCAAGAGTTGCGCATTTTAGATCAGATCCAATGGCTGCTGAGTAACGGCCATTCGGCATGGCTTATCGCCTGTAAGGATTCAGCAATCTATGCGGAAGCGATTCGACGAGCCCTTCCAGCCCATCCTGTACCATTCAGGGGGTCGGTAAATCCGCAGGCCATTTATGAGTTAGTCAGGTTTATCAAGCGCGAAAAAATCCTCCTCCTCGACTGCCATAGCTCCAGTGCCATAAGTTCGGCTGTTGTGGTTCGGATGCTTGGGATAACAATCGTACGCACACTTCATGTGCATACCTTTAAGACTGACCTCATTCATAAATATTTGTGGCGTTGTGGGATCAATCAAGTCATCGTTGTCTCCCAGGGAATAGCCGATAAACTCACCGGATTGGGATTCAAGGATCGACAAAGGATTTCTGTGATACCGACCGGAGTTGACCTGAAACGATTCAAACCCGACGTGGATGGCAGTTCTTTTCGTAGGGAACTCGACATACCGAAAAGCACCAAGGTGATCAGCCAAATCGGCATGATTCGTCCAGATAAAGGACAGAAATATTTCATCCGGGCTGTTGATCGCATTGCCAACGCCTGGCCGGATGTCCGTTTTCTGATTGTGGGTTCTGCCACGAAACCGGAATTTTTCGAGGAGATCAAAAAGGAAATCGCAGCCCTTCGTCACCCGGATAAGGTCATTCTGACCGGTTTTCGGAAAGACATTGAAAAGGTGATTGCGGCAAGCGATGTGATCGTAAATTCTTCTCCCTGGGAGCCACGGTCCCAGGTCATCCACCAGGCATTTGCGATGAAGACGCTTGTTGTGGCGAGCAACAAGGGTGGCAATATAGAAAGCATATCGGATGGTAAAACCGGCTTTCTGTTTTGTTCCGAAGATGTCAGAAGCCTCTCCAAAACGATCCTTTCGGTCATGAACAATCACACGGGTCCGATTAGAGATCGGGCTTACCATGCAGCACTATCAGATTATGGCATCGACAACATGATGGATAAGACGTTAAGTGTTTATCGAAGGACCTTTACAAAGAGGCAATTGCTTCAGAGTCATTTCTCCGGCGATAATGTGTATCAACGACATCATGTCGGCTCCGTTGTTAAATAAGTTATTTCGATTACATAGACATCAGCAAATGGGTTTGTCCATAATGAAATGGCTATGTTCAATTGCCGGAGCGATCATTGCACGTTATTGAGGGGACTCCGGTAAGACATGATTTGCGAACAGTAAATCATGTAATCTCGAGTTAGCTTCAATCCAAAGTTGTTCAAATTAATCCGCCGAACTGATCATGGTCCTCTTCTTTTCACGATCACATGGGGCAGCCTGAGATTCGAGTTTGCCCTATTGATTTCCATTGTCGGGTGGATGTTTTGTATACAAGAGGGTATTTAAATTGTATACTTTGTATCCATGTTTTGTCTGGCAGAGAATTGTCCTAAGCTTTTATAAATGAAAAAGATGACTTAAAATCATTAAGTTACACTGTAACATGATTAAATTGGCACACCCCATGCAATATACGCATAAAATAGATCCAATAGTCATGAAAAAAAGGAATTGCAGTAGCAGGATTATCGATCCTCTTTTGTGGATAGCATTTATGGTGTTCCGCTATGAAGGAGAATGTAAATGATGATATCAATGAGTAAGGTTTTGACGGACAAACATGTACCGGAAAAGCGGGTATTAAGAGCTAGCCTTCTGTTTTTCCTTTCCTTGATAGTCTTGGCGCTGGCCGGATGTTATCCTGCGTCGTATCGTGAGGTTTCACAATCCGTACCCGGGGGTGCCGGTGGAAGTCCAAGGGCTTCTATTACCCAGGTATACTTTTACCCGAAAGCCGGCCAAACAACCGAGCAACAGTCACGTGACCACTATGAATGCTACAACTGGGCGGTTAAGCAGACCGGCTTCGAACCGAGTCAATCTTCTGTCCCACTGGAGCAGCGCGTCCGGGTGGTGCCCATGCCTCCACCCGGGTATGATACCGCCGTTCTGGCTATAACTGGTGCGGTGCTGGGCGCATTGATTGGCGGACCGAGACACGTCGGGGCTGGTGCATTGATCGGCGCAGGGACCGGGGCCGTTGTTGGTGCTGTGTCGGATTCATCGAGGCAGCAGACGGCTCGGCAGTTGGAGGAAGCTTATTCCAACAGCGAGCGGACGCTTGACGCTCAATATGAAGGAAGGGCGCTCACCTTCCGGCGCGCGATGTCTGCTTGCCTTGAAGGACACGGTTATACCGTACAGTGAGAAAAACTGAGAATCTATGTTTGATTTTAAGGAGGCAATAGCCATGTCGTATCTTCGCAATAAGAATTGGTACTTTGCGCTCGGTCTTATATTAGCCGTGTTGTCAGGAATAATGTTGTTCGGGTTTATGCAGGTGGCACGCGCAGACGAACGCGGTTCCCACCATCAAGAATTCACCGATTCGCGTTATGGCCATAACTATGCATACCCGGTACGTGGTCAGTATATTGAGGCGCTGCCCAGCGGCCACAGGGTGGTGTATTACGGCAAGTCACCATACTATTTCTACGGAGGTGCCTGGTATCGCCCGCATGGACAGCGCTTCGTAATCGTTGCACCTCCCTTCGGAATGATTGTTCCCGTTTTGCCTCCCTATTACGCGACGATCTGGGTAGGCGGTCAACCTTATTATTATGCTAATGAAATATACTACACTCAAACAGCAGGGGGCTATGTAGTTGTCGAGCCCCCGAAAAGCGAAGTCAAGCAGGCGCCACTGTCGGCAGGCCAAATATCGTCAGATCAGTCGTTCATCTATCCCCGTCAAGGCCAGAGCGAACAGCAACAGGCTAAAGATCGTTACGATTGCCACAGCTGGGCTGTGAGCCAGACAGGCTACGATCCGACTCAGCCGCCTGCCGGTGTCCCCGCAACTCAAATGAGCCAGAAACGTGCGGACTATCAGCGTGCGATGGGCGCCTGTCTCGATGGCCGCGGGTATACTGTTAAATAGAATGATACTGCCATGTTGGGCTGATGGCCGATGCAACTATAGAGGGTTTGAAATTTTCTAAGCATGAGAATAGGAATGGTTGTGCTGTAACTTTAATTGATTCTATTGTAGAGAGGTCTTATTTTCTCAAAGGGAGCTCTTATCAAACAAATACGGCTCCCGTTAATTTTTTTCAAAGTCAACAGCAAAGAGCACAACATGAAATGGAAAATTACAGATCCGCAAATGTACCTTAATCTCATTGGCGTCATTATCCTGCTTGTTGGTTTTGGTAGTGCCACCTTGATTTATCAGACAGATGGTAATGATTCGAGAGACGTTTTGGGCTACGAAATAATAGATGGACAAGCTTATCCAATTCATCCAGAAGATTCCAAGATGTATGTGCATGATTTGCAGGTCATCGGCGGAAAGGCAAGTGTGCTCATAGATGAATTCAGGCGCTGGTTTGTCGGGATATGGCGTGGGAAATCACTCGCTTTCACAGTGGCCTTCATTTCCATTTTTTTATCCATTCCGTTTTTCTTTTTTGCCAAATATTTGCCTGACAGTTATGAGTCTGATTTCCACAGTGAAAATAATCAAGACGAGACAGGATAGAACAAAATGACTCGTCCCGTCTCCATAAATAAATTCCCAATTATTACAATCCTAGCTCTCTTCGTTCTGTTTTTCCCGATTCTAACAGAGGCAGGTGTGGATAACGGCGTTCTCCGTGCAACGCTTACGAACGGTATGAGGGTGGTGATCGTACGAAATACTTTGGCGCCAGTAGTAACCACGCAGATAAATTATCTTGTGGGCTCGAATGATGCACCTGATGGGTTCCCAGGGATGGCACATGCGCAGGAGCACATGATGTTCAGAGGGAGTCCGGGATTGTCCGCAGCCCAGCTCTCGAACATTATGGCCCTCGTGGGCGGCGACTTCAATGCTGTCACCGCTCAGGCTGTGACACAGTATTTTTTTACTGTGCCAAAAGACGATCTTGATGTGGCATTACACATAGAGGCAGTACGCATGCGAGATGTTCTTGACACGCAGGATCTCTGGGAGCAGGAGCGGGGAGCGATTGAACAGGAAGTAGCTCAGGATCTTTCGATTTCCGAGTACATCCTTAACTCGCGGCTCCTCGCGGAGCTGTTTCCGAATACGCCCTATGCTCATGATGCCCTAGGAACGCGTCCCTCGTTCCAGAAGACAACGGGCGTCATGCTTAAAACGTTCTACGACCAATGGTATGGACCGAACAATGCTATCCTTGTTGTTGTTGGGGATGTAGACCCTCCCAAGACTTTGGCCAAAGTGAATGAGTTGTTCGGCTCCATTCCCTCAAGACCAGTGCCTCCCCGTCCCATGTTCCAACTCCAGCCACTCCGGCCCGCTCTCATCACCTTCGAGACAGATCTGCCCTACGGGCTCGCAGTCGTGGCATATCGACTGCCGGGTTTCGACAGTCCCGATTTCGCCGCCGGGCAGATTTTGGCCGATGTTCTGGACAGCCGGCGGGGCAATCTCTATGCTCTGGTTCTCGGGGGGAAGGCACTTTTCACCGAGTTCAACGGGGGGGCATTTCGAAAAGCATCGTATGGGTACGCAGCAGTTGCATTTCCTCACGGAGGGAATGGCCCTGACCTTGTTGCCGCAATAAAGAGCATCATCGCCGGTTACGCAAAGAGCGGGGTACCTGCTGATCTTGTGGAGGCTTCAAAGCGTCATGAAATCACGGATGCCGAATTTCAGTATAATGCTGTTACCGGCCTAGCGGCTGCTTGGTCCCAGGCCCTTGCTGTGGAGGATCGATTTTCACCGGACGATGACATTGTGGCATTCACGAAAGTGACTGTGGATGACGTGAACCGAGTACTGAAGGAATATCTGATGAATGATATAGCGGTCACTGCCGTGCTTACACCGCGTCCATCAGGAAAACAGGTCACCGCAAAAGGATTCGGAGGCAAAGAGTCTTTTGCTCCGAAGGATACTAAACCTGTGGAACTACCTGCTTGGGCACAGAGTGCCGCAGCAGTGCCCGGCGTACCGGTTTCACATGTAAAACCGGCAGTCTACACACTCGACAACGGGATTCGTCTTATAGTCCAGCCTGAGAACGTCAGCTCTACAGTAAGTGTATTCGGACAGATCAAGAACAATGCCGATCTGGAGGAACCAGTGGGTAAGGAAGGGGTCGCCGATGTTCTGGGGAGCCTTTTCTCGTACGGCACGAGTTCCCTTGACCTGCTGGCGTTCCAGAAAGCGCAGGATGATATAGGGGCCGACATTTCATCGGGGACGAGTTTTTCGCTCAAGGTTCTGTCCAATTGCTTCGAACGTGGCATGGAACTTCTCGCCGAAAACCTGTTGCACCCTTCGCTTCCAGAGGCAGCCTTCGCAGTCGTAAAAGACAAAACCATCCGCTTACTTCGGGACCAATTACTGAGCCCTGCCCATCTTTCGCAACACGCTCTTCGAGAATCGCTCTATCCTAAAGGTGACCCGGCGCTCCGTCAGGCCGTGCCTGAGACCGTGAGCACGCTCACGCTGGAAGACGTCAAGTCTTATTATGCGAAGGCATTCCGTCCTGATATGATGACCATCGTCGTTATTGGCAAGGTGACTCCAAAGCGGGTCAAGACAGTTGTCGAACAATTTTTCGGATCATGGAAGGCAACAGGATTGAAACCAGAGACTGAGCTACCGCCTGTCCCGCTGAATAAACCTGCTGCAGTTAGAATATTTGATGAGATCAGGGTCCAGGACCAGGTAATGCTTGCTGAGACGCTCGGTGTGAATCGTTCCCATCCCGACTACTACAAGCTGCAGCTTGCCAATCATGTGCTGTCAGGCGCGTTTTATGCGTCGCGGCTCTATCGTGATTTACGCGAGAAAGCTGGATTGGTCTATACGGTCGAATCTTTCATCGAAGCAAAAAAGAACCGATCGCTTTTCAGCGTATTTTTTGCCTGCGATCCGCCGAATGTTTCTCGGGCGCGGGCTCTGGTGGAACGTAACCTCATCGAGATGCAGACGGCCCCTGTTATTCCAGAGGAGCTGCAACAAGCCAAAACACTCCTCCTGAAGCAGATCCAACTCGCCGAAGCGAGCACGGACCGTATTGCCGAAGGATTGCTCTCCCGTTCTATGGAAGATTTGCCCCTTGATGAGCCCCTCCTCGCTGCTGGGCATTACATAGAAACAACTCCGGATCAGGTCCGGGACGCCTTTATCAGATGGATTCGGCCGGAAGACTTCGTTCAAGTGATCGTGGGTCCGAACCAATGAATTTTAGTTATACGATGCCGCAATGAAAGAAGAAGGGGAATTTTGAAGTTAAACTTTCTCTTTTTGCAAAACCGAGGAATAAATTTCGAATGCTTTGTTTGAAGTCATCTTCAAGATGATGTAAGAAGCAATCCCTTAACGTAATATTAAAGAAAACATATAACATCAATCACAGATATCTCCGGCATCATGGCAGGATACAAATGAAGGGAACATGGGCGGAATGAAAAAGTCGACATGGAGGCGTTTTGTTTTCGCATTGGTTATCGTTGTCATCAGTAATATGACAAATGCATGCGGCCTGATTGCTTTACATATTATGAATAATACCTATGAATCTATGG
>CAISJV010000061.1 GCA_903885795.1 uncultured delta proteobacterium | reverse complement strand
GGTTGCCGGTATTTCATACGAGGTGATACGCTTTACAGGAAAACACCAGGAATGGAAATGGGTCCAAATCTTAAGCTGGCCGGGATTGCTGTTGCAGAAGATTACAACTCGGCAACCGACTGATGATCAAATCGAAGTGGCAATTGCTGCTATGAAAAAAGTCGTTTAAACCTATCAACATATCGATGTTGAAGCTTCTTGATGAACCGGTGTGGGATTCGATCCTGAGCCGTTATGGTCTAAACAATAATTTCGAAGCAAGTCCCATTGTTCTCGGAAGGGGAAAAAAGGGTGTCACCGGGGGAAATAAACAATAAATCTAGCGACCCTTATCATCACATCCGACCCCGCATATTCAGCAGGGTAGAATCTTACCAGTCGCAAGACAACAATACCCAAGGATAGCATAATGGATCAGAATGTACACGATACAGCAGAAAGTCTCTTTCGCTTGAAATATGAAGAGCTTACTGAACTTGAAAAGCATGTTGCTCATCATATAACCGAAAGAACCCCTATTTCGACAAATATCGTTCAAGACCTTTCCAAGCAATCGACTTTTGGCCAAAGGATGGCCGACAAGGTCGCTTCTTTCGGGGGATCTTGGCTCTTTATCTCAATATTTATGAGTGTAATGGTTATATGGATCCTCCTGAATTCGCTCATCCTACTCAAGTTTAACAGCTCATTTGATCCATATCCATACATCCTGCTAAATCTTGTCTTATCTATGCTTGCTGCCATTCAAGCTCCAGTTATTTTGATGTCTCAAAATCGACAGGCCTATAAGGATCGATTAAGTGCGGAACACGATTATGAAGTCAATTTAAAGGCAGAGCTTGAAATAATAGGGCTTCATGAGAAAGTTGATTCACTCAGGGAGAAACAGTGGAGTGAGCTGATTTCAATTCAACAGGAACAGCTAGGAATTTTAAGGCAATTACTCGAAGATCTAAAGAAAAATAAGAGAACAATGTGATAAAGCTTTCATCTCGACATCTTCCCTCTTATTCGCAGAAATGAAAATTGCGTGAAATAATGTTCTGCTTATAATTCTAAAGGCAACCATATCAGCTAACGAAAAGAGAATAAGCCCGCTGCATTTCATGGGGAAACATATTTTCATGCAAAATTGGATATTTCGATAGATTTACTTAGGAAACGGTCAATAAAGAGGAATAGATGAGCCTTGGCATCGTATTAGTGATTATTTGTTTGCTCAACCTACCATTTTGGTACTGGCGGGTGCATGTGAAACGGTTTTCTTTTCAATGGGTTCTCGTAGTTCATCTGCCGGTTCCTTTCGTGATTATCGTCCGTATGCTTGACGGGGTTGGTTGGCATATTAAAACGTTTCCCTTATTGGCGGGGGCTTATTTTGCGGGACAATATTTGGGGGGTAGTCTTTAAACTCGTTGGAAGAAGCGGAATTGACTGAAATGCAATACTCCCATCAGCAGCTTTCGTCACCGTTCGATTGACTTTCCTCTTAAATCACACTATCGGGAAACATGAACACAAGGAACAGGAGGTAGGGATATGTTTGAAGGTCTGTTTCAACCGATGCACCTAATCGTTATCCTGATTATCGTTCTGATTATCTTTGGCCCCGGCAAGCTTCCAGAGATAGGGAGCACTCTCGGCAAGGCGATAAAGGGCTTTAAAAAGTCTATGGCAGAACCGGAGGATAAGCCAAAGGAGCTTCCAGAGGACAAGAAGATCGAGGGCAAGAAAGAATAAACGAAGGACATGGATTCTATTGAACAACTTGAATACCTGGTAAGATCTTATGGTTATTGGGCTTTGCTTATCGGGACTTTTCTTGAGGGCGAAACCATATTGCTTATCGGCGGACTTTTGGCAAAACTCGGGTTGCTGAATTTGTCCACCGTCATGGTAGTAGCATTTGTTGGCAGCTTTTCAGGCGACCAGTTGTATTTTTATATTGGATACTTCAAAGGTCGGGAAGTGCTGGGTAAACACCCC
>CAISJV010000060.1 GCA_903885795.1 uncultured delta proteobacterium | reverse complement strand
GCGGGAATCGAATGCTACCTTATGGATATCATTCCCTTTGAATTGACGGAAGCAGACAAGAAAAAGGGACTTACAGAGAAGAGCCCGGCCTGGCGGAACCGTTTTGCCGCCAATGGTCTGGCGGGGGTGACCAAATCAAAGCCGGCGAGTTTCTACACCAAGAAAAACGCCGCCATGATCAAGATCGGCAACTTTGAAGACAACCTCGGCTGGCTGGCCGATTGCGACTGGGTGATCGAAGTTGTCATAGAAAATCTCAAGATCAAACAGGAGCTCTTCGCGAAAGTGGAAAAGATCGTGAAGCCGACCTGTATCGTATCCACAAATACCTCGGGTCTTCCCATTCAGGATATTACCGCCAAATTTTCCAAGAGCCTGAAAGAGCGCTTTCTGGGCACCCACTTCTTCAATCCCCCCCGGTACATGAAGCTTCTCGAGATCATCCCCGGCAAGGAGACGAAGAAGGAAGTGGTTGACTACATGATCGAGTTCGGCGAGCGGGTCATTGGCAAGGGCATCGTCGTCTGCAAAGACGTTCCCAATTTCGTCGGCAACCGGATCGGCGTCTTTGACATTGCCAACGCCTGCCGCCTCATGGTTGAGAAGGGCATGAAGATCGACGAAGTGGACGCCATTATCGGCAAGGCCGTCGGACGCCCCGGCAGTTCCATCTTCGGGACCCTCGATCTCGTCGGTCTGGATACGGGCTATCATGTCATGAAGAACCTCTACGCCGCCGTCCCCGATGACGAGGCACGGGAGACATTCCTCCCCCTCGAGGTCATGGACAAGATGATGGAGCTCAAGTGGTTGGGCAACAAGACCAAGGGCGGCTTCTACAAGAAGACCAAGGATGCGAAGGGCAAGAAGTCCAAGCTCATGCTCGATTACACAACCATGACCTATGTCCCCGCCGGGAAGCCGAAGTTCGAATCGGTCAGCGCAGCGAAGAAGAAATCCGATGAGGGCGCCGCGGTCACAATCAAGACCATTTTCTACGGTAAGGATGCCGCTTCGGAACTGGTTCGGGAATACCTCTGCAACAACTTCATTTACTCTGCCAACCGGATTCCGGAGATTTGCGAAAACATCACGGCTATCGATAACGCCATGAAGTGGGGTTACAACCACCAGCTTGGTCCCTTTGAGACCTGGGACGCCGTGGGCGTGCGGGAATCAGTGGAAGTCATGAAGAA
Source organism: uncultured delta proteobacterium (assembly GCA_903885795.1). GTDB lineage: Bacteria > Desulfobacterota > Syntrophia > Syntrophales > UBA8958 > UBA8958. The sequence continues at coordinate 2,513 of CAISJV010000060.1, read as the reverse complement.
GCTGAAGAAGAAGGTTCCCAAGAAGATTGAGGAGATGCTGAAGAAGGGTTTCGAAACCTTCTATACCAAGAAGGCAGACGGCATCTATTACTACGATTTTGAGACGAAAAACTATGTGAAGCTGGGCGAGAATCCCCGCATCATCCTCCTGCCTGCCTTGAAGGAGCGCAAGAAGATCATTGCCGGCAATCCCGGAGCTACCCTGGTGGACATCGGGGACGGCGTGGCCTGCCTTGAGTTCCATACGAAGATGAACGCCGTGGATGACAATATTGTCGCCATGATCAATGAGAGCTGCGCGATTGTCGAGAAGGACTTCCTCGGTCTGGTGGTGGGCAATCATGCCGCCAACTTCTCCGCCGGTGCCAACATCTTCAAGGTCCTCCTCCTCATCCAGATGGGAGACTGGGATGTTCTTGAGCAAATGATCTCCGGTTTCCAGGATGCCAACATGCGGATGAAGTACCTCTCCAAGCCCGTTGTCACCGCCCCGGCGGGATTAGCCCTGGGCGGCGGCTGCGAGATGGCCATGCACGGGGCCAAGTGCCAGCCCTGCGGTGAGACCTACATCGGTCTGGTCGAAGTAGGCGTCGGCTTCATCCCCGCCGGCGGCGGGTGCAAGGAAATGATGGTCCGTCTGACGGAAGGGATTCCCGACGGCGCTATAGCTGCGGGTCTGAACCTCCAGCATTACTATGCCAAGGCCTTCGAGAATATCGGCACGGCCAAGGTAGCCACGAGCGCCATGGAGGCCATGGATCTGGGTTTCATCCGGAAGACGGAACATATTTCCCTGAACCGGGATCAGCAGATCTTTGACGCCAAGCAGGTAGTCCTGGGACTCTCCAAGTACTACAAGAAGCCGCGTCCGGCGATGATTCCCGTCATGGGCGAGAACTTCCGCGGCATGGCCGATGCGATCCTCTACAACATGCAGCACGGCAAGTTCGCGACGGAATACGATGTCTTTGTCGGCAAGAAGGTCGCCTACATCCTCTCCGGCGGGGATTGCGAAGAAGGAACCCTGGCCACGGAACAGGAGATCCTGGACCTTGAAAGGGAAGCCTTCCTGAGCCTGTCCGGTGAAAAACGGACCCAGGACCGGGTTATGCACATGCTGACCACGGGGAAACCCCTGCGGAATTAAGATAAACAAACAGCCCTGAACCCCCTCCCCTTCAAGGGGAGGGAGGGGTGGGGATGGGGTTTACATAGCAATTATAAACCCCCTTACAGATACATGAAGGAGGAAAGTCATGAGTGAAGCTGTTATTGTTGAAGCCGTCAGAAGTCCGGGCGGACGCTATAAAAGAGGCGGTCTGGCCGCGACGAGAGCGGAAGCATATGGTATTCAGGTAGTAAAAGGGTTGCTGGCCAAGGTTCCGGAACTGAACCCCGAAGACGTTGATGATCTTATCGTCGGCTGTTCCTTCCCCGAAGGAGAGACGGGTATGAACTTGGGCAGGATCATCGCCATGGGGGCAGGACTCCCCATTACCACTTCCGGGATGATCGTCAACCGTTTCTGCTCCTCCGGCGTGCAGGCCATTGCCGATGCGACGGCGAAGATCCGGGCCGGATGGTCCGAGGTCATTATCGCCGGCGGCTGCGAGACCATGTCCCATATCCCCATGGGCGGCGGCATCTTCCGTCCCAGTCCCGACTGGAAATTTGACGGTTCCATGCCCAATGTCTATGTGTCCATGGGCGTGACCGCGGAAAACGTCGCGGCAAATTACAACATATCCCGGGAAGACCAGGACAAGTTTGGTGTGGAGAGCAACCGCCGGGCCTTTGAGGCCATCAAGGCGGGGAAGTTCAAGGGAGAGATTATTCCCATCGATGCTTTCAAGTACAAGGTGAAAAACGGGAAACGGATCCGGGAAACAGTCGTGTTTGATACCGATGACGGTGTCCGTTGGCCTACCACCATCGAAGATCTGGGGAAACTGAAATCTCCCTTCAAGGCCGGGGGATCTGTCACCGCGGGGAACGCCTCGCAGATGACGGACGGGGCGGCATTCTCCCTGCTCATGACGGCGGAGAAGGCCAAGGCCCTGGGCCTAAAACCCTTGGCGAAACTGTCCTACTTTGCCGTCGCCGGCTGCAAGGCCGAAGAAATGGGCGTCGGCCCGGCCTATGCTATTCCCAAGGTTCTCAAAATGGCCGGTTTGACACCCAAGGATATCGATGTCTATGAGATCAACGAGGCCTTTGCCTGCCAGGCGATTTACTCCTGCCGGGTCGTGGGGATCGAAGACCGCTACTGGGCGGGCGACATCAACCCCAACGGCGGGGCCATCGCCCTGGGCCATCCCCTGGGCTGCACCGGGGCCAAGCTGACGGCCCAGCTCCTCCACGAGCTGAAACGCCGCAAAGCCAAACGCGGAATCGTTTCCATGTGTATCGGCGGCGGCATGGGTGCGGCTGCTATCTATGAAATGCTGTAACTAACCTTAATTAACGTCTACCCCCTCCTTAAAAGGCCCTCTCCAGCAATGGAGGGGGCCTTT
>CAISJV010000059.1 GCA_903885795.1 uncultured delta proteobacterium | reverse complement strand
CTCATCTTTAACACTTGATGTGTAAGTCGCCAAAATATTTTTTGTAACCCATTGTAAATATTGGGTGTGCTCTTTGATAATTTAAAAAGCGTAGTGCCACTGGATATTCATTTAATGCTTGACATATCTCATTATTGTGTGCATTGATAGGGTGTCCTTTAAGGAGGCCCCATGTTTGCACGTATCAAAAAGTCAGGCCGCAACGAATACCTCCAACTCGTTGAAAACCGCCGTGAGGGAAAGAAGATATCCCAGCGGGTTGTCGCCACCATCGGCCGGATGGATGAGCTTCAAACAGGTGGCAAAATCGAAACGATCATCCGTTCTCTCTCGCGGTTTTCAGAGAAGATTACGTTGATTATCTCCGCCAGGGATAATCCTGATGTCCAGGCCACAGCCAGGAAGATCGGTCCCGCCATGATCTTTGAGCGGCTCTGGCAGGAACTGGGGATCGCCAAGATCATCCGTAATCTATTAAAAGATCGAAAGTTCGAGTTTGATGTAGAGCGGGCCGTCTTCCTGACGGTTCTTCATCGCCTGTTTGTTTCCGGTTCTGACCGGTACTGCGATAAATGGCGTCGGGATTATCGCATTGACGGTGTTGAAAATCTTTCTCTTCATCATCTGTATCGGGCCATGGCCTTTCTGGGCGAGGAAACCAAGAATCAGGAAGACCGAACGCCCTTTAGTCCCCGGTGCACGAAGGACGTTATTGAAGAGGACCTCTTCGATATCAGCAGCAACCTTTTCACGGGTGTAGACCTGTTCTTCTTTGATACCACATCGATCTATTTTGAGGGCGGAGGCGGAGATACCCTGGGGCAAAAGGGACATACCAAGGATCATCGTCCTGACCTGAACCAGATGGTGGTAGGGACTCTCATTAATGATGACGGTCGCCCGGTCTGCTGTGAGATTTGGCCGGGAAACACCACGGACGTTAAAACCCTTATTCCCGTGGCGGACCGACTCAAAAAGCGTTTCCCCGTGGATATTTTCTGCCTGGTGGCGGATCGTGGCATGATCAGCAAAGAGACGTTAGAAGCATTGGATGAGAGGGATATCCCCTACATTCTGGGGAGCCGCATGAGAAAGACGAAAGAGGTGCGGGATAAAGTTCTGGCCCGACCTGGTCGCTACAAGGAGGTTCATCCCATGGGAACAAAAGGCCCCTCGCCCCTGAAGGTAAAGGAGGTCTGGGTGGATGACCGCCGGTACATCGTCTGTCTCAACGAGAAGCAGGCCTGGAAGGATGAACAGGATCGCAGGTTGATCATCGATTCCCTGAAGGAACAGCTCAAGAAGGGTCCCAAGGCCTTGGTCGGCAACCGAGGCTACCGTAAATATGTTAAAATGGACAGCAACCATGTGGCCATCGATGAAGCAAAGATCGAGGAGGAATCCCGATACGACGGCAAATGGATTCTCCAAACCAATACGGACCTTTCTGCCGAGATGACTGCCCTTAAGTACAAGGAGCTTTGGCAGGTGGAGCAGGTCTTCCGGGACATGAAATCCGTTCTTGAAACCCGACCGGTTTTCCACCAGACGGATGAGACGATCCGCGGACATGTCTTCTGCAGTTTCCTGGCCCTGGTTCTCCGGAAGGAGTTGGACAGCCGCCTTGAAAGAGCCGGTCACTGTTTCGAGTGGACTGATATCAAGCAGGACCTGGAGGCGCTTCAGGAAGTAACGATCACGGAACAGAGCAAAACTTTGGCTGTCCGGACCGAATGTGTCGGAACCTGCGGGAAGGTTTTTCAGGCGGTTGGCGTTGCCATACCCTCCACAATCAGGGAGCTACAAATTGTCAAAGAACCATAAAGTGTAGTGCCAAGAACTTTTTTAGGACATCTATGTGCCCTATATCGCTAAACATATTTTTTCCAACTGTTAAAGACCAGCCAAGCTGAAAGGATAGCATAATACCGGGGAGGAAACGGCTGCTAATCGCTGCTTCGTATAATGGTCTCAAGCGATTTTAGACAACCCAAGGAGGAGCAAACATATGAAAATCTTATGGACGACTCTTCTTGCCTGTTTTCTTATGGGCCCGCCCGCCCTGGCGGCGGAACCGTTGACTTTTGATAATTATATTAAATCATTTGATTATCGGGAACGCAGTTCCATGAAGATCGGCATTCAGGAAATGTTGCAACTTTACAAACAAGGGCGGGTGCAGATCATCGATATCCGTTTCCCCGAAGAGTACCAGGCCTGGCGCTTCGGCTTCATCAAAAACATCCCCCTCAACGAGCTTCCGGACCGCCTCAAGGAACTCGACAAAGGGAAGCTTATTGTCACCGTCTGCCCCCACTACGACCGGGCCGAGATTGCCAGGACGTACCTGACCTTGAAGGGCTATCAGTCAAAATACCTTGTCGAGGGACTTCTTGGACTGGCTGACTATCTGAGAGGAGACAGAGCAAAAGACTTCATCGACGATATGAAATCATCAGACAAAAGGGAGATTTCCAAATAATTATCGAAACCTGAAGCGCACACGCGACGAGAATGATGGCGGTCTCGCCTGACATTATAGTGAGCATACCTACGATCATAAACTTTTCAGGGTCATAAGTAGGATCGCCCCCCCTTTTTCCGTTTGATCCTGGTGGTGTGGGGCGATCTCATCCTGGTCTCGGCTTAGCGATGCGGTAAGGGGCAAGGATCAAGACCAGACAGCAGACAGTTTAAGACGGAATTATTTGCTGCCTTTCAAATGGAAATCAGCGATGTTATTTAGTGAAATAGCGATGTTGGGTGGACCATGCTGTCATCTACTACTACGCATTCGATGTGATGAGATTATACCGGTGATTACGACTTGAAGACAGCGATTATTCAATAGACTCAGAACGTACAGGGAGAGCCCTCCAGCATCCGGATGAGTAGCTGGTCGGTGGAGGAGTCCATCGATAGTCACCGCTACCAGGTATTCCTGAAGAATTTATAATGCCGTAATCCCTAGGCCAGGGGCAACATTTTGTGATTTTAATTAAAGAAGTAATAATCTTTTTGTTTGAGTCAAACAACCCCGCCAATTCAAACGTTGTAGGCATCCTCCAATCCTTGTACCCGCCCCCCCTAAAATTCTTGCAATATAAAGTGGCACCATAATCTTCAACATCCATCTCGTTGTCCTTTGATGCCCACATCAGACCACTCCCTGTGTCCAAGACCGTCCCGTTGTCATAGGCGATGAAACGGCCATCCCTGCCGATCTCCGCCAAGTATTTGGAGAGAGTGGGTGGCTTCACCATGGCAAGCTGCTTACTTTTATCTACCAATATGTCGCTTTCCGCTTCTGGTTTTTTCCGCTCGTTTTGCTGAACCGCCATTTTCTCGATTTTCTGACTTTCCCGAGACTCCTTCTGCCTCATCAACGCTTCAGAGTTCGGTTTCGGCTCTGATTTCATCGCATAGGAAGGGGCAGTGTCAGTAGTTGGCTTCACCATGGCAAGTTGTTTCTTTCTATCCGCCAACCTAACACGCTCCGCTTCCAGCTTTTTACGCTCGGTTTGCAGTGCCTCCATCCCGTCGATTTCCTGGCGTTCTCGATCCAGCTCTTGCTTCTCCCTTTCCAGATCCTCCTTCTGCCTCATCAACTCTTCAGAGTTCGGTTTCGGATTTGATTTCTTCGTAAATGAAGAGGTATTAGCTGTCGAAGAAGCGGCAATCGTGGACACGAAGACAAAACCGCCGCCCTGGTCACCCGTGTCTCGGACGGGGCAGCACAGAGGTTGCTGTTCAGAATTGTTGGCTATAATCGGTGCGATCCGTGAGAAAATCTCCTGGGTAGTGACATAGGGATTTTCGTTTTTCTTAAGAGCTTTGATTAGCTGGTAGGCAAATATACTGTGCCCTTCCGATCCGCTGTCAGACACCGGCGTCTTGTTACCTGAAGTAATCCCCCAGCGGCTCTTTTCGTTGTACAGATTCAAGTAATACCTGTCGTCGATGAGGGAGGGCATTGACCGGGCTTCACCGAACAGGGTACCGGAATAACAGGAGTCAGATATAAGCAGTATGTGCCTGGCCTTCATGCTCCGCATGACCTTCTGAATAACCGTATTGTCAAGATAGGTCGAGGAGTCCCCACCTATAGCGTCTACTGGGACCCACCATCCGTCGTTCAGAACCCTATCAATTTCACCATGGCCGGCGTAGTAGATCAAGATGCTTTCATCGGGCATAGTATTCGCCGTAAAATCTCGCAACGTCTGAATAATCGTCCTCCTTGTAGCCTGCCGGTCAAGCAAGAGTGTAACCTTGAAGCCGTACATGTTTCTAAGGAGATCCCCCATTTCTTTTGCGTCATTGACGGCGGTTTTAAGGGCAGGGATTTTATGATCTTGGTAGTTGTCGATGCCAATCACTAGAGCTCTATATTCCCCAAGCTTACCGCTTTTATGATTCAGTTCCTCTTTCATCTTGAGCTCCACGCCACGTGCAGCCTGGGCAAAAGAAGTTGAAAATAAGATAATAGAAATAAATAAGATTGATATGGTGTGGATATGTCTCATGGCGCCACCCCTCTTTTGAATCTCTCAGGGTTATATTCCCTGAATCTTGCTTCGTTCCTTGGGGTTTTAGATATCCCGTAGCTTACTGCGTGTAGGTCATTGGTTTCAGTTCACCTATATGATATTTTTTTGTTAGTCAATTGTAAAAAGCTTCTTGAGAAGAAGGAATCAAAATAGGTTCGCATATTGATTATGGAAGGAAGTCAAGTATAACGGAGATATCTATAGGGTTACTGAGTACAGGAAGCTATACGTAACAAAACCTGATTTTATTATTGATGTTGATATGTTATGTTGTGTTTTCTATTGTCATAAAGTTCTACATCCGTCAAGCTGATTTTAGATGTCACCGTTACCAGCTCAACCGCAAGGAGTTATCCATGGCCGCCCCCGCAGCTTTTTTGCGGAGCAGG
>CAISJV010000058.1 GCA_903885795.1 uncultured delta proteobacterium | reverse complement strand
TGCCGTCTTGTCATTTACTGGAGTCCATCATTTGAATTCTTGGTCTTTTACGGGTGATAATCACCACTAAGACTCTGTGTTTTCTTTTTCGTTAACGTCCTGTAGAATAGACTCAATACGGGCATCGCAGAATCTCGCCTGTCTAACACTATCTTCTGCATATCTTTCAAAGAACTTCAATGTCATATCAAAAACGCCACAATGCCTGCCTATTCGTAAGCTGTAATCAGCTTATTAAAATAACTGCTCTCGGCAGTTCATGATCACCATCAATACTTCTCGATGCTTTTCGTGTTACCTCCCAGTGAAATGATTAAACTTTCTTCCAAATCCCAGAGACATAATTGAAGCCGTGCATTGCAGCGCCTCGATGATTTTAAGATACGGATGCTCATTGTTAATGTCAATGGGGATGTAGCAATTATTTTAGATACCATACGTTATTTTTGACAAACAACAAAACAACTAACCTCCTTCTTTGATATTAAGCTTAGTTATATAGAAATAATATAAGCATATCAAGTACATAAAGGAGGTATAGGATGAAGACAATCATCATCAGTGCAATCTTTACGCTCGTGATGGCGTCGTCACCAGGTTTTGCAGGTGATGTCATCGGCAGACATGATCTGTCAAATGATCGTGGACTCGTCAGAGTCAGATCAGTTGATGGGAACAAGATGGCCGTTGATATTATCTTCGCTCCCAGAAATGGGAAGGTGGTAGTGTTAACTGGGGTCTTCGCGGACTACAACCCGCAAGCACAGAAAGCTGTTTACTCAGAAGATCGATTTTGTCCTGATGCTCTGAAACTAACCTTTCAGAACAATGGCAAGGTCGTCCTTCATCAGGCGGCATGCGCTGCCTTCTAACCATATCGGTGAGATCTTCAAAGATCTTGCCGATGTTTTTATTGAGTAATATTTTTCTGGCTTCCTGCTTCATGGAGGCTTTCAAATAGAGGGAATCCAGGTCAGTTTTCTTTTTTTTATTCCTCAGTTGATTTATCCCATATGATCTTGTATCCATTTATTCGTAGGTAGTCTATTTTTCTGTTTCGGCAAGATCAATTTGACTGACTTGGATTCTCATTTTCTTTTTGATAGCGGCAAAATCACATGGGCGATCTGACAAAATCTGAACTTCTGGAAATACTGATGAAACTGTTGCAGACTGACAGGGACATGAATTTCCTGTTGTCTCTGGAAGAGAAGGATCTGACGACGCTGCTGGTTGCCCTCAGGGAGCATATCGAGCTGATGAAGTAAGGGAAAGTCGTGACTAAAAAACATGACGGAAGCCATACGTACCGTGGCGGATATTACTCTCCGTATTGTAAGAGATGGGATGATGTCCTTTCTTAAAGCGTTTCCTTTTCACTGTGCTAAACGTCAAGAACTTGGTGATCCATGAATATCGCCGTACTCTTGAAAGAGATGCATCAGGAGGGAATGTTGAGTTCTGAGCAACTCGGCATCCTAACGGAATTGCACCTCAAGAAGCACTTTTCCATCCACCGGGAACTGAGGGCTGCCATCTACATCGGCGTTCTGCTTATCACGGCAGGTGTCGGTCTCACCATCAAGCAGTATTTCGTTCAGTTGGGTGATATTGCCATTATCGGTTCCTTGACGCTTGGGGCCCTGGCTGCATTTCTCTACTGTTTCTTAAAGGGCAAACCCTATTCAAACGACTTAGTTGAATCTACCAACATTCTCTTCGACTACGTTCTTTTTTTCGGCTGCACATTTTACGCAACTGATATCGCGTATATCGAGACGCAGTTCCACGTCCTTGGGGATCTATGGCACAACTATCTTCTGGTATCGGCCGCGCTGTTCTTCTTTCTTGCCTATCGCTTCGACAACCGCCTTGTTCTGTCAATGGCCCTTTCGACCCTCGCCGCCTGGTTTGGCTTTCAATTGTCAGTACGCTTCCCGTCCCTGCACCATTACTACCGGGAGTCCGCCATCGCTTACAGCATCGTGACCTTTCTCCTGGGATATTCGTTGCATCGTCTCGGCAAGAAGAAGCATTTCCTCGACATTTACCTCAATTTCACGATTCATTTCCTCCTTCTGGCACTTCTGTCGGGTGTTATAGAGTACAAGATCGCATCCTGGCATTTTCCCGCCATGGTTACAGCGATTGTCGCGATTGTCGCTTATTCATTGCGTACGCAGCGTTTTATTTACATGCTCTATGCGATTCTCTACGGCTATCTCTGCTTGGGTGTGGTCGTTTTTGACTTTATCAATGATACGGCTGGGAGGTTTCTTTACGCGATCATTTCTTCGATTGCTGTCATCTGCCTGATTTTAATTCTTTCCCGCAAGTTCAAGGATAGCCCATGAACGTAAGCCTCTACACGGACGAGCAGGAAGAAAAGATCTTCATCAGGCGCGAGGCAAGAACCTGGACCCGCTCCGGTCTGATCACGGATGAGCAATTCGGGATCATAGATGCCAGAACCAACCCAGGGGTGAGCCAGACGAACGTCTTTTTTCGCATCCTTTTTTTTCTGTTCACCCTTGCATGTGTGATAGCCGTCGTCGGTTTCTATCTGTGGGCAACCGGCATACGAAACGAGGTTACAGTAGCATGGTCACTGATGGCTTTCAGTATTCCCTTTTATGTGCTGGCTGAAACCCTGGTGAAGCGCAATTCTTTTTACCGGCATGGCATTGAAGAGGCCCTGGCGCTTTCGAGTACCCTTCTGTTATGTGTTGGTTTTGTCCTGTTGATGAATGTATTGAAGAGCGAGCCACGCCTGTTCACCATTGCGGGGTCGTTGCTGATGGCCGCCTGTGCATTTTGGCTGTATCTGCGGTTCGGTTTCCTCTATGCCGCCTTTATAGCCATAGCGGCCCTCTGTGTAGTTCCCTTTCAATTATCGCTTTCACCGGCAAACGAAAGAGTTGCCCTCGTGTCTATCCTTATGTTGATTCTTTGGATGAACCTCCGAAAGTGTCTTCCCACAAACGAGGATTTCAAAAAAGAGAAACTGGCCACGATCCAAGCCTTCCTTTTGGCAGGGATCTATCTCGCAGTCAATCTTCGCCTGCCGGAACTTTTTAGGATCCAATCCAGTTATCCCGTTATCTCTGATCGGTCCTTTGCAGGGTTCGCTCCACTATTTTATTGGACAACCTACGTGCTTACCTTTCTGGTCCCGGCACTCGGTCTTTATTATGGTTTGAAAAACAGAATCCGACTCATAATCGATGTTAGCCTGGTTAGCGCCGTTATAACCCTGGCGACCAATAAGGATTATCTGGGGTTAAAGCATTACGTATGGGATCCGGCAATCCTTGGGGTCTTCATGGTCATTGTCGCTGGCTTCATCATAAGCTGGCTTGTCGTAGGAAACAACGAAATGCGTCACGGCTACACAGCCCGGAATATGCTGAAACCAGAAAATCATGGAATTAGCCTAGCCGATTTTGGAGCAGCGGTTGTTACCGGCGAGATCACCGCCAATCAGCCGTCAATACAGCCAGAAAAACCGTTCAGCGGAGGAGAATCCGGCGGAGGTGGCGTATCGAGTGGTTATTGACTTATCACCTATAGACAGCAGAACCAAGGGTAACCAAATTACTTGAGCCTCGTTATCAAGGACCGCTCTTTAATGTCAAATGTTGATTATAGAACGATTGACAAGCCATTGAACAAATGCCGACAGATGTTCGCAGCCATTGAATTCTCCATAGATGCTCTTCTAAAAAGGCTCATTTTTATCATAGCGCTGGTTTTATTTGTGATTTTTTGCCAGCAACCGGTATGTGCAGAACCTTATCAACGGCTCGAAACAAAACATTTCTTTATCAAATATGTGGATGCGGAAGAAAAACTGGCTAAGCACATATCCACTACATCAGAAAAAATCAGAGGAAGGATCATCGCCGACATAGGATATGACTTCCCGGGCAAGACCGTGATCATCCTGGCGCCGGCTATCGAAGAATTCCAAAAGGTTCAACCGGGTAAGGAAGCGATTCCTCTCTGGGCATCGGCGGTGGCATATCCCGAACGTAACTTGATTATCCTGAGATCTCCAGGGGCCATAAAAGGGGGACGTCTCGACTACGAAAAAGTGTTTACTCATGAATTTACACATATAGTCATTGGTAAAGTATTGGAAGGAAGGGAGGCGCCTACTTGGCTTTCCGAAGGATTTGCAATGTACGAATCTTCAGAGTGGCATTTGACAAGAATGGCCAGTCTGACAAAAGCATTTCTGACGAAGAGGGTGATTCCTCTCGAAAAACTAACCGCGAATTTTCCCAGTGACCCTGATGAAGCAAAACTCGCCTATGCGGAAAGCTTTATGTTTGTGTCTTTTCTCATCAACAAATTTGGCATTAAGGCGTTTCACCAATTCATCAGGGATTATGCCGCTGATGGTAATCTTGGAGGCTCATTAAAAAAAATGACCGGTCTGCATCTGTTCATCCTCGAAAAAGAATGGCTTGATTACATGGAGGTGAGGGTTTCTTGGATACCCATGATCACCAGCGCTACAACTCTCTGGTTTGTCATCACTCTCATTTTCGTTTACGGATATTACCGAAAGAGAAGAATTGCCCGGAAAACCCTTCTGATTTGGGAAAAAGAGGAGCAGGAAAATGTCGAGCATTTATAAAATCAAAAGCCCTCTGACGAACCGGTTTCATCAGAGGGCTTTTTAAAGGGACACAGACTTTCAAAAGACTTGTCTTTATTTATCCAGTAGAATTATCAAACCTCGTTTCGTCTCAACCAAGCTTCCTGATACAATCTGCCGATGGTCAGGAAGAGGGCCAGGAAGAACATCCCGAACATGAAGTTGGGGGCCGTCCCGAAATACTGGTCGATCCTGAAGCCGATGTAGAAGAACATTAAGGAGGCGATGGCAATCACGAATCCATAGGCGCTGACGATCATCACAGGGTTAAACTTGCTTAACGGGGGTCTCTTTGTCTCTTGCAGTGTTGCCATGATCTGTTCCTCCTTTCCTCAGTTTATCTATCTTATTTTTTAGCCGACCAGATTCTTGATGCCTTCGATCACCGGATTGGTGAAGAGAGCAATCAGGACCGTGTAGAGAGCGAAGACGCCAGCCACTTCACCAGTGTACATCTTCTCATACTTGTGCTTCAGGCTGATGATGGTCATCCCGCCGATGATCAAGCATCCAAGCTGGAAGTAAGGGAAGTTGCCAACGCCCGCTGCTGCATATTCAGCCATCGCGAAAGTTCCCGTGCAGAGCACCACTACCATTGCCGCTACCATCGTTCCTAGTGTCTTTTTCATTTTCTGTGTCCTCCATTTATTTTTTTATTTGTTTCTGTTTGGCTTTAGCTGATGCGGGAAGTGTGCCAACTTCTGAAAAGAGTTATTAGATGCTCAATAAGTTGTTGAACAGATTAGGTATTATCAGGAAGGCGCAAGGATCGACTGATGGATTTTAGGTCTGGTTTTGAAGAAATTTTCAAAGAATCTTTAAATGTATTGAATGGAATGATTGAGTTGCTTCCCAACAGATGACCAGAAACAGTTTGAGGAAACTTCAGAACCTGAAAAAGTAATCCCGACATATACAACCAGCTTCAGTTTGTTGTCGGTCCCGCCATAAGGGTCAGTTTCGTATCAGTCGTATCCGCCAGCTCTGGGCGGTATAAAAGTACTCGGTAAGTATCTAAATTTTCGGAAATATTATGTAAAATATTCCAAAACCCTTCAATCTCAAGCAATGTAGTGGGATGAGCTCAATACATAATCAGATAGATAATGCCCCTCATATAAATATGCCCAAAGGATCGTTGATACTTTATTACGATTTAGAATTGATAGATTGGGGAATCATGATGGTCTTTAACGGCAAGAGCAAGGCAGTGATTATTTTCAAAGGTTTGCTTTTCCTCTTTCCTTGTGTTAGTTCGCACTCCCGACAAAGGAAACATCATGGTATCTCAGAACCATTATCAGTTAACAGAATCCGATTTGAATAATCTAAAAGCATGGTTCTCCCAGTATGTCCAATCCTTCCATTCAACTGACCCCATCGTACAGGAGGCCCTGGTGCTGAAAGAAAAGCATTCTTTAAGGGTCTGCAACGAGATCCGGAATATCGGCAAAGAACTTGGCCTGGATGACAACAACATGAGGCTTGCTGAGGTCATGGCCCTGTTCCATGATATTGGCCGATTTGAGCAATACACCCGCTATCAGACCTTCGTGGACAAGAAATCAGAAAACCATGGAGAGTTGGGCGTCAAGGTGCTTCAGCAGGAGAAGGCGCTGGCAGCTTTAGATGAAGAGACCCAGGAGCTGATCCTGAAAGCCATTTCCTACCATAACCGTTTGAGCGTCCCGGAAGACGAAAGCGCTGTCTGCATTTATTTCAGTAAATTGCTCAGGGATGCTGATAAATTGGATATCTTCAATCTGGTATCGACCTATTATTACGTCGACCATGCGGAAAGAAGCGCCGCCGTAGAGCTTGATCTGCCGGATTTACCTGAAGTGTCTGCTGAAATAATGGACAGTCTCCAGGAAGGTAAGATGATCAGCATGCAGCAACTGCGGTCGTTGAATGACTTCAAGCTCCTACAGATGGCTTGGGTTTATGACATCAATTGCCAACCTACCTTTCAGATGATTCATGAGCGTGGCTATCTCAAGAAGATCCGAGATACGCTGCCAGCGTCAGAAAGAATCGACCAGATTTATTTCGGTCTATTGTCCTATCTTAAAAGAAACTCGGGATTTAGCGATCCCAAGCAGCTCTGTCCGATATAAAAGCCGTTTTCTACTTTCCCATTTTATCATGTAGGAAAATCATGATGGTTATGGCGGCAAGATTCAGATGGATAGTCAAGATGGCGATTCTTCATTGAGTCCCTTATTCATCGGTGATATGCAGCAAATAATAAACTCTTCATTCACAGGACCATTACCTCATGGGCCGATACGACAGAAAAACATCAATGTTATGGATCATAAAGGCAAGCTGGCCCGCTCTCCTTGTTCTGACTTTCACATTCGTCATATCAGTATTCTTCACTGAATTTACTTTTGTGTCAGGTGCAAAAGCTGCGTGGCTTGTCTTCTTGAGGTTTTTCCGGCTTTCATTGATTCTCCTGTTGCCATTATTATGTTTGCCCTGGGTCTTTACCTTGACCAATCATCTCTTTCGGAAAGGTTCACGGGAGCTGGTTCAGCTTAAACAGGAGCGCAATCAGAATATCTCTCCC
>CAISJV010000057.1 GCA_903885795.1 uncultured delta proteobacterium | reverse complement strand
TGTCGCTTGCACATTCGTGGGATTTTTACGATCATACATAATGCTTTCTTTTGGTAATCAGCGATACTTTGTCAAGAAAAACAGATGTTTGTCAAAAATGACAACACCTACAAGTCCGTAAAAAAACGACTCAAAAAAAACAATGAATGCCGTTTGTAAGCATCACAGGAAATAACAGAGGGCTCCCTTCAAGAAAGCCCTCTGTTATGCTCGCTGTTAATCGTAAACCGTGTTCAGAAAATCCTGATCCTCACTTTTTCAGCACGGCGATGACGTCCGCAGCGTTCCCCGTCACGACGGGATTCTGTTCGTTGCCCGTGAGCTTCCGGGCCATGTAAGGCACCTGCTCTTTCAGGTAGTGGTCCATCTCGCCCACGGTGATCCTACCGTCCTTGTTTGTATCGGCCTCACCCTGGAGCCCCTTCAGAAAGAAGTAAGTGAACAGCGAATGCCGCTTGTCCCGGTACCAGGTGGACACCTGATCGACGGCGGCGCTGGTCATGAGGACGGCGTTTTGCGGCCCCCGGAACTCCTTCTTCACCTTCACCAGGGTAGGACTGATGTTCTTGAACAGCATCCCCTTGTCGGAGTTGCCGGAGAAACAGGCGTCCAGAACGACGGTCATCTTCTTTGCCGGAACTTTCGCTAGATTGTCATAGAAGGTCTGTAGGCGGTAGCCGTTCGATTTCAGATCCTGGGGGTTGGTGTCCACGGGGACGAAGTAGGCCTCGTTCGACTCCAGGTCCGGGGCGCCGTGTCCCACGTAGTAAACAAAGACCTTCGACACCCCTCCCTTCACGTAACGGAAGAGCCTACCCCTGTGGTCCCTTTCGCTTCCGAAGAATTCGTTGAACTTGGTGAGCGTCGCGTCCTCGGCATAGAGGATCATCGCGGGATCGTAGCCCATGGTACGGATCAGGTACTCCTTCATGACCTGTGCGTCCCGGTTGGCGAACTCCACGTCGGGCGAACCGGAGGCGGCATAGTTTCTATTGCCGATGACCACGGCCACATCATACTTGCCCGCCTTTTGCCCTTCCGGGATATTCATGTCCACATCAACGCTTAACCCTCCGGCAAGCTTGATGTCCGCTTTATCTCCTGTGTCCTCACCTTTGACAACGACCTCTTCCAGACGTTTCTGGGGGGCGTTCATGACAAGCTTCAGCGGATGGTCCGCCTTGAAGCGCGGGCGCGCCTCGTTGAGACTGATGGTGACGGGAATCTGCTCGCCGTTGCCGATCCGGTTGTTGGTATAGAAGGAAAACTTTAAGTCCTTGAACTGACCCGACGGGATATTGCCCAGCTCAAAGTGGGTAACGCTGTCGGCCGCGATGAAGACATTCTTGCCGGTCTGCACATCGGCAACAGCCTCCCGTGCGTCTCCGTGGCCAATGTTCTGAACACGCACCGTCAGCTCGACAATTCCTCCCGGCTCGATCCGGCCGCTGCCCTTCTGATCGGTGACCCCGACATCAGCCACCACGAGCTTCGGCGGCTCAAAGGCCTTTGTCTTGAAGGAAACCTTCATGGGGTTAGGGTCGAAGCCGTTGGCTTCCCGAATCTCCACGGTTAGGCTGATATTGGTCGTGGGAATATCCTCCGCGGCCTTCAGGGCGATCTCCTTTTTCACCGTCCCTCCGGCGGGCACCGTCCCGATGATGACGTCACGATCAAACTCAAGTCCTTCCGTCTTTCCGGAGGCTTTGATTGCAGCGCGGACATCGAAGGCGTCCCCTTTGCCCCGGTTCTGCAAAGTAATTAGGAGCTTTCCCGTCTCGTCAGCATCGAGTATCCTGTTTCCCGATGGTTCCGTAAAGGCGACCTGCGCGGAAAGATTCGGCGGCACGGGAGAGACGGTGACCTGAAGCCGGCCCCGCTCGGCCAAGGCAGTTGTCGCCAGCAGCAGGATGGTTGCCGCAATGAACGCCTTCTCTATTCTCACAGTCCACCTCCCGAAATATCTCGCAGTGTGCGTTAGCGAAGCGTAACGCTCCGCTTAAGGTATCATTTACCGATTCTCTTCGATAACGACCCCCGTTTTTTCAACCTCTTCGCCAAAACCGGATCTATCCTCACCGCGGATGAAAAGGTGGGGTTCGATCAGTACGTCGATCTCCACCGCCACATGGTAAAGACTGGACATCAGCTTCAGATAATCCACGTTGTCGTCCAATCTGTCCATGAAAAGACCGATGTCGATATCGCTGTACTCCTCCGGCCTGCCATTCACATATGAACCGAACAATACTGCCTTGTCGAATTTCACGACAGCTCTTGCTGCGCTTGCATAACTTCTTGCTTTTCTTTCAGCTTCTCTTTGATCCATTTTTGCATCTCCCGTGTATCATGCAATAATTTGCTGCATTTCTCACGATCCAGCGATTTGAACAGTCTGTCCTTGTATTCCGGATACCTGGTCTCAATATTCATCGGCAGCAACATCTCCATAAATGCTTTCTGCTGGTCCGATAAAGAATCAAACAGGGCCGTCTCCTTGAGTAAAAAAAGGATATTGTGCGTCTTCGGCGGCAACTTCTCTTTCAGCAACTGATAATGGGCCTTCAGTGTCTTTTCAATCGCCTGATGACACATGAAGCCGACATAAAGATACCTTTCGGCCTTCAGCACTGCCTCTGCCGTCGTTAGGTCATAGTCTGCAATATCCAACCAGTAGTTTACTCTTTCATCCATCGCCGCAAATCCCCAATGCTCTCGTAAGAAGTCCCTAATCACCTGTAATGTAAATCATAGCTCCGCAAATATCAAGATGTTATGTGCTTTTGTTTTGCGAAGCAAATCCCGGCAAAAACTTTTGTCCGTAGCCCCTGCGTGTCCGCATGGCGGGCATGGCCGAGCCAGCTCTGCAGGGAGGAATTGATCTCGTCCATGGAAACCTTGTCTTTTGCGTACAATTTTTGCAATCTGCTCATCTTGTGAAGGAAGCGCCAGACGTTGTCCCGCCGCAACCGCCGGTGCGCCGGGAAGATCCGGTAGCCCAAATGATCGACGCCCTCCGTTACGGGTACGACGAATGTTTTGCCGGGATGGTGGCTGAGTCGCTCCCCGGCGAGAAATTCCGCCAGGCGACGGCTGATATCCCACAGTCGTTGCTTGTCGTCGTCAAACACCGCGATGTCGTCAACGTAGCGAATATAGCCCCGGCAACCCAGGACCTCCTTGGCGTAGTGGTCTATGTCGTTCAAGTAGACATTGGCAAAGAACTGACTCGTCAGGTTGCCGATCGGGATGCCCTTCCTTCTTTGAAAAGGGGTAAAGAGGTCATCGCCGGGGTAATAGGCAACCACATCTTCCTGCTTATTGCTACCGTCGATAATCAGTCCGATCAATTCCAGCGTATCCAGGCATTTGATCTTCCTGCTGATCTTATGGAGCAGAATCTCATGGTCGATTGACGGAAAGTATTTCCTGACGTCCGTTTTGAGAACGTATTTGTAGCGCCGCGCATATTCCGTGAAACGGTTAACGGCCTGGTGCGTCCCTTTCCCCGGACGGCAGGCGTAGGAATCATGGACGAATGTCCGCTCGAAGATCGGCTCGATGATGCGGCAAAGGGCGTGATGCACGACACGGTCCCGATATGGGGCGGCGCTGATTTTGCGGGGCTTGCGATCATAGATCGTGAATTCCCGGTACGGCCCCGGCCGATAGGTTTTGGCAATCAGTTCTTCCCGGAGACGCAGCAGCTCTTCCTCAATGTTCATCTCAAATGTGGCGCAACTCACCTTGCCCCGCTTCCCGATGCGGGCCAGGCGGCTGGCTTCGTAAAGGCCGTCAAAATCGCATATCTTTTCGTAAAGGTTGCCGTAGCGTTTCATAGTTATGGTGGCCGGACAGGGCCTTCGCTTGCACTACCAGTCCCATCCGGCCTCTTTTATATTCGTCCGGACCGCTCCGGCGCAGGATAGGGGGTCAATAGATTATTATTCGCACTATCCGGATTTCCTTGAAAACCCGGCATCTTGGCTTTCATAATAGTCTTGGGGCGGACAAGGACAGACGAAACCCGTTGTTGTTGTTCCGGTTCGCCGGTTCATTCCTGTTCCGGTTCGCCGCGCGGACGTTCTCAGGTTTGTTGTTCCAGGAACCGCCGCGCAGCACAAAAGCCCCCCACCCTTAAACTTTTTTCAGCCAGCCGCCCAACAACCGGCCTATTTCAACCACCGCTGTCGATGAATATTCATACTGCCTCAGACTGAAGATTCCCAAGTCCTTGCTTAACCGCACATAGTGTTTCAACCGCTCCAGCTCAAAGCTCGCCCGCTGCAACGTCTCTTTGCGCCCCTTCTCGATCTTCACCGCCAACAGGAGACAATCGTAGAAGTCGAGCGCCGTTTCTTCGATCCGCTTGCCCATCACAAAACGCTGGCTCTTCGGAAAGCGGATGGTATGCTCAAGCAGCCATTTCGTAAAGTCATAGGTCTTGATGAAGATCGGCGATTCCTGAATAGTCCCTCCCAAAAATTGACGCCAACAGGGGCTAAAGCCCCTGTACCCCTCCGTCAGAAAATAGAAAAACAGAACTCAGAAAATAATCATGGGGCGGACAAGGACAGACGAAACCCGAGGTAGCTGTTCCGGTTCGCCGGTTCATTCCCGTACCGGAGCGCCGCGCGGACGACCACAGGTTTGCTGACCCAGGAACCGCCGCGCAGCACACGATACTGGCCGCTGGACGGCCCACGGGGATTGTCCCTCGGACTATCGCTATAGTATTTATCGCCATACCAGTCCTGACACCATTCCCATACGTTACCTGTCATATCATAAAGTCCCAGACCATTAGGCCGTTTTTGCCCCCCCGGATGGGTTCTGCTCCCGGAATTGGCATTATACCAGGCGTAGTCTCCCAACCCATTATCGCTGTTCGTCCCGGCATACTTCTCTTTTTTCCCGCCACTCCGCGCCGCATACTCCCACTCCGTTTCCGTTGGCAAACGATAGCTCTTTCCGCCTTTCCGGGAAATCCAATCGTTAAAGGCCTGAGTATCGTTCCAGGAAACACAGACGGCGGGCTGGCTGTCATCCTGACTAAAACCGGGCGAGCGCCAGGACTTACTCCCATCCTTTTCCCATTTGGAACCATTCCACACGTAACAGCCATCTCCCTTTTCCGCCTCTGTGCGGTAATTCGTGTCCTGAACAAAGGTTCGAAACTGCCTCACCGTCACCTCATATTTTCCGAGATAGAAATCATTGACGCAGACGTTGTGAACCGGCTTTTCATCCGGCTGGCCGTCACCGAAGGTATCTCCCATCTCATAACAGCCGCCCTTGACAAAGACGAATTCCATACCCGTGGACGTATCGGTAAAGGACTGGCCCCCGGCCGTGATCTCCCATGCGATTTCCGAGTTCAGGCCGCGCGGAAAGTCCTGCAGGACGTTCCACCAGATCACCTTGCCCCGGCCGGGCTTCACCTTGCCGACGTCGCCTTCGAGGTGAAGATCCGCTGTCTTGCGATCTCCGCCCGGAACGGTAAGCTGAACGGTCACATCTGCCTCCCGTTCTTCGCCCACCAGATCGTATGTAAACTGCACCCGGTTCCCCACTTGCTTTGATACCACATTCTTAACATCTGCAGCTTGTAGATCAAAAGCCATTAAGAAGAACAATGCTGTCAGCAGGATACTGAGTTTCTTCATCCGTTGCTCCATTCATCATTTCGATTCATTTTCCCCCCACAACTTCATAGGGCAGGATCGTATCTTCAATACGGTCGGCAATCTCCGCAAGCTTCCCGAAAAACTCGCTGAAGCCAAGGGGCTCCGTCTCCGGGAAGAGTTCCATGATCCGGATATCTACAGAACTGTCCCAGGCGATAATGAGGTAGGCCTCGGCGTCCCGCTGATGACCCGGCAGGGTCTGCACCTCCAGCTCTATCTTGGCGTCTTTCGCGGGAAAAGTCATCTCCCGGCCCTGAGGAATCAGGTTGTCCGACTCGTGGATATTCGGAAAGATCATCGCGACCCGGTCATCCGCCATGATGTTGAAGGCGGCGAATCTCGCGCTTTTGGCAGCCCTCAGGAAGAAGGTTGCCTTCTCTCCGCTCCTGAAAACCATGTTGTTCAGCTTCGCCTTGAGACCGACGGATCCTTTCGTTTTCTGCGGAACATAGATATCGGCGGTGATCCTGACCCGGTATTCCGGGATGGGGGCGACGGACGCATCCTTCTGATACTGGCCCAGCGGAAGCCACGTTACCTTTTCCTTGATGATGAAACCCCTGGCGTAAGTCTTGATGAAATCGACAGCGACGACATAGTTGGTGACTAGCGTGCCGGAGGATACGGAGACGCCTGCGGCCTGCTCAATAGCAGCAGCCCTGGCCCGTTGCAGTGCCGTCAACTGGGATTGCTCGGCGCTCATCCCGACGATGGCGCAGGCCCCCTCCGCCTGGATGCCTTTAACAGTTTCACCGGATCGAATCGACGTGCTTTGGGCTAATGATGATCCCTGGGCAAGAAAAAAGACAAGGGCAATAATTATAATATGGTAAATTCGCTTCATTATTGATCGCCATTTCATATGGATTGAGGCCATCTATAAATGAAATGTGAGGGTTTATCAACAAAAATGAACGGACGAGGATCGGATCAAGGCAGAATTATTTCGACTCTTCAAGAAAAAAGGTATCTTGCTGATTAACAAGTGAAAGGATGCATGTCTGTGAAAATCACCGGATGCTCGATTACAGGAAG
>CAISJV010000056.1 GCA_903885795.1 uncultured delta proteobacterium | reverse complement strand
GACAACGTAATCGACATTCATTTTCTTTCCCAGGGCGTAAATATCGGCTAGGGTCATCTCTTTCACCTTGACTGTTTTCATGGCGTCGAGAACCTTATCCTTGCTCACGACCTCGATCTTGTCAATGGAGGCGATCCGGGATGACAGCATGTCGACAATGCCCTGCTGTACGTAATCTATGTTATCAGCGCTGTTGAGGGCAAAGGGAAGAACGGCTACAGTGTTCTTGTCCTTTGCACATAGGGGCACTGTTATCAAGAGCGTGAAGACGAGCGCGATCAGAAGTCTCGATCCATATCTTTGAAATCGATTCATATTTTCACCTATCCTTAGTGATTATTGTATTGTGTTGCACCATGATCCTGACGACCCCTAACACGCCGTCTTTTATTATTCAAGAGGGTTTTTCAATTCTTACTGAATACACATCCAGATCAGGCCCAGATATTCATGGATGGCCGCTTCAATCTTACGGAGGGAATGGGTGGCGGGGAAGAAATCCTGGGGATTAGTATGTGATTGTTTGACGACCAGATAATTGGTGGGTGCGGCGATCGGGTCCATGCCGAGTTTGCGAAAAAGGGCTATAGATCTGGGCATGTGTATGGCCGAGGTCACGAGAATGAACCGGTTACGACCAACGATGCTTGAGATCAATTTTGACTGATCGGCCGTATCCATGGATTTATTTTCCTTTACCATGTCACTTTCACTCGCACCCATTAAGATGGCCGTTTTCGCAAGCGTTTCGCTCTCCGGTGATTCCTTAAATATAGCCCCGCCGGAAAGGATGAGTCTGGAGCCGGGGAGTTGTCGGTGGAGCCTTACCCCTTCCAGGAGCCGGCTCAGGGAATCCGGGCCAAGCTGGCTGGAAAGGGGCAGGCGCGGGTCGGGTATGGCACCTCCTCCCAAGACAACGATCCATTTAATGTCTTTGGAGTTACGAATATTTTTGATATCAAGTAAAGGGGGGTAACGGTTTTCAAGAGATACAACGAGCTGGTCTGCCAGAAATCCGTAACTTGCCAGTAGGAGCATGATCGTTCCCATAGTAATGAAGATTTTACCAAGATTTTTCTTTTTGGTCATCCATAGGAGCATCAGGCCAGAAACCAGCAAGAGTAGAACAATAGACAAGGGCTGAAAGAACGGAGAGACAATTTTTTTTAATAAAAAGAGAGTTTCTGCCATCAGCGCGCCAGTTTTACCCCTGTCTCCGGGTTCCCGCCCGGCAAGTCGGCAAAGGGCATGGTCAGGTGGTAGACGCCGTATTCCATAACCGCCTGGATCGCCAGGCCCGCCTTTTCATAAACTTTGAAGATAGATCTGTTATTGGCAATGATATCCGCCGTGAACCCCAGGAGGCCCTGTCCCCGGGCAACCTTCATGAGCACTTGCAGGATCAGGGAAGCAATCCCCTTGCCCTGATAAGTTTCTTCCACGACAAAGGCCGTATCGGCGTATGGCTGGTCGGCAAGGCGGACGTATCTTCCTTCGGCGATAATCTTTTCCATCCCCGCTTCCTCGACCACTCCGACGATCGACATAACCCTGCGGTAGTCCACATTTACATATTCCTGCATTTTGGCGTGAGGCATCGCCTTGATCTCGCTAAAGTAGCGGTAATAAACAGTATGATCGGAAAACCGGTAAAACAGGCGCCGCATATCTTCTTCATCCGAAGGTTTGATGGCACGGAAGTTGATGGTAAGACCGTCTTTCCAGGTCTGGGTAAATGAGATATCAAAGGGATACATAGCTCCCGATTCGGAAAGGTAAATCTGGTCGGGGAAAAGAATATGGGCCTCTTTGGCCTGCCTGACGAGCTCCGGCCGATCGGCGGGATGGGCGATGTCAATGAGGGCCTGGGCTCGTTCCCGGACCGTGCGTCCTGACATAGAGGCGATTCCGTACTCGGTGATAATAAGATCCAGTGCCTCACGGTTACTGAACTGGTTAGGAAAATCCTGAACGGAAAGCATGATGTTCGGTTTCCCTTGAAGGTTGCGACTGGGTAGGGCAAAGACGGCGCGACCTCCTTTGGAGTGCATGGCTCCGGCAAAGAATTCCTCCGCTTGCCCCGGGCCACCGCCCACATTTCCCCGCCCGGTATGCATGGCAATATTTCCGGTGAGATCGATTTTACGAGCAGGCAGGATGGCCATCATCCGGTCGTTGAGACTGATGCGGAAGTTATCGGAGACGATGTCGATGCCCTGAAATTCAATGAGGGGATTGTTATGAAGCCATTTCATGAGTTCCGGCGTCCCTTGGGCATAGGAAGTCAATGACTTGTTGCGGAAATAGCCTTTTTTCCGGTTGGTTACGGCGCCACTCTTCACCAGATCCATGAGGGCGTCGGTAAAGAAAAAGGTATGAACCCCTAACTCACGCTTCCGGAGCAGGTGTTTCCCCAGAGCTTCGAAGAGGGCCCCGGGATAGAAGGACAGGCAACTGCCGTCGGTGATTACGGAGGCCACATAGGCGGCCACCTTGTCCATGACATCATCGACTGGCCATCGGGGCAGGTAAATGAGTGGTTCGGAGGCGAGGATGAGGCAATCAAAGTCGTTGAAATGAACGAAGGTATTCCCCATCGTTCTGGGAACCTGCTCGTTGATTTCTCCCACCACCAGCGTCCCCTTTTCCATGGCGTATTTGGCGGCGTCCACGGCGATTCCCAAGCTTGCGAATCCAGCTTCATCAAAGGGAGAAATCTGAATAAAAACGACATCAACACGGATGGCTCCGGATTCAATGAGGCCCGGGATGCGGGAGATGCGGCTGGGGATGAGATCTACGGAACCGGAGGTAATGGCTTCCCCTGCTAACCATCCGGAATAAAAGGTTTTCAGTCTGAACTTGCCGGGAGTTGCCTTAGTCTGAAGTGCAATGGTTTCGCCAAGACTGACCAACTGAATGAGTTCAAGATCGGCGAGATTATTTGTTTGAGTAGAGAGCAGGGCCTTGATGAGGGTCCGCGGTTCGGCAACGCCCGTGCCCAGAAAGATGCTCATCCCCGGCGTGATGCGCTCCAGAACCTCATCGGTGGAGACGAGTTTTTCGGTGATATCGAAATTCATGGTGATATTGGCATTCATAGTCTATAGATGCTGATCTACCCTTTCCCTCAGATCATGTCAAATGCTCTTTTATTAGATCGAGTTAGGTGAGTGCTGGCGCCTCGGGGCGGCAAATATAGATGAAGGATGATCTAGGCAAAGGGCTTGACGTAATCACAAAAATTATTATACGTAGCACACGTGATTATTTACCCTTAGAGGAGCGTCTACCATGATTCCCCGTTATTCCCGAGAAAAGATGGAACGTATCTGGAGCCCCGAGAATCGCTATCAGAAGTGGCTCGATATCGAGATCCTTGCCTGCGAGGCCATGGAAAAGCTGGGACTCATTCCCGAAACCTCTTTAAAGATGATCAAGGAGAAGGCCGGCTTTGATGTTGGGCGGATCGACGAGATCGAAAAAACAACCAAACATGACGTCATTGCCTTTCTCACGTCGGTGACGGAAAAGGTGGGCGAAGATGGCCGGTTTATCCATATGGGTCTCACCTCGTCGGATGTCCTCGATACCTCCCTAGCCGTCTTGATGCGGGAGGCCGCCGACCTGCTCCTGAAGGATCTGGATGCCCTTCTTGACGTCCTGAAGCGTCGGGCCTCTGAACATAAATTCACGCTGATGATCGGCCGTTCCCATGGCATTCATGCCGAACCGATTACCTTTGGCCTGAAGATGGCCCTCTGGTATGGAGAAATGCAGAGAAACAAGGACCGTCTCCTCCGGGCCAGAGAGAGTGTAAGCACCGGCAAGATTGCCGGGGCTGTGGGGACCTTCTCCTTCATCGATCCCTTTGTCGAGGAATATGTCTGTGCGAAGCTGGGTCTGAAACCGGCCCCCGTTTCTTCCCAGATCGTCCAGCGGGACCGTCATGCCGAGTTCTTCTGCACCCTGGCCATCATTGCCTCGTCCCTTGACAAATTTGCCCAGGAAATACGGCTACTTCAACGGACGGAGGTCCGGGAGGCGGAGGAATATTTCTCCCCTGGCCAGAAGGGATCTTCCGCCATGCCCCATAAGCGCAACCCCGTCCTT
Organism: uncultured delta proteobacterium; assembly: GCA_903885795.1. Lineage (GTDB taxonomy): Bacteria > Desulfobacterota > Syntrophia > Syntrophales > UBA8958 > UBA8958. The sequence goes on along the minus strand of CAISJV010000056.1, from coordinate 74,938 downwards.
TCGGAGAACCTGTCCGGTCTGGCAAGGCTGATGCGCTCCTATGCCCTGGCGGCCCTGGAGGACATTCCCCTCTGGCATGAGCGGGACATCAGTCATTCCTCCGTAGAGCGGGTCATCTGCCCCGATGCGACGATCCTCCTGGATTTCATGCTCAGCCGGTTTACGGGCATGATGGAGAAGCTGGTAGTCTATCCAGAAAGAATGCTGAGAAACCTCCAGATGACCCACGGGGTCATTTTTTCCCAGATGGTCCTCCTTAAATTCATTGATAAAGGGATGTCTCGGGAAGACGCGTATGCCGTGGTCCAGAGGTTGGCCATGCGCTCATGGGAGGAGGGAAGGGATTTCAAGGACCTCCTGTCAGAGGATGGACAGGCGAATAAATATTTGGGTACTGACGAGCTTACTGCCGTCTTTCACACGGATAATTTCCTGGGAAATGTGAATTTCATTTTCAATCGTGTCTTTGGTGAGGAGTCATGAAAAAAAAATTCTATCTATTGATCTGCCTTATTATTGTCATAATATCGGGTTGTACTTATGTCAAAGGTTATGTGGACATGGGAAGGGACCGGGGACTCTCCGATGAATACTTCCATAGTCTTGGACAATGGACACGGGACATGACCGGGCACTCCCAGTTCGAAACGAAATTCTACATCAGCGCCACTTACCGTTCTAAGGCCTTCAATGATGCATATCTTAAGGAACAGGCACGGGTCCGTCAATGGCCTGACCAGGAAACCAAGAAGCGGGAAGAGATGTGGAAGCAGCTATCTTCTGATTATGAGGAATTTCTTGTCTACGCCTTCACGGACAATATGGAGGCCAACGATTTAGGCGCCAGAAATTCCATCTGGAGTGTATTTTTAATCGACGGCAAGGGGAAGCGCTACGAACCCATTGAAATTAGAAGGGTTGATCGGATCACGACGGAAATGGAGGCCTTTTTTCCCTTTATCAATAAATACTACGGTAAAGGTTATATCATAAAATTCCCGGTTATCGAAACACCTCAGGACATGAAACTGGTCTTTTCCAGCATTCTTGGGAAGATCGATCTGGTATGGAAGGCTAATTCCGATTCCAAATCAAAGCGCTAACTTTGTTGGCTGTATCGTCGGTTCCTCGATTTATTTCACGATACGCCTGCGTCGCCTCCTCTTGGCCGCCTTGTTATCGTTTTTGCTTTGGAACTGAAATAACTTTAGTTCTATTATGGCTTAGCGATGATGCTGTCCCGTCGCCAGTGGACATCGTCCCGTTCGGGAAAGTCAATGTTGAAGTGCAGCCCCCTACTTTCTTTTCTCATCCGTGCGCAACGGACAATAATTGCCGCCACCGTGGCGATGTTCCGGAGTTCCAACAGATCCCTGGTAATGACGAAATTCCGGTAATAATCGTCAATCTCCCGGGAAATGAGATCGATGCGCCGGTCGGCCCTTTCCAGACGCTTGTCGGAGCGGACAATGCCGACATAATGCCACATGCAAAGCCTGATTTCGTCCCAGTTGTGAGACACGACAATGGATTCGTCGCTTTCCGTGGCCCCGCGGGGGTCCCAGGGGGGAATCGTGATGTCTTCATCCCGAATGTTTTTGAAATCTCTCTGAATTCTTAAAAAAGCCCGATGAGCAAAGACAATTGCCTCGAGGAGGGAATTACTGGCTAAACGGTTGGCCCCATGCAGTCCTGAACAGGCGACCTCTCCAAAGGCAAAAAGCCGGTTGATGCTTGTCTCCCCGTGCTCGTTGATCATTACGCCGCCACAGAGGTAATGGGCGGCGGGGACGACAGGTATGGGATCGGTGGCCATATCGATACCATAGAGGAGGCATTTATCGTAAATGTTGGGAAAGCGGGACATTATAAAGTCACGATCCCTATGAGAGATGTCCAGTAGGACATAATCGTCCCCCGATCTCTTCAGTTCTGTATCAATGGCCTTGGCCACTACATCCCGGGGGGCAAGACTCTTCATGGGGTGATATCCTTCCATAAAGGGCTCGCCGCTCTTGAGTCTCAGGATCGCTCCTTCACCGCGGACGGCTTCGCTGATCAGGAAGGATTTAGCGTCGGGATGAAAGAGGCAGGTGGGATGAAACTGGATGAATTCCATATTGGCAATTTGAGCTCCGGCCCGATAGGCCATGGCAATACCGTCGCCGGTAGCGATGTCGGGATTGGTGGTTACCAAGTATACCTTACCGCAGCCACCGGTTGCTAGAATGACATATTTCGCCTTGAAGGTGTGAATCCGATTATTATGGAAATCGAAGACATAGGCGCCGATGCACCGGTTTGCTGAAATATCGGTCCGGCCGGTGACGAAGGATTCCATGATAAGATCTATGGCAATGAAGTTTTCATAGATGTGAACGGTTTTTTTACGGCTGGCATGGTCATTGAGAGCCCTTTCTATCTCCCGGCCGGTCAGGTCCTTGGCATGGAGGACCCGGCGCCGGGAATGACCGCCTTCACGACCCAGATCGTAGCGACAGTTACCGCCGCTTTCGTCTCTGGTGAATTCCACTCCCCATTGAACAAGCTCCTTGATCCGCTCCGGGCCTTCCTCCACGACAAAACGGACCACGTCTTCCTTACAAAGATCGGCGCCGCAACTGAGGGTGTCCTGAATGTGGTAGGCAAAGCTGTCTTCCTCGTCCTGAACCGCGGCAATCCCGCCCTGGGCGTAATTGGTGTTTGATTCGAATTTCCCCTTTTTTGTTACAATGGCCACCGTCCCCAGCTCTGCCGCCTTGATGGCGAAACTGAGGCCGGCAATGCCACTGCCCAGGATAAGAAAGTCAGTCTGAGTCTCCATGATGCACGTCGCCTCAAAAGGTATTTACAACATTGCGAAATTTCTATATACCTGCTCAGTTGTTTTGTAAAAGGATTTGTAAAAAGGAAATGTATGGGGAGGTTTCATGCTGATTTTGGGGATTGAGTCATCCTGTGATGAAACGGCGGCAGCGGTCGTCCGGGATGGAAAACGAGTCCTGTCCAATGTAATTGCCTCACAGGTTAAAGTCCATGGGAAATATGGAGGGGTTGTACCGGAAATAGCCTCACGAAAACACACCGAAGCGATCATCCCGGTGATTCTCCAGTCTTTGGAAGACGCCGCGGTTGGTCTTGATGATATTGACGGAATTGCCGTGACCAGAGGACCCGGGCTAATCGGTTCGCTCCTGGTTGGCCTTTCGACGGCCAAGGCCATTGCCTTTGCCCGCGGCCTGCCCATGGTGGGGGTCAATCATCTGGAGGGCCACATAGCCGCCGCGCTGCTCCTCGCAGCCCCCCCTGCTTTCCCCTTTGTTGCCTTGGTCGTTTCCGGGGGGCATACCAATATTTATCTGGTCAAGGATTTCCAGGACTTCACCTGCCTGGGCCAGACCCGGGATGACGCCGCCGGCGAGGCCTTTGACAAGGCGGCAAAATTGCTCGAGATAGGCTATCCTGGGGGGGTGGTCATCGACCGTATGGCCAAGCAGGGCAATCCCGGGATAATTGCCTTTCCCAGGGCCATGCGGGACAGTCTCGATTTTAGTTTCAGCGGAGTGAAGACGTCTCTCCTCAACATGGTCAAAAAACAGGGGCGTCTCTTTTCGGAAGCAGAGTTGCCCGATGTCGTCGCCGGCTTTCAAGAGGCCATTGTCGATGTGCTGGTGCAAAAAACCCTGAAGGCGTCGGAAAATGCGGCCATGGCAAGGGTTGTAGTCTGCGGCGGCGTGGCGGCCAACAGCCGTCTGCGGGAACGTTTTTATCAGGATGGGAAGGAAAAGGGTATGGAGGTCTTCATCCCGCCGCCTGTTCTCTGTACGGACAATGCCGCGATGATCGCCGTCGTCGGCGAGAACCTCCTGACGAGGGGAAAACGGGACGGCCTGGATCTAAACGCCGTTTCGCGCTGGCCTTTAGAGCTCCGGTCATGAATATCATAAAAAAGCGTAGCAGGGAATTTTACCACCGATTTATCAGTCTGAAGGGAGAACCGGCAAATATTGCCATGGGGATGGCTATTGGTGTTTTTATCGGTGTGACGCCGACAATTCCTTTTCACACGGCCATGATTATTGCCGCGGGCGTCCTCTTCAAACAGAATATCACCGCCGGCTATCTGGGGTCATGGCTCATTTCCAATCCGGTGACCATCCCCGTGTTATATTTCTGCCAGTATGAACTGGGGAGTATAATCCTCGGTTTGCAAAAAAGCGCCTGGGCGCTGAATGATTATTCCCTTGAAGGCGTGATGAATCTCGGCTGGTATATACTTTTTCCGCTCCTGATCGGCGGAATCATTATGGCGCCCTTCTTTGCCGTTCCCGCCTATTTTCTTGCCCGTCGTTTTGTCGTGGTCCTAAGAGAAAGGAATCGTTCTTGATTTCCTCCGGAAAAATCCTGAAGAAATACCAGGTGCAGCCCCTCAAACGTCTCAGTCAGTCTTTTTTAAGGGATGACAATATCGCGAGAAAAATCGTCCTGGCGGCAGACCTCAAAAAAACGGACACTGTTCTTGAAATCGGCGCCGGACACGGCATTCTTACCCGACTATTGGCCCCGGAGGTTCGGCAGGTGATCGCCGTAGATATCGATCCCGCGATGATTGCTATTCTCGAAAAGGAACTGGTGAAGGAGCAGGAGGGAGACATTCGCATCATCCTTGCGGACATCCTCAAAATGGATATTGCCGGATTATGCGAGGGGATTTTTGAGCAAAAGCTTAAAGTTATCGGGAACATCCCCTACGCTATCTCTACTGAGATACTGTTTCATCTGCTGGCTCATCGCCAGTTGATTTCACAGACTGTTCTCATGGTTCAGCGGGAAGTGGCAGACCGTCTGACGGGCCTGCCCGGAACAAAAGCCTATGGAGTCCCGACGGTTTTACTCTCCATGCATGCCCGATTGGTAAAGCTCTTCGATGTCTCTCCCCAATGCTTCTATCCGCGACCACGGGTGACGTCATCGGTTATCTCCCTTACGTTCCGGGAGAGGCCCCGGGTGGATTTATTGGACGAGGTGTTTTTTACCAGGATCGTCAAGGCAGCCTTTTCCAGTCGGAGAAAAACGTTGTGGAATAATCTGAGGAGTGCCGCCTGGCTGCGTGTTGAAGCTGACAAATTAAAAGCGGTGTTGGCTTCCTGTGGACTTGACGAACAGATTCGTGGCGAAGCCCTCCCGGTAGAGATCTTTGGCGTTTTGAGCAACAAGCTCTTTGCGATTTCATAACCGGTCTGCAATGACTATGGGAACGAATAACTCCGCCCCCAAGAGCCATGTGGCAGTGATCTCGAAGTTCATCATCCTGACAGCAATCGTCGTTGGTCTCCTCCTGGCGGCCAGACACTTCAATTTGCAGCAGGTGTTTCGTAACGCTCTGGCGTGGATCGATGCGGCCGGTGCCATCGGCCCCCTCGTTTTCTTCGGGCTCTATATCGCAGCCTGCGTGTTCATGCTGCCCGGATCGATCCTGAGCCTGGGGGCGGGCGCGGTCTTCGGAGTCGTCAACGGCTCTTTGCTGGTCTCACTTTCCTCCACCGCTGGGGCAACGGCGGCCTTCCTGGTGGGGCGTTACTTGGCGCGGGACTCGGTAGCCCGCCGGGTAGCGGGGAACGCCATGTTTAGCTCGATAGATGAGGCAGTTGCTTCCGAGGGCTGGAAGATCGTCGGCCTCACCCGGCTCTCGCCGGTATTTCCTTTCAATCTGCTCAACTATGCTTTTGGATTGACGCGCGTATCCCTCCGCGATTATGTGCTGGCCTCTTGGATTGGGATGATGCCCGGCACGGTGATGTATGTCTATCTCGGGTCGCTGGCCGGAAGTCTGTCGGAGCTGGGGGTGAAGGAAGGCGGGAACGTCCGCTCGCCTGCTGAATGGGCACTTTATGCCGTGGGCCTGATTGCCACCGTGGCGGTCACCGTGGTCATCACGCGCATCGCCCGTCGTGCACTTAGCCGCCGTATGAAACCGATGACGGAGTGGAAGGAAATACCTTAAGGGCATATTGGCCGATTATGGACGGATTGTGGAGTTGTTGATGGAGTTCTATCCTTAACCTTCATCGCACCACTCTTTCATGTTTTATCCCGCTAACCTAATACCCTAAGGTGTATAAGCTACCATAACGCTTCGAAAACTCAGAGAATCGGTGAAGCTGATTTGAGGTGTACAGGAGGAGGCTGCCTGATTTAAACTTAAAAAAACGGCCACCGCGACAGGAAAACGATCCACAAGAGGGTCGATGATAAAATTTTTCCGGAAAGCAACTCTCCTCGACCCGCATCGCCGATTCTGCCGCCAGTTATCCATTGACATGCGAACGCGTCTGTGTTACTTCTTCACCGTAAAAAATCAATGCCTTAACAATAATCTGTGCATGGATACCGTGGCGTGAAAACGTGCGCTTGAGGGAATCCAGTAAGTCGTCGTTATCGAAAACCTGAGTAATATTGGCCCGACAATAATGCGCCGCCATGAGCGCCGGGACGGTTCAGAATATCCGGGTTGCCCGAAAGGTGAGCAGATTCCGCTACACGCCCGTATTGTCGCCGAGGCAGACGCATTCGACGCCATGATCTCAAACCGCTCATATAGTGTAAGGAATCGGATAAGGATATTGCCGTACACGAGCTTATCAAGAAAAAAGACGCTCAGTTTGATCCATTTATCATGAATGTAATCATTGAATGTTTGAGTGATTCACTGTTCGAGATGAAGGATTCCAGTAACTATGTCTTAGAATAAATCATCAATAGGAGCCAATCTATGAAAAAGATCTTATTCACGATGTTGATGCTGTTTGTCTTCAGTTGTACATCCGTTCTGGCTGCCGATGTTGTCCGTTTGGGGAACCTTAAATTCGCTCATTATGGAGCGGTCTGGTACATGAAGGAGATTGCCCTGAAATATAACTTGAAGATCGATGAAAAGATATTTCCCAAAGGGATCGACATCATTCCTGCCATTATTGCCGGCGAGATCGATGTGGCGGCCAGTGCTGTGGACGGAGCCATAGCGGCGCGTGCAAGCGGAGTGCCGGTCTATATTGTGGCAGGTTTCGCGAAGGGAGGTGCACGGATTGTCGGGCGGCCCGACATGAAATGGAAATCGGTGGCCGACCTGAAAGGCAAAAAGGTCGGAGTGGCCCGTGGCGGCGCCCAGGAACTTGTGCTGCTGGCGGAGCTGGGCAAGCACAAACTCACCTATGCCGACAAACCCGGCAAGGACGTGCAGCTTGTCTACCTGGCCTATGCCGACCTGAACCAGGCTCTAATGGCAAAAAATATTGATGCCATGTGCCAGTCGGAACCGCAGTCTTCACAGGCGATTAGCAAGGGATTTGGAGTTGAAATAATCAAACCCTATGATACACCTATCGGCGAACCGGTACGGACGCTCCTGATGACCGAGGAGCTATACAACAAAAAGCGGGATGTGGCCGAGCGCTTCATGAAATGTTTTGTCGAGGCGACCAAGTTGTTCATCGACAATCCCGCTCTGGCCGAGAAATACGTGCGAGAAACAATGTTCAAAAATCAACTCAGTTCACAGGACTACAAGGACGCCATAGAAAACTCCCCTTTCACCTATAACGTGACGGTGAAAGAGGTGCAGGTCTCTACCGACATGATGGTCAAATACGGTATTGGCAAGCTTTCCAAACCGCCGGCGGCAAAGGATTATGTAAAACTGGAACTGCTGGGCAAGGCCAAGAAGTCGTTGAAAATAAAGTGACGGATAAAAAAAGCCGCCTGAAAAACGGCATGGCAATTTTTAAACGGACTCTGCACGGAAGCATTGTCCCGGTCGTGCTGCTCATTGCCTGGGAAGCGCTTACGCGGAGCGGGTTCATCAATCCCCAGATATTGCCGGCTCCCTCGCAGGTGCTGCTGAAGTGGATTGCCTATCTGAAACCGCTTGAACCGTATGATCCCGCTAACATGAGTTACCTTGCCTGGCTTTTCTCCGGGGAACTTCCCCATGACGCGCTGGCCAGTATCATCAGGGTAGTGGGCGGCTTTGCCATCGGCGCGGGTCTGGCCCTGCCGCTTGGGCTTCTGATGGGTGGCAGCGCACGGTTCTACCAACTCATGAATCCCCTTGTCCAGTTACTGCGTCCTATTCCCCCCATTGCCTACATCCCCCTTGCCATTCTCTGGTTTGGTCTCGGGAACCCCCCGGCCTTCTTCCTGATCAGCCTCGGAGCATTTTTCCCGGTTTTGATGAATACTATTTCCGGTGTGCGTACGGTGGATGAAATTTATATTCGTGCCGCCCGCAATCTGGGAGCAAGGGGAGCGACTCTTTTTCTGAGGATCATCCTGCCCGCCGCCACCCCCCATATCTTGACCGGCCTTCGTGTTGGCATCGGTGTGGCGTTCATCGTCGTTATCGTGGCAGAGATGATTGCCGTCAATAACGGCCTCGGTTTTCGCATTCTGGAAGCTCGTGAGTTCATGTGGTCGGACAAGATTATTGCCGGCATGATCACCATCGGACTGCTCGGCCTGGCCATAGACACCGGCATGGATCGCATTAATCGCTACCTCCTGCGCTGGCACCGGGGAATGGATCAGTGACGGCATCATGAATGACCTCAGTTCACCCCAGCTTCAAATTGAAGGCGTCAGCAAGGTTTTCGGTTCTGAGGGCACCGAAGTTGTTGCGCTGAAGGATATCAATCTCTCTATCACAGCGGGCGAATTCGTTTGCCTCCTCGGGCCTTCAGGCTGCGGCAAATCGACGCTTCTGAACGCCATCGCCGGTTTTTCACTGCCCACGTGCGGAAGAATTGTTGCCAACGGTGCGGAAGTAGCCGTTCCGGGGCCTGATCGGGCCATGGTTTTTCAGGAGTATGCCCTCTTTCCCTGGATGACGGTGGCGGCCAATATCTCATTCGGTCTTGAAATAAAAAAAATCCCCAAAGCAGAGATTGTTGAAAAAGTCCAAACCCTGCTAGAAAAACTTCAGCTCAGGGAATTCAGCGACCGGTTTCCTAAAGATCTCTCCGGCGGCATGCGACAGCGTGTGGCAATAGCTAGGGCGCTGGCCCTTGATTCGCCGATTCTGCTGATGGACGAGCCATTTGGCGCGCTGGACGCTCTTACTCGCAGATCTCTTCAGGAAGAGCTTCTCCGCATCTGGATGGAATTCAAAAAAACCATTGTCTTTGTAACCCACAGCATCGAAGAATCAATCTACCTTGCCGACCGGATTGTGGTCATGACGTTTCGCCCCGGCACCATCAAACAGGTGGTGCCGATTGATCTGTCACGACCGCGCGATGTGGCATCAAACTGTTTCATTACTATTCAAAAACAATTATCGCAGATGGTGATGGAAGAGCAGATGCGTTTTCAAAAGGATGAAGTAGAGCATCTGCGTGCCTGATGAAACTTGAGATGGAATTTGCTTCATGAGTGACTTAATTTCGGACCTATCCCCCATAAAAAGGTTGCAACGTAGCTATCCCACGGTAGAGTGTTCTTCTAAAATATGTCCTATGACACATTTATGGAGGTAGCAGATAAACTAAAGAAAAAGCTTTCTCACGCCCGAAAGGCAGCTAAGAATATAAGGCAGCAATAATATATAACCATTTTTATAACTGGTAAACAAAAGCGGGTTAAAAGACCTGCCACAGTAAATGGAATAGAGACAGATGAGTCTATAAGGAATAATGCTGATCCAATATGGCTTCATTAGATTGAAATCTGGGAATACACTGATCGACACGATGACGAAGACCTTATAAGAGAGGATTCAAAGAAAGTTTAGTTGTTGTAAATTATTAAAAACGCTAGCATGTTATTCTATCGGATTGTCGTTCCTCGGGCCGGTGATATTTTCGTTGCCGCTCTTTCGGTTAATCATTCACTGCTAAGTATTGGTAGCTGCAAAGGATGTTGAGGCCATTTGATATTTAACCAAGGTCAGCTTTACTGACAATCAATAAATATTTCATAAGAATGATTTCGGCAACCATTCTCGGCAAGATCGTGATCTACGAGTATTTTCTCTCGCAGACATGCCCGGTCTCTCTCGGGCAGCAAGGTTTTGATGTAATCTTGGCCGCCGTTAATCGGCGGATCGGCCCAGTTTCGGCGGCGGATTCAGCTCCATTCCTCGTCACCCTTTTTCTAACGGGTTGAGGATCATCTTCCAGAAGCGTGCGTATCGGTCATCCAGGAAGCCTGTGAGGCCGATGATCATCCTCTCGCGGCCTGCCGCTGGCTCTGCCTGATACGTTCCGAAGAGCCGGTCCCACCAGGAGAGGTTAAAACCAAAATTGTGGTTGGACTCCTGCCGGAGGGTGGAGTGGTGGACGAGGTGCATGTCGGGGGTGACCAGGATCTTACGAAGGAGATTGTCCATCCGTGCGGGGATTCGGAAGTTCCCGTGGTTGAACATGGCCATGCCGTTGAGAAGGATCTCGAAAATGAAGACAGTGACGGCGGGAGGGCCGAGAGCGGCTACCACCGCCATTTTGATCAGCAGGGAAATTATTATTTCCACAGGATGAAAACGGAGTGCCGAGGTTAGATCGAGGTCCATATCCGTGTGGTGCATCCGGTGGATACGCCAGAAAAAATGGATCCGATGAAACAGGGCGTGCTGGGCATAGATAACCAGGTCGAGGACCAGCAGGCTTGAGAGAGTTGCTGCCGCCACCGGCAGGGGGAGAACATTCAAAAGGCCCCATCCTTTTTGATTACATAGTGCGGCCATGCCAACGGGGAGGATGGGGAAAAGCAGGTGAGGCAAAATCCCATTCACGAGTTGAACAGAAAGATTTCCGAACCAGCGTAATGACTTTTTCACGATTAGTGCGCGTCGAGGGGCAACGCTTTCCACGATAGCGATGACGATGAAGATGCCCAAGAAGTACACGACGCGGATGGCTGTTTCATCCATTATTTCTGATCATACGGCAATGTACAGGCCCTTCCCTTAAGGTTGAACAGAAACTTGAGAATTTTTTTCGTCCGGTCACCGAACAGTTTGTCGGCAAAGACCCGGCCCGCAACTCGTTTGGATATTTCAGACAAGGTCGGATAAACATGTACGGCCCCGGCCATGGTGGAAAGCTTCACACCGCCGTTTACCGCAATAATCCATTCGTGGATCAACTCCCCGGCATGGGCGCCGATTATCTGACAGCCCAGAATTTTGTGTTTGCCATCGAGAAGCATCTTGATCTTGCCGAGAGACTCCCCTTCGGTAAGGGCACGGTCGTTATCCTCAAATAATTCCTCAATAATTCGATACTCCAATCCTTCCTTCCGGGCTCGCTTTTCGTTGTAACCGATACTGGCCACTTCTGGGTCTGTATAGGTACACCAGCCGATTTTTGCGTAATCCGCCTTTCTGGGAAGATGGAGGACTGCATTCGTCAGGGCAATGCCGGCTTCATATCCTGCTACATGGGTAAAGGGCAACTGACCGTTCACGTCACCGCAGGCGTAGATATGGGAGATATTGGTTTTCATTCTGGCATCCGTCGTGATACCGCGTGTTGTAAAGTTTACACCGGCCTTGACAAGTTCAAGATCGCCAATATTGGGTTGTCTGCCCGTGGACAAGAACAGGGCATCGCCTTCGATAATCGCAGATTGACCTTCGTTGGCTACAGGGGCCACTGTCAACAGGATCGCGGTGCCTTTCGATTCCACCTTGAGAGCCTTGGTTCCCGTACGGATTATGACACCCTCCGCTTCGAGGCGGGACTTCAGTATTTCTGCCATGTCGGCGTCTTCCGGTCCCAGGATCTGTTCCATAAATTCAACAATCATCACTTTGGATCCGAGACGGGCAAAGGACTGGGCAATTTCCAGTCCGATCGGCCCGCCACCGAGAACAATCAGACGACCAGGCAGGGTCCTCTGTGAGAAAACCGTTTCATTGGTCCAGTAAGGTACAGTTGCAAGACCATCGATAGGGGGAATGACGGGTCGTGAACCCGTAGCGATGATCCAGCATTTTGCTGAAATCCTTTTACCATCAAGATCAACAACATGTTCGTCAGCAAAGGAGGGGCTTCCGAATTGCACCGCCGCCCCCAGTCCGCAGAAGCGTTGGGGAGAGTCATGGCGCTGAATAGTGTCGATAACGGCCTGCACCCTTGCCATGACGGCGCCCAGGTCCACCGGGGGCAATGACAATGTCGGAAGGCCGAATTCCGCTGAACGCCTTGCCAGTGCCCACACACCTGCCGTACGGATCAGGGTTTTTGACGGCACGCATCCGAAATGAAGACAGTCACCGCCCAGTCGAGCCGTTTTCTCAATCAGGATGGTTTTTGCACCGAACTGGGCGGCCCCGGCCGCTGCCGTGAGACCAGCAGCGCCGCCGCCGATGATTCCGATATCGTAATCGTAACTAGGCATATATCCCTTTATAATCATCTAGATGGAAAGCGAATGCATGTTAACGGATGACTATTTCTCGCTATGGTCACAATTTCCTTCTAGCCATTTACCCGCCAATTCCCTTCCCGCTTTTTACCGCAAAGATCCGCCGCATGATGAGCCTTGGCCCGCGGTGCAACCGAAACAGTGGGGACCGGTGACAATCTGCCGGCAATCGAGAACCTTCCCGTCATAAGTATCTATTTTGTTGGAAGCGCCATGATTCACCGCCAGTCCCAAGGCGAGATTAAAGTCGCAGTCGTAGAGCTTGCCGTCCCAGTCCACGCAGATCTGATGCCGGCACATGAGGCCGGGTATGTTCGCCGGATCAAAAGCATCCTGCAGGGAACAAGAATATTGGTCGGACTCCCCCCTTTGATCAAGGACCTGCCGAAAGCGCCCGATGGGCATATTGTTGATTACAAATAGGCTATTGAAAGAGATGCCAAAGCCGTCCTTTAGCTCATCCCGGTATGCCGTTTCCAGTTCGGACTGCTCTCCGGCCAGGAGAGATCCTCCCGGATTATGAACAAGATTCAAAAGCAAGTCTTCATTTCTGGCGTAACCCAGCTCGTTGAGCATTCTGATCGCATCGATGCTCTTTCTGTGGACACCGGGGCCGCGCTGCGCTGTGACGTTTTCCTCAAGATAACAGGGAAGCGAACCAACCAGACTTACGCGGTGATCCCTGAGAAATTCCGCCATGCCGTCAAGGTCGGGCTCCAGGAGAGAGACGAGGTTCGTCCGTACCTGAATGGATTGACCTGCTTTACGGGCAGCTTCTATAAACGAACGGAAATGGGGATGGAACTCCGGCGCACCGCCAGTAATATCAACCCGATTGAATGCCGATACCTGTAAGGCCCCTAAAATATGAAGCATTGTATTCCAGGACATCGTTTCGGTCCGGGCGGGTGAGCATTCAAGGTGACAGTGTCGGCAGGCGAGATTGCAGTAACGACCGATATTGATCTGAAGGGTCTCGATGTGATCGCTACGCAATCCTTGGGGCCATATTCGGGAAAGTGATGTGTCAAAGGCATTCATGGTCTGTTCCTCGTTTTTTCTGGCAATATCGATGACTTTTGAGCGGTTGCCGCAAATAGAAATGGCTCACCACCTGCGTCTACTTGCAGGGGATTTGTCGAGGGAGGGAATCTGTCAGCTACCCCCAATATTTTATTCTATGTGTGATTTAGCTATTTTAAGAGCGAGATCTTTATCCTTTGTAAATAATTTCCACTCCATACCTGACGAGTGATTGCCGGTTACCTTGTCGCGACCCCTGCAATAATACCAATGTCCAAAGCGCTCTACAGTAGAAAACGGATGATCGGCTGTTGAGAGAATTCCATCAAAATTAATCTCCTCGAAGAAAATGGTTTCATCGGGGACTTCGTCATAAGACAGTTCATCAGGTAATACAATTTGAGATACATCAATGTTTTCCGCTTCTTTTTTGTCCAACCAGTCTGAGATATTCATTTCATTTGCCTGTTTGACTCTATCCTTCATAAGTAATTCCTCCCTGTCATCTTGTTTTTCATGGCCATGGTGCCGTCAACATTTACATCATTCATATCACAATTATAGAGAAAAAGAACATGACCAAACTATGCAGGCGGACCATGAAAACGGTGAGGGCGATGCTGAAGACGATCCAGCGAATGCGCTTTTTTTTCTCAGCGTCGATGATGCTGGCGGATGTATCAGTCATCATGGGGCTGCGATGACCTTTACAAAAACATTCCGCATGCGGGGACCGTCAAACTCGCAGAAAAAGATGGATTGCCAGGTTCCCAGGACCAGTTGGCCATTTTCGAACAGGACAGTTTCCGATGCCCCCATCATGGACGCTTTGACATGGGCTGCCGAGTTGCCTTCTCCATGCCGGTAGGGGCCGTGCAGGGGAATCAGCCGATCCAGGATGCTGATGATGTCTCTGGGGACATCGGGATCGGCATTTTCATTTATCGTCACCGCTGCTGTGGTGTGGGGGACAAAGACATGACAAAGGCCGCTCCCGGCGCCGGTCTCCAGAATGATGTCCCGGACTTGTTTCGTAATATCGATCATCTCAAACCGTGCGGATGTTTTCACGGGAAAAGAGTTCATGTAATCTCCTCTCGTCTCAGTAATTATGGGCAACGGCCAGCCTCATCCGGTTACTGTTCGCCTTCAGCCATTTCCAGCGATCCCGGCGGAAGAGCGAGGTCAGGATATAGACCGTGTTGCTACGGTACGCTTATGACAGTAAGCGGCTATATGTCAATAATCAAGCAGAATATCCAGGTCAATCGTCCTGGGAATCAAATTGTTCTGGAAGCGGGGAAGGGGAATGCGCAGGAAAAAAGCTTTGCGTCCTGCGTTGATTTAGGCTACAAAAAAGACGTGAAGGAACTGCTGGAGACTTATTTTAACTATCTGACGGTGGAAAAGGGGGCTTCCCGCCATACCCTGGAGGCGTATAGCCGGGATCTCATCCGTTTTGCCAATTTCATGGCGGGGCTGGGAAAAGAGGGAGCAGAAACGGTCACACCTGAAGATGTGATGGCTTTCATATCCGAGCTAAGGGTCGGCGGGCTGTCGGCGAATTCCGTCAACCGCTCCCTTGCGGCCATCCGCGGTTTTTATAAATTTCTTCCAAAGCAGGGTTACAAAGTTGTGAGCCCCGTTGACCGTCTGTTACAGGGGAAGACATGGATGCGTCTTCCCGATGTTCTCAGTCCCCAGGATATGAACCGCCTGCTGGAACAGCCGGGCCTGTCGAAGAATCCGGCCGCCCTCCGCGATGCGGCGATTCTCGAATTGATGTACGCGTCGGGACTGCGGGTTTCGGAGCTGGTTAACCTGACTATGAATAGCATCAACTGGCAGGCAGGTTATGTGGTCGTGATGGGAAAAGGAAGGAAGGAAAGGGTGGTGCCGGTGGGTAGGTCTGCTTATGACCTGCTGAGGCGCTATGTGGAAGAAGCGAGAAACGATCTGGTCAAGGGGAAGTCCACCAATTTCCTGTTTTTAAATAGGTCGGGAAGGCTTTTCAGCAGGCAGGGGCTATGGAAACTGGTGAAGAAATATTCCCGCCTGGCGGGTCTGGAGGACAAGGTGCATCCCCATACATTTCGTCATACCTTTGCCACCCATCTCTTGGAGGGAGGGGCAGATTTGAGGGCGGTACAGATCATGCTGGGTCACGCCGACATCTCGACAACCCAGATTTATACCCATGTGACCAGAGAAAGACTAAAGGCAGTTCATAAAAAATATCATCCGAGAAGTTGAAAAGTTGAGAATTTGAGGTAGATGGAAACAGACTTTATTTGCAAAAGGAAAAAACCTGCCGATTACGGGAGATATAGGCGCTGGACCCTTGCCTTATCCGCCCTGGCCGGACTCCTGGTGGTTCTGACAGGATTGGTATGGGGATTGGCGACCGTCTTTCCTCAGCGTTTCAATTCCCTTTCTACCGGGTGTGCGAGAGTGAAAAATTTTGTTGCCTTTACGATTCTCGGCAAGCAGCCGCAATTTTATCATCTGGATATCGAAAAGAACGGGAAGGTATATCGCCTTACCCCCAAGGATTTATTCGAGGTTACTTACAAGGACGAATTCATCATTACTGGTGTGACGTCTGATGACCTGCGCGGAAAGGGAATTACCGTGGATGTTGACGGTACAGGAAGGCGCAATGATTTACAGGTTCTCATGAAGGGGGTCGAATTTGTCGACCGGGTAATGAAACAGGGCCGCAGGGCTGCCGCCGAACCTGTCAAGGGGGATTATCGCATTCATATCCGTTATCTTGAGAAGGAAATCGGGACAGTTCCCCTGAAGATTACCCTTCTGCCCCAGGACTGGCTGCGTTATGCCCAGGGATCGAACAGTGAAAGACAGCAAATTGATTATCTGAAACAGGCCATAGCTACAAATCCGGGAGACATTGGGATCAGAAAAGTTCTGGCCGGCATTTATTATCGCCTGGGCATGGTTCGTGAGGCCGGCGAAGAATATCAGACGATATTGAAGTTGAAGCCTGACGATGCGGCGGCCTTGAAGGAGTTAGCACGCTGTTATCAAAGCCAGAAGAAATATGAACAGGCGATCGGGGCTTATCGGCGGTTGCTCATAATACAACCAATTGATTCAACGGTGTATTCAAGCCTTGGCCTGACCTACGCAGCCATGGGCAATTGGTCTAAAGCCGTCGCTGCTTATCAGCAGGCTCTGCAGATGAATCCGGAGGATGGCAACGCTCATTTCAAGCTGGGCCAGGTCTACGAGGCGACAAATAAAAAGAAAGAAGCCATCGCAGAGTATCAGATTGCCTTGAATAAAAATCCCGCTGCTGATGAGATAGTTCTCGCCTTAGCAAACGCGAATCTTAAGGCAGGTCAGCAGGACGAGGCGATTAAATGGTACAAGGAAGTGTTGAAGAGGCAGCCCAATAATGCGATGGCATACGCCAATATGGGCCTGGCCTACGGCAATAAGGGCGTTCCCACCCAGGAAATGGAACAGTACCGAAAAGCACTGAACTTGCATCCGAAAGATCCGGTAATTCAGTTCAACATAGCGGCGGCGCTGGAGAAATCAGGGAAGACTCAGCAAGCGGCTACGCACTATCGCAAAGTTCTTGAGATCAACCCAGATGACGCCGATGCAGCCATGAGACTTGCCGATATGGAAATGAAGAACAAAAAATACGATCAGGCAATTAAATTCTATGAAAAAGCCCTGCCAAAGATCAAGAATAAGGCTTCCGTATATGCGAACCTTGGTTTTGCTTACGGGGAGGTAAAGGTTTATAAAACATCTGCGGACAGATATGAAAAAGCGCTGAAGGCAGGTAATCGAAGCCCTCAGATTTACTATAACCTTGCCTTGACCTACACCAAACTGGGAAAGAGGAAAGAGGCCACCGCAAATTATGAAAAGTATGCGGCGACCCATCCTGCCGATAATGTAGTGAATACACTGGCTGAATCCTATATGCGCGAAAAAAGATATGATGACGCGATCAGAGTGTCAAAAAAGCTTTTGTCCTCCACCAAGAAGAAGGCAGCTCCTTATGCCACTCTGGGTCGGGCCTACGGCGCCAAAGGTGATGTGGACAAGGCCATTGAAATGTACAGGTTGTCCTTGCGATATGATGCTGAGGACGACGCCGTTTATTCAGGTCTCGGAGAGGCCTATGAAAAGAAGGGGCAGCCCCATGAGGCCCTTAACGCCTATCAAAAGGCATATGAACTCAATCCGGAATCGGCCAGGGCGGCCAGAAGAATTCCCGCCCTTAAGATTAAGATCATGCAGGATAAGCATCAGACGGAATCGTAACCGTACGCAAAGAAAATGGAAGGGAGCAGATGAAGAACATCCAGGTAGGCAAGGCGGTAATCGGCGGGAACAACCCCTTCACACTCATTGCCGGTCCCTGTGTTATCGAGGACGAGGTAAAGACACGGGATATTGCCGGATTCCTTAAAGAACTGACGGACCGTCTCAATATCCCTTTCATCTTCAAGGCCTCCTATGATAAGGCCAACCGGACCTCCCTGATGGGTTACCGGGGTCCGGGAGCGCTCCGGGGACTGGAGATCCTGGCAAGGATCAAAAGGGATTTTCATATATCGATCCTGTCCGATGTCCATCGTTTCGAGGAGATTGAGCCCGCGGCGGAGGTCCTCGATGTAATGCAGGTTCCTGCTTTCCTCTGCCGACAGACGGATTTCATCATGGAAATGGCCAAAAAGGCCAAGGTTATCAATATCAAGAAGGGACAGTTTCTTGCGCCCTGGGATGTGAAAAACGTTATCGAAAAAATCGAAGCGGCAGGCATGGAAGGCCTCATGATCACGGAACGAGGCGCCTCATTCGGATATAACAACCTGGTAGCGGATATGAGAGCGATACCGATCATGAGGACCTTTGGATACCCGGTTATTTTTGACGCCACCCATAGCGTGCAGTTGCCTGGAGGCATGGGAACAGCCTCCGGTGGACAGCGGGAGATGATTCCCTTCCTGGCGAGGGCCGCTGTGGCCACGGGAGTGGACGGCCTTTTTTTTGAGGTTCATCCCCATCCCGAAGCCGCCCTTTGCGACGGCCCCAACTCTCTGCGACTGGTGGATCTGGAGAAGCTACTTAAGGTGTTGACGAAAATTGATCGCTTAGTGAAGACAACCGGAGAATTATGACCAATCAAATACCCCCAAATCTGATCGAGAAAATCCAGCCGATTCGTCTGCTTATCCTTGATGTGGACGGCGTCTTGACCGATGGTCGGATTGTGATGAATGACCTGGGACAGGAAAGCAAATTTTTCGATGTGAAAGATGGACATGGTTTGAAGGTCCTGGTACGTTGCGGTATCGACGTGGTATGGATCACAGGTCGGAAATCAGCGGTTGTTGAACACCGTGCCAGAGATTTGGGGGTTCAGGAAATTCATCAATTAATATGGAATAAAGTACAGGTATACGAAGAAGTCCTGGAAAGAAGAAAACTTACGGCCCAGGAAGTGGCGTGTGTGGGAGACGATATTGTAGATATTCCCCTCTTGAAGAGGGTCGGATTTGCGGTGGCGGTCAACGACGCCGTTGATGAGGTTAAGCAGATTGCCGACTATGTGACCAGGAGAGATGGTGGCAGGGGGGCCGTCAGGGAGGTCTGTGATCTGCTCCTCAAGGGGCAGGGCAAATGGGAACGCCTTATGGAGAGGTATTTCTCCTGATATGAAAAAACCTGTGCTTGTAACCGTAGCGCTGATCCTTGTTGCGGTTTTCGCCATACTGCTCTTCCTCTGGGAACAGGGAAAAGAAGCTGGTAAAAAGATTCTCAAGGTTTTGCCGGATCATGTGGACATGCAGGTGCGCGACGTTCTTTATACGGACGTATCAGCGGACGGTTCAAAATGGGAAATAAAAGCAAAGACAGTTACATATGTCCGGAAGGAGAATCTCGCGCTCTTTGATCAGGTGATTGTAAAAATGATCCAGTCAGATGGACGAGTATTTGTAATGACCGGAAAAAAAGGACGTTTCTGGACGACGACAAAAGATCTGGATGTAACGGGAGATGTTGTGATTATCTCTGACCAGGGGGATCGCATAACAATGGACGTTCTTCGTTATACCGATCGGGATAAAATAATGTCAACGGATTCTGATGTAACGCTTGATAATGCAACAACGCGACTAAAAGGAAAGGGCATGCGGATTGATATCAGCAAACGGCATGTTCAAATCATGTCAAATGTGAACGCACTGATCAAAGCAAAGAAATAGGAAGACCCGTGACGAGAATCTATCGCATTGCATTAGGGATCATTTTAATGACGGTCTGCATGGCCTCGCTATTAGTATTTCAAACGGTGGCGAAGGAGCCCGAGCCCGCAAAACCTGTTTCCGTGCAGTCAGTTCCCAAACAGCCGGATTCCAAGCCGCCCGCATCCAAACAGACCGGCCTCAAGCAGCCCAGCTCCAAAGAACCCGTCCATATTACCTCTGATACCCTGGAGGCTTTCAACGATGAGCGCTTGATTGTATTTTCGGGAAATGCCGTTGCTGTGCAGGGCGATAAGGTGATCAGGTCGGACAAACTGCTCGTTTATTATAAAAAAAGCGCCGATGAGGGCAAGGAATCGGCAACGGCGAGTGTCGGCCAGGGGGGAGATCTTGATCGAATCGAAGCCAAAGGACCGGTGCGGATCACCCAGCTCAAAAAGATCGTAACCGGCGATGAGGCCGTCTATTATCAGGATGATCAAAAGATCATCGTGTCCGGCAATGCTGTGATGCGCGAGGGACCCAATATTGTCAAAGGCGACCGGATTACGGTTCTCCTCAATGAAAACCGGGGGATTGTGGACTCTCCAGAAAAGAAACGTGTGACCGCGACGATTTATCCCGCTGAAGATGGTAAACAAAAGAAATAGGGTTACACGATGGATACAGGGCAGCTCGCAGCAAGAGAACTTGTGAAGATTTATGGAGGCCGTAAGGTTGTCAACAACATCGATCTCAACATTTTCCCCGGAGAGGTTGTCGGGCTCCTCGGACCAAACGGCGCCGGCAAGACGACGACCTTTTATATGATTGTCGGATTGATCCGTCCCGACGGTGGGAGCATCTTCCTCAATGGGGAAGACATCAGTAAGTATCCCATGTATCTGCGGGCGAAAAGGGGGCTGAACTATCTGCCCCAAGAACCATCCATCTTCCGCAAGCTGACCGTTGCCGAAAATATATTGGCGATTCTGGAGACTCTGGATATGAATTCGCGGCAGAGAAAAGAGCGATTAGAGTCACTTCTTGGCGAACTGGATTTGACCAGTCTTGCCGATAATCCGGCCTATTCCCTTTCCGGCGGAGAGCGGCGGCGCGTGGAAATTACCAGAGCCCTTGTCACTTCGCCCAAATATATTCTCCTGGATGAACCTTTTGCCGGCATTGATCCACTTGCAGTTGCAGATATTCAAAAGATCATATATAAACTAAAAGCAAAGGGTATCGGAGTGGTTATTTCCGATCACAATGTTCGGGAGACCCTTTCTGTGTGCGATAGAGCGTATATCGTGAACGAGGGAAGCGTCCTTGTAGAAGGAGATCCTGATACGATTGCTTCCTGCGAGCAGGCTAAAAAGATTTATTTCGGTGAAGACTTTTGTCTTTGAGGATTCATATTCATGGCTTTTGAACTGAAACAGACTCTGAAACTTTCCCAGCAACTGATTATGACGCCGCAGCTTCAGCAGGCCATCAAGCTCCTGCAACTATCGAGGCTGGAAATGGTGGACATGATCAATCAGGAGATGGAGGAAAATCCCCTCCTTGAGGAAATCTCCGGGAGCGAAGAGATTGTCGAGGAAAGTCTGTCAGAAAGCGATAACTTGCGAACCCTTGAGACTGAGGAGATCAAGTCCGTTGATCATACCGTCGAAGTCACGGGAGAAGGGGATGGCAGGGAGGATTTTGACTGGAACAACTATCTGGAAGACTACGGTCCGATGGGGGTTACCTATCAACGTGCGGACGAAGAGGGTGCTTCATGGGATAATCTGCTGACCAGAACGCTGTCTCTGACCGACCACCTTATGTGGCAATTGAAGTTCCTACCTTTGAATGATGCAGAGATGCGGGTAGGAGAACAGATTATCTGTAACCTTGACCAAAATGGCTACCTTCAGACTACAGTGGAAGAAATTGCCGATCAGGAGCATGCTGAAGTTGATGTTGTGGAGTCGGTACTCGAAAAGGTTCAATCCTTCGATCCTCCCGGGATTGCCGCCCGTGACCTGACAGAGTGCCTGCTGATTCAGGCGCGTCTCCTCGGAAAGTCAAACCCGTTGGTGGAAAAAATCATAAAAGATCATCTCAAAGATCTGGAAACGAAGAATTATACCCAGATCACCAGGAAGTTGAAGGTTACCATTGATGATGTCTTACAGGCGGTCATGGTGATCAGCAACATGGATCCGAAACCGGGAAGTAT
This sequence comes from uncultured delta proteobacterium, assembly GCA_903885795.1. Classification (GTDB taxonomy): domain Bacteria; phylum Desulfobacterota; class Syntrophia; order Syntrophales; family UBA8958; genus UBA8958. Next base: position 53,035 of record CAISJV010000056.1, on the reverse strand, counting down.
TTATCAGGAGGAGAGGGTACAGACGATCATTCCCGACGTTTTTGTGTATAAAGCCGGAGACGAATACAAGGTTATCCTGAATGACGACGGTATGCCAAGGTTGAGGATCAGTAATTTCTACAAAGAAATCATGTCGGGTGTAGATGGTAGCAGAGAGGCCGATACGGGGAAGAAGTACATAAAGGAAAGGGTTCAGTCGGCAACTTGGCTCATCAAGAGCATCCAGCAGCGTCAGAAGACGATCTATCGGGTTACGGAAAGCATCGTAAATTATCAGCGTAATTTTTTCGATAAAGGAATAAATTACTTAAGGCCATTGGTCCTGAGAGACATCGCTCTGGATGTTGATATGCATGAATCGACGATCAGCAGGGTTGTCACCAACAAATATATGCAAACCCCCGCCGGTCTTTTTGAATTGAAATATTTTTTCAGCAGCGGAATTTCAAAAAACGACGGAGGGGAAAATATCGCTTCCAAAAGCGTCAAGGAAGAAATAAAGAAAGTGATCAGCGAAGAAAACCATAAAAGTCCCCTCAGCGACAGTGAAATAGTCGAGCTCTTGGACTTGTCTGGTATCAAAATCGCCAGGCGTACTGTGGCTAAGTACAGGGAAATGATGCACATTCTGCCATCATCACGAAGGAAAAAATACTTTTGAATATAAAAAAGTTATTGACTTTTTACTGTGACGTCAATATAGCACGAAACCTTTTATGAGTAAAAATCCATTGGGAGGAACATTATGAAGATCTCTGTGACCTTCAGAAATACCGAGGGGGAAGATTGGTTCAAAAATTATGTGGAGGAGAAACTTGGCAAACTGAAAAAGTACATCGACCGCCCGGTTGAGGTGAGGGTAGTTCTGTCTGTTGAAAAATTCCGGAATGTCGCCGAGATTAATCTTATGGACAACGGTATGAACGTAAATGCCAGGGAAGAGGCCAAGGAGATGGCTCTCGCCATTGATGAGGCGGTGGAAAAAATCGAACGTCAATTGAAGAAGCACCGCGAGAAGATGCGCGCTCATAAGGGCGCCGGGGCTAAAACAGGAGACGACCAGTTTGATAAAACTTCCGAGGCGGATGTGGAGGATGCAAACGAGACAAGGATTGTAGAAACCAGAAAGATAATTTTGAAACCAATGTCCCACGATGATGCGATCATGGAACTGGAGACGTCCAGGAACCTCTTCATCATATTTCGTGATGCCGCTACGGAGAATGCTGCCGTCATTTATCGACGGGATGACGGCAATTACGTACTTGTTGAAACCAACAGTTAGGCTTCAGGTAAAGTTACATGAAAATAGCTGAGGTTTTAAAAAAGGACTTTATTCATACAGAGTTGACGTCAAGAACCAAGGGGGACGTGCTTCAGGAATTGGCTGGCGTTATTTTAAGTGAACGCCCTGACTATCACCCCGGGGAAACCGTTAATATCCTTCTTGAGAGGGAAAAATTGGGAAGCACCGGTATCGGGGACGGCATCGCCATCCCTCATGGGAAACTTAATATTATAGATGCCTTGGCTGTTTCTTTCGGACGAAGCCAGGAAGGAATCGATTTCAACGCCATGGATGGAAAGCCGGTGCATCTTTTCTTCCTACTTCTGGCGCCGGAGAATGCCGCGGGTCAGCATTTGAAAATGCTTGCCAAACTCTCCAGAATGCTCAAAGATTCGACATTTCGTAAGAATCTTCTTGAAGCCACAACCAGGGAAGAACTTTACCGAATCATCATCGATAAGGATGATACATGTTGACGAGGATTCCTGGCTCCTGAGTAATTAAGTCATATCCTCTTAACAAGCCAGATAGATACGCAAAAAGTCTCACGCCCCGCCATCCTGGCGAAAGCCGGGAACCATGAACAAAATACTGGATTATGAACATTAAACTTCGTCTTATGAACACTAAACTTCATTTTGCGAACATTAATCTTCGATTTCCGGTTTTCACCGGAATGACTTATTCGCGGGAAATTCAAAGCTTTCCTTTAATATCATGAAGAGAGAGAAAACCGGAACAAGCGCCACCGTACATGGGTGTCTTGTGCAATGGGAAGGGATGGGTATCCTCCTCGCGGGGGACAGCGGCGTCGGAAAAACGACCTGCGCCCTTGAAATATCAAAAAGAGGGGGAACCTGGATTGCTGATGATATTGTCGTTCTGAGCTGCCTGCCTGATAAGACCCTATCCGGAAGAGCCCACGAAAAAATCCGCAACCTACTACATTTGCGTGCAGAAGGGATCATTGATATCCGGTCCTTACACCCCGTCCTTGTGGCCGGTGAGACCAGGGTGGACATCGTCATTGAGCTAACAAAAAAACTTGAAAAAGTTCGCAAAAAGGGTTTAACTGCGGGCAAATTACGGGATGCTATGGAAGTTAAAATACCATGTGCCCGTGTTTCGGTTTTCGCGGATACTGCCAGGACGGTTAATGCTATCCTGAATCGCGTCCGGCGGCAAATGGGAGGTCAAAAGGGGGCGTAAGTACATGCAAATAGTTGTTATTACTGGATTGTCTGGTTCAGGAAAGAGCACGGCATTGCGTGCTCTCGAGGATATCGGTTTTTTCTGTGTGGACAATTTGCCAATTGTACTGTTGCCAAAATTTCTGGAAATCCAATCTGAAGTTGCGAAGAAGATTTCCAGAGTCGCCATGGTTATGGATCTGAGAGAACAGGGTTTTCTGGAAAAGTATCCCCGCATTTTCAGACGACTCAAAGACAAGGGGTATACTGTAGAAATCCTGTTCCTGGATTCCTTTGATGACGCCTTGTTGCACCGCTTCAGTGAAACCAGGAGAACCCATCCCCTGGCGATGAAGGGGTCGGTTATGGAAGGGATCAGCATTGAAAGGGAAAAACTTTCCTCACTGAAATTGATGGCAGACAAGGTCATCGACACAACATCATATAATGTGCATCAACTGAAGGATGCCGTACAGAGAATGTTCCTGTCTTCAACAACGGAAAAGAGACTCATGATCTATGTGACATCTTTTGGATACCGCTACGGGTTACCTGTCGATGCAGATATTGTTCTCGATGTCCGTTTCCTGGCAAATCCTTACTTTGTAGAATCACTGAAGAATCATGATGGACACCATCCAGGGGTGAGAAAGTACGTAGTGGCTTCAGAAGAGGGTGAAAAATTTATCGAAAAGCTGTTTGCCCTGATGTCTTTTCTTCTGCCCCTCTATGAAAAGGAGGGAAAAGTGCGGCTAAATATTGCTCTTGGTTGTACGGGAGGCAGGCATCGGTCTGTGGCGATGGCCAATGAACTCGCCGCCTATCTTTCCGATAAGGATTACAATGTCCATGTTAATCACCGGGATATCGGCAAGAGTTAAAAGGAGACCTGCATCTTCTTCGTCACGTTATCCTGTATCCAGTGGGGGTCCCACCACTCCGTCGGACTGACGAACTGACCAGCGACAAGTAGCGAAAAATGGAGATGATCTCCCCCGGCCAAACCGGTAAGACCGCTTTTTCCAAGAACCTCCCCCTTCTTGACAGCTTGCCCGTTTTTCACATCAATATTGGATAGATGGGCATAAAGACTGAACAATCCAAGGCCATGGTCGATCATGAGCATATTGCCGTAAATGCCGAGGTAGCCGGCATGTACCACCACGCCGCTGTTGGCCGCTTCGATGGGGGCGTTAGCCGTAGAGGCGAGATCGGCGCCCAGATGAGTGCTTTCTCCGACGGTTTTCCCGGAGTATACATAAGTGCGGCGGTCGCCGAACTGGGCCATGGGAGAGGCGTCTTTCATCCGGAGAAAAGTACCTTCCCATAGCTGACGGGGTGCAGATTTCTGGCAGATGGTCTGAATTGTACGGAAATTATCCTCCCGCAAGGTGCTGTTGACATAGATAAAGACATCGATGAGCGATTTCCCCGCAAGAGCTGGATATTGGGCGACAAATTCCGGCATTTTGTTCTGTAAGAAGGAGTCGGAAAGGGGCATTTTATCATCACGATATTTCTTTTTAAGGAGAAGATGGGGAACCGACTGGACCGTTTCATTCCCCCCTTGATCCCGGGCGTAAACCTTTATTTGCGATGTCTGGGAGGCCGCCTGGATCGGAAGGGCGAAATAGGCCAGTTGACAGGGCTTGCTATTGATCATCACCGGATAGGAGGGAAAGAGGCGATCATCGACACGGACCCCGGATATGGGCACGGACTTGGATGTCCTGAAAAGGAGCATGCAGGTTCCGCCTGGATTGATATGATTCACCGGCGTGAGGAGAAAGATCTGGGGAGGAACCACATCGACGTTTACCATCCTGGCTATGGATGCCGAATTTTTCCAGACCGCCTGATCCTCCGCAGTGATGGTCAGGGTGGCCGGACCATCATGGAGCTTCAGGGCGATCGGGTCAACAGGGATCGAGACGGCGTTGCGGTTGGTTTTCTTACCCTTGTACTGCAGGTTGGAGAGGACACGGGGCTGATTGTCCTGGGTAAGGGTGATGATAGAGCTCCTCAGGCCGCTGCCGCTGTCCGAGAAGGTGACCTCCAGGACCGTCCGTTGTCCAATACTGCGGATATCCTGCATCATTTGGATCTGCGGCTTTCCCATTTCCCCGATCGTGGCGAAAAACCACCACGATGAAACACAAGTAAGTATGGCAATCACAGATATAACGTAAATCTTGTATGTCTTCATGGCAACCCCGTTAATAGATGTAATAGTGGAGCGCAAGGCATGCCGCATCCACTTCTTGACATTTTGACGAGTCTATAGTGATTTTCTTTCCCTTTTGCAAGCGATACCTGCGCTGCCAAATGATGCATTCATTACCTTGATCTTGGTGTTCAGAATTGCTATAGTCGAACGGCTGATTAACTCAAAGACCATTCATAAGGAAATATAGAAGATGATAGAAGGGAAACGCGTTGTTCTTGGTGTGACTGGGGGTATTGCGGTCTATAAGGCTGCTGCGTTGACCAGGGCGCTTGTAAAGAAAGGCGTATCCGTCAAGGTGGTCATGACCGGGCATGCCAAGGAATTTGTCTCTCCCCTGACCTTTCAGGTCCTCTCCGGGGGCCCTGTTTTCAGCGACATGTTTTCCCAGGAGCACTACGACATGAACCATATCTCCCTGGCGGAGTATGGGAATGTGATCGTCATCGCACCGGCTACGGCCAATATCATCGGCAAGATGGCAGCGGGGATAGCCGATGACCTCTTGTCCACAGTGCTTTTGGCAACCAAGGTCCCCGTCGTCGTCTGTCCGGCCATGAACGATAATATGTATACCCACAGGATTGTTCAGGACAATATGTCAAAATTGAAAAAAAACGGCATTCAGTTCGTAGCGCCGGGATATGGTGAGTTGGCCTGCAAGACGGAAGGGGTGGGACGATTGGCCGATGTTGACGATATTGTGGAGGCCATCGAGTCGGCATGGACGGATAAGGACCTGCGGGGCGAACGCATTCTTGTCACCGCCGGCCCCACCCGGGAGCCCTTTGATCCCGTTCGTTTCATTACCAATTATTCGTCGGGGAAAATGGGTTACGCCTTGGCGACGATCGCCGCAAGGAGAGGGGCGGAGGTTATTCTTGTCAGCGGACCGTCTTCCCTGACCGTTCCCCGGGGGATTACTTTCATCTCCGTAGCGAGCGCCCTGGAGATGCGAAATGCCGTGATGAAGCACCTCGATGGAACCACGGCGATCATCAAGGCGGCCGCCGTGGCGGATTACCGGCCCGCCGTCCTTTCTGAAGCCAAGATCAAAAAGAAGAAAGGTCCCCTGACCCTCCAGTTGGAAAGAAATCCCGACATCATCGCCGAGATCGGGGTCAGGAAAGAAAACAGGGTCCTCGTGGGTTTTGCCATGGAGTCGGAAGATCTCCTGGAAAATGCCCGTGCCAAACTGCTCGGGAAGAACATGGATCTCATTGTGGCCAATGATCTCCATCAGGAGGGGGCGGGCTTTCAAGGTGATACCAATATCATCAAGATTCTTGATCCCCAGGGAGGGGTAGAAGAGGTCCCCCTGATGGATAAGATGGATATTGCCAACCGGATCCTGGACCGGGTAAAGATACTGACAAATGCAAAACGAAGCTAAAGATGAGTTGCTGGTCCTGATCAGGTCCCTGCGCTCCCATATCGAGGCGGACCGGGAGTTGCCTGGGAACGTGCCCTCCTTTTGCATGCAAGGACCCCTGCCGGAGACGACGTCAACGAGCAGGTCTGCTAAGAGTAATACTGGTCGCCAAACTATGGGGCAGCAAGAAGGCGTGCTTCAATTAGCGTCGCCGGGGTCGTCCAGCCCGCCTCAAATCCTCGTCCCGGGACCGTACCGCCGGCATGGCGTTCCCGAAATGTCCGATAACCTGAAGGACTCAAGCGATTCAGGCGCTCTGAACGATGTGCGCACGGACTTGGGAGATTGCCGACGCTGTGACCTCCACATGGGGAGAAAGAATATCGTCTTCGGGGAAGGCAATCCCCACGCCGGGCTTGTCTTTGTTGGCGAGGCTCCGGGGGCGGACGAAGATGAGCAGGGGCGGCCTTTTGTCGGCCGGGCCGGGCAGCTCCTCACGAAGATCATTGAGGCCATGAAGTTGCAGCGGCAGGATGTCTATATTTGCAATATCCTCAAGTGCCGGCCGCCGGGTAATCGTAATCCCGCCCCCGGCGAAATTGCCGCCTGTGAGCCTTTTCTTGTAAAACAATTGGAGGCCATCCGGCCGAAGGTGATCTGCGCCCTGGGGACGTTTGCCGCTCAAACACTGTTAAAGAGCGATGTTCCCATCTCCCTTATGAGGGGGAAATTTCACCGTTATCACGACATTCCCCTGATGCCGACTTATCACCCGGCCTATCTCTTGCGGAATCCATCCCAGAAGCGTCAAGTCTGGGAAGACGTTCAACAGATCATGAATATGTTAGCGGCTGACTCAGGATAGGAGAGAGGATCATGGTAAGGGAAAAAATGTCGATCAATAAAAGACTGATAGTGTTGTTGCAGTTTCTGCTCATCTTCACTTGGCCCTGTTGCGCTGTGTCTGCGGAACCTTCACCAGTATTTAATGTCATTTCCATCAGCGGCGCCATTACCCCTCCGGCGGCTGAGTACATTACTCAGAACATCAGTGAAGCCGGGAAAGAAGGGGCAGATGGCCTGATTATCCTCCTTGACACCCCCGGAGGGCTCGATCTGGCCATGCGGGATATCGCCAAAAGCATCCTCAACGCCCAGATACCTGTCTTTGTCTATGTATTTCCCTCCGGGGCCCGGGCGGCCTCTGCTGGCGTCATCATTACCGTGGCGGCCCATGTGGCTGGGATGGCCCCGGGAACGAACATCGGGGCCGCCCATCCGGTTGGTCTTGGCGGTGGCGGTGGGGATAAGACCATGATGGAAAAGGTCGCCAATGATGCCGCAGCCTATGTGCGGAGCATCGCCAAAATAAGAGGAAGAAACGAGGAGTGGGTAGAAAAGGCGGTGAGAATAAGCGCTTCCATTACGGCGGAAGAGGCCCTGAAAAATGGCGTGATTGATTATGTCGCTTCGGATGTACAGCAACTTCTCAAACTGGCCGATGGGAAGCAGGTACTTGTCGGCGATAAAAAGAAAATATTGAAGACTTCCGGGGCGATCCTGAAAGAAAGAAAAATGGGCCTCCGCCATCGAATCCTCACGACCCTGAGCGATCCGAACATCGCCTATGTCCTCTTTTTAGTGGGCTTGGCGGGGTTGTATTTTGAGTTTTCCACCCCCGGGGCCATTTTGCCGGGTGTTGTGGGCGGTATCTCGCTGATTATGGCCTTCTTCGCCATGCAAACCCTGCCGGTAAATTATGCAGCGGTGATGCTCATCCTCTTCGGGATCGTTCTTTTTGTTGCCGAAATCAAGGTTGTCAGTCACGGCATCCTCACGGTCGGCGGGATAGTTTCCCTGGCAATTGGTTCCCTGATGCTCTTCGATTCTCCGGATCCAGCCCTGCGGGTCTCCCTCGAAGTTTTAATCCCGACCCTGACCATTATTTCACTGTTTTTTGTCGGTGTCATCAGGTTGGTCATTAAAGCCCAGATGCAAAAGAAGTACACCGGGAAAGAGGGGATGATCGGGGCCGAAGGAAAAACCGTGACCAAGGTTCATGAAGAAGGGAAAGTAATGGTGAAGGGAGAATATTGGGCGGCCTTTAGCGATATGCCCCTTGAAGAGGGGACGCGGGTCAGGGTTATAAAGATCGATGGCTTAAAGGTCAAGGTTGAAAAGCAGGAACAATAATAGGCGCGCTGTTTCTAAACATTATTTTAATAAATGACATGTCGAAAGGGAGGGCAGTAACATGACGTACACCATAACAATACTGGTTTTTTTGGTCATTATGTTTTTGGCGTCGGCCATACGGATTTTGAATGAATACGAGCGGGCTGTGATATTTCGCCTGGGAAGGATTATCGATGTAAAAGGGCCGGGACTGATCATCCTGATTCCCGTTGTCGATAAGATGGTCAAAGTCGATATGCGTACCATCACGATGGATGTTCCTCCTCAGGACGTGATTACCCGGGATAATGTTTCGATTAAAGTTAATGCCGTTGTCTATTTCCGGGTTATCGACGCAAATGCAGCAGTCACTGACGTGGAAAACTATCTCTACGCCACGTCGCAGCTTGCCCAGACAACCCTGAGGAGCGTTTGCGGGCAGGTGGAGCTAGATGAGATTTTATCACAAAGAGAAAAAATCAATATGCATCTTCAGGAAATTCTTGATCGCAGCACCGATCCCTGGGGCATCAAGGTGTCGTTGGTGGAAGTCAAGCAAATCGATCTGCCTGAAGAGATGAAACGGGCCATCGCCAAACAGGCTGAAGCGGAACGGGAGAGAAGGGCCAAAGTTATCGCTGCCGAAGGAGAATATCAGGCGGCGGAGAAACTTTTGGAGGCAGCAATGGTCATGACCAAGGAGCCCATCTCTTTGCAGTTGAGATATTTGCAGACCCTGAATCAGATTGCGGCGGAAAACAATTCGACCATCGTCTTTCCCATTCCAATTGATTTCTTCCGGCATTTTCTGAAAGGGGATGACAAATAAAAACGTACTTTTTTGACAGGGAGGATTGAACGGCATGGAAAAAAAGGAAAAGATGCACGTTATTACCGGCGGTATGGTCCTGATCACCCTCGGGGTGCTCGTTATTCTGGGGAACACCCAAATCTGGTCCTTCAGCCGGAGCTGGCCGGTGCTCTTGATTGTTATTGCCGTGGGCACGTTGATCCAGCGCTTCAAGGACCTGGGAGGGTGGATCATTCTTGCCGTCGGTGTGGTCTTTCTCCTGACCGAGGTCTTTGGTATGCAAATCTATGCCATGGGGAAATATCTGATGCCGGTGCTGCTAATCGTGGTCGGGGCCAACGTCCTGTTCAAATACAACAAACACTGATAGACGACTATAAATGGATTTTAATAAATGGACGATGCTATCGAGATAACCTGCCCCGATCTCTCACTAAGCCTGGGCTTCTGCCCAGACTGCTATCAAAAGAATGTTCAGGGGATCTGGCCCTACCTGACCTGCTATTGTGACTGCAATCGGGTGGGGGCTTATGCGGAAATCATCAGGGTGAAGGGCAATGGAGCCGAAAACATCCGCATTGGTTCCTGGAAGATGAAAATGGAGATATCCCGGGAAGATTTTGAGAGAAATTTGCAAAACCAGAATAATGGAAAAAGCGTTAGGATCGATGTACTCTTCAGGGCCTGATCATTAGGCTGCTAAAAAAAAGAAAGGGGTTACGAAGTTAAAATCGCAACCCCTTTTAAATGTTTACTAGTCAAAAAGGCTAATCAGTCCCGCTTATTTGATTTCCTCCAGATGCCCTGTGCCTCAGCAGACTTGATCAGTTCATCCCGCGTATCGGGATGGGAAATGTTGATAAGTCCTTCGGCCCGTTGCCAGGTGTTCCTTCCCTTTACATTGAACTTTCCGTGTTCGGTGACGAAGATGTGGGCGATTGTCCTGGTGGCGGTGACGATGCCCCCTGGGGGCAGGAAGGGAACGATCCGCGATTTAACCTTGCCTTCCTTATCCTTATAGCTGGAGGGCAGGCAGACAAAAGATTTTCCTCCTTTCGACTCATAGCCCGCCAGGACATAGTCAAGTTGTCCTCCCGTACCGGTGATCTGGCGGAAACCTGAGGATTCCGAGCAGATCTGGCCATAGAGGTCCACCTCGATGGCATTGTTAATAGTTATCAGATTGTTATTGAGGGCGGCGATGGCCGGCTTGTTGGTGTAATTGACGGGATAGGTCGCGCAGCGGGGGTTGTCGTCAAGGAAGTCATAAAGGATCTGTGTTCCCAGGGCGAAGGTATAGACGATCTTGTAGGGGTCGATAGCCTTTTTCGCACCCGTCAGCTTGCCAGATTCGAACATGTGCACGTAGGCGTCCACGAGCATCTCTGTGTGACAGCCGAGGTCCCTCAGGCCCGATGCGGCGATGAGCATCCCGACGGCGTTGGGCATGCCGCCGATGCCGAGCTGGATGCAACTGCCGTCGATCATGTCCTCGACTATCAACTCGGCCACTTTCTTGTCCACATCCGAAGGCGGCGCCGATGGGAGCTGCGTCAGGGGCGGATTTTCCCCCTCGACGATATAATCGACCTCGCTGATATGAATGGCCTCTTCATACCCCCCCAGGCAGCGGGGCATCTTTTCATTGACCTCCACGATGACCGTTTTGGCTCGCTCGCACAGGGCCTTGGAATGGGAGCACTGGGGGCCGAAATTGAAGAAGCCGTGCTTGTCCATGGGGGCAACCTGGAGCATGAAGAAATCTATATCATCTATTTCTTCCCTAACTATGCGGGGAACTTCCGAATATTTTATGGGCGTATAGTAGGCCGGGACTCCCTTGTCGGCAAACTTCCGGTCCGCCCCGGAGAAATGCCAACTCACCCAGGTGAAGGACTCTCCCTTGGGATCAGCAACGAGGACTTCGGGCAGATAAGCGGTAACGCAACTACGAACCTTTACGTCCCGGAGTTCTTCCTTACGTTGCGCCAGGGCCTTGTCGCAGGCCCGCACCATGCCGGTGAAGGATCCATATTCCACCCAGTTTCCCGATTTGACAAGACCCACCGCCTGCGCTGCCGTTACCAGCTTCTTCTTGTAATCCTCTTGTAAACTCATGAAATTCCCTCCCTGTTAAATTTTGTGTAAGACTTTCGTACCTAAATGTATAAAGCGTCATCTACTGAGTGCTTTGAACCCGACGGGGAGAAGGCGGGACCGGGTTGGCGTTCCCCGGCCCCTTTGGTAGGTACTGCGAAAGATTGTGACAATTCTTTTAACAAAACAATCTCCAAACATAGAGATCAAAGACAAGAAGTCGTAACGAGGCTGTATGCTTATTTCGGAAAGTCAAAATAATCAATATCAAAAGATATTAACAGTAATATTACAATAAATGTAATTTAAGAAAAAGATGAGAGATAAGACTGAAGATTGGTTTTCTGCTTATTCAGACCGAGTTTCAGACGAATGCGATGGCGGCAGATGTTGACAGCGCTTGGGGAGATGTTGAAAAAGTCGGCAATCTCCTTGCTTGATTTTCCTTCCTTAATTAGATTGGCCACCTGGATTTCCCGGGGCGTCAGATTCATGTGCCGGGAAGAAAGGGTACGGGAGAAGGGTGACACAATGTCTCTCAGGTTAGATTCGAGAACCTTTAAGTCCGCCCGCAAATGAGGGTCCTCTATCTGTTTTTTTAGCTTATCCACGTAAGGGATGACGAGTTTCTTCACATTGGACAGGACATCCACGGCCAATTCTTTTTTATCCTCCTCCCGCTTTTTAAGCAAGACCCTCAAGGCTGCGTTCAATTCCTCCAGTTCGTGGGTTTTTGCTTCCAGTTCTTCACCACGCTTTTTAAGGGCCGCCTCGGCTTCCTTGTAGTCGGTGATGTCGAGAAACGAGGCAATGCTCTTGGTGGTTCCCGGAATCAGATCCACGGTCAAATATATATTCCGCAGATCGCCTTTCTTATTGTACCAGCGGAATTCATAATTCTTTGGGGGAATATGGGGGTTAATGCGTCTAAGGTAGTGATAGGTCATCATGGCCTCTACATCATCGGGATAGGTAAATTCCGTCCAACTTTTCCGGTTTTCGATTTCTTCCTTGGTATAGCCGAATTGTTTTACAAATTCATTGTTTACAAAGGAGATGGTGGTGTCTTTCTCAAGGACCATCGTTGCCGCTCCCGTGGTTTCGAAGACCGTTCGGTACCAGTTTTCCGACTCTTTGATTCTTTCTTCTGCCTGCTTGCGATCGGAAATATCCATGGAATTGCCCAGAATAGCAGGTTTGCCTTCGTATGAGATTGAGGCTACCGTCTCCATGATCCAGCGCCTCTGGCCGTCTTTGGCGATGATCTGAAATTCATGGGGGGATATCCGTTCGCCCTGGAGCATCATGCGGGCGTTTTTTTTGACCGTTTCCCGATCCTCGGGAGGCACGAGAATATCCGATTTTTTCCCGACGAGTTCCTCCCTCGTATAGCCGGCGTAGTAGGCGGCGTTCGCGTTGACAAAAACGAATTTGCCCTCCTGAACCACATAGATGCCGGCTACGGATTTTTCCGTCATTGTCTGAAAGAGATCTGCCATTTCGCCTGGGGATTTGTTGCTTCGCAGTGGGAGGTTGGCATTTTCAATATTATTCGATGAGATGTCCATTGCCTAAATCTATAAGCCGCAGACGTCTGATGTGTCAAGGAAATGATGCAATTGCCTGACCACATTATTCTTTTGCATTGTTTTTCCGGCTGTGATTTAAAGATTCCATGCCTAGACATGAAATGCATGATCGGTTCCAGAAGCGAGAACCTGCGGATATCCAATGGTGGCAAGTGTTATCGGCAACCATTATCTTTCTGTTTTTGGCCTTGCCTTCCTGGGCGCAGGCGACGACCTCCCTTCAATTCCTCGGCGCCGCCAGGACAGTCGGCGGCAGCGCCTATCTTCTGGAGTCGGGGAAATACAGAGTCCTCATTGATTTCGGTTTATTTGTGAGCCATGAGGATCGTTTCCGTAACAATATATTACCCTTCGATCCCTCAACCATAAATTACGTGCTCCTGACCCATGCCCATAGCGATCATATGGGCAGAATACCTCTTTTGTATAAAAATGGTTTTCGAGGCAAGGTGGTTGGTATTGGGGCCACAAAAGCCCTCACCCGCTTGATTATGGGCGCCAGTCTTGATTATACGGGCGGGGAAACGGCTGCCCTGTTCGGTTCTCAGGATATTTCGGCGATGATGAAAAACTTCACGTCCCTCTCCTATGATCACAAAATTGATCTAGCGCCGGACATCGCCGTCCGCTTTCGGAATGCCGGCCATATACTCGGTTCGGCCATGATCGAAATCTGGTGCAAAGACGGCGAAAAATCCATAAAAATCGTGTTTACCGGTGATATGGGAAATACATCCATACCGCTGCTCAAGGCGCCCTTTGATATCAGGGAAGGAGATTTTGTCATTGTTGAGGCGACTTACGGAACGACACAGCGGACCGGGAGCAAAACGACTCAGTTCAGAACGGAGATACGCAAGACCTTGGAAGCCGGAGGAAGCGTTTTGATCCCGGCCTTTACCCTTGATCGTACCCAGAAGGTCCTGTTCATGCTGGGCAGATTGAAGCGGGAAGGAATTATTACTGAGGAGACACCCGTTTACGCCGACAGCGGCATGGGAAGGAAAATAACGAGGGTTTATGGACGATACAGCGGATATTTCCGTCCAGAAGTACGTAAGCTTAAGGATGGCGGTCAGGATCTCTTCCTTTTCCCGGGCCTACAAGACGTTTCCGGGGCGGAGTCCCTCCGGGCGCAAGACTTGGGAAAGCCGGCGATTTATCTAACTTCGAGCGGAATGATGGATCATGGCAACGCCCCGCAGCATCTTGAAAAGATGATCGAGAACCCTCAAAATCTCCTCGCTATTGTCGGCTGGCAGGCCCCGGGTTCTCTAGGCTCACAGCTCCTTTCCGGGGAGCCGCGGGTCAGGATTCCCGTCCGGAGGGAAGGGGAAGGTGCTCTAAGCACCGGCCCTGTCGAAAAGGATGTAAAAATGAGAATAATGCAGTTTGACCTCTTCTCCAACCATGCCGATGCTTGCCAGGTATTGAACTGGCTGGCCGGTTTCGGGAAGACAAAGGAGATTTTTGTCGTTCATGGAGACAAGGAAAATACGATTAATATGGCGCGGATGATTGAAAGCAATCTCGGTTTCAAGGCCATCGCACCGGAGTTGAACGACAGGATTATTCTTTCTGCCGAACAGCAGGACCGGGAGCGTAAGAACGGAGCAATGCCCTGTGACGGTCTTGACGGCGGTGAAATGGGGAAAGGAACGATCGACGATTAACACCCCCTCCGCGCCCTACGAAAGGGTACTTTTTTTGACAAATGGATACTCGATGTGATAGCTATTTCATCTTTTTTGGGAGGGCCTGTAATAGTACCGGCATTGCGGGCAGCCGTCACAAAGGGAGAAGAAAATCAAGATCAAACCCATCCTACCCCAACCCTCTCCTTGCAGGGGAGGGAGAAAGTTGTTTTTTCAGTTGAAAAGATACTTGACAATGTTGATTCTCTGCGCCGCCTTGATCATCTCTTTTGGCGAGGCGCCAGCGGCAGAACCCCTGATCCGGGAAGGGGAGGAACTTTCACTGGAACGATGTCTGGAAATCGCCGTCAAGAATCAACCGGTAATAATGCAGTATCTCTATACCACCCAGGCTAATGAGGCCCAATTGGGGCAGGCAAAATCAGGATATTACCCCAAATTGGATGCCTATTCATCCTTTACCAGCTACAATGCCGTCAAGCAGACGGGCGACCCCTATCCTCCCATTAATACGGCTTATGGATACAAGTATGGCGATAATACCCTTAACCTTACCCAGAAAATATATGATTTCGGGAAACGGGAAGACGGCGTCGATGTGGCAAGTCTCAACCTCGATTCATCACGGAAGGATGTGGAAAATCAGATCACCACGGTGGTCAATAGTGTCAAGAACGCCTATTATCTCGTCCTTAAGTCAAAATATTCCCGGGATGTCTATATTGACGTCAGGGATCAGTACCGCAAACAGTTGGAGCAGGCCAAACTGTTCTTTGAAGCCGGAAAGAAGCCGAAATACGACGTGACCAACGTTGAGGTCTATCTAAGCAATGCCGATCTCAAGCTCATCGAGGGTGAAAACGAATTGAGCAAGGCCTGGGTTTCCCTGAACACCGCGATGGGTTATGACGGTCCCGCGTCTTACACTGTTAAAGAGATCAAGACCCTTGAAAGTTATAAAATTACGGAGCAGGACGCTGTAGAGCGGGCAAATAAAAACCGTCAGGATCTGCAATCCCTCCTTGTGCAGAAGGCCTCGGCGGAAAAATCGGTGTCCCTGGCAAAAAAGGACTATTTCCCTTCCTTTGACGCCAACGCCGGCTATGAATTTGCTGGCAGTCAAACGCCCGTGGCCCAGGGATGGACGGCAGGAGTAAGCCTGTCATGGAATCTCTTCCAGGGGTTTTCAACCCAGCAGGCGGTGCAGAAAGCCTTGGCGAATATGAGGGTTACAGAAGCCAAAATTGCCATCCTCAAACTCCAGATCACCCAGGAAGTCAAGACGGCCCTCCTTAACCTTAAGAAGGCCGAGGAATCCATCGCCAACGCCAAGGTTCAGGTCAGGCAGGCAACGGAGAATATGGAATTGGCTGACCTCCGTTATCAGATGGGTCTGGGGACGACCCTGGAAGTAACGATTGCCACCGTCAATTACAGCCAAGCCAAACAGACGCACATCACTTCTCTGTACGATTATGTTACCGCAAAAGCCAATCTCGAAAAAGCGATGGGAGGCAGGTAATAGAAAGAAGGCAATAGGTGAAATATTTCACTCCTCTTCAAGGGGTTGGTCAGGGTGGGTATGGGCTTCATTAGAGAATAAGGAAAACAGACGAACTGGAGATAACATTTTGAATTATTTGACCATTCATCTAATCAGCAATCCTGGTCTTGAAAGGACTGGAAAATCGGCGGGCCTCTTGTGGATTCGTTATCCCTTGTCTCTCATTATGTTGGCGGTTCTGATTATTGGCGTTACCGGATGTGGCAAAGAGGCGCCGCCGCCAGGATTTCCACCCGCGACCGTCCTTGCCGCCAAGACGGTGCAGAAAGAGATGCCCCTGGCGATTCCCGCTATTGGTACTGTGGAGGCTCAAAAGTCCATCAATATATATTCCCGTGTCAACGGACAACTTCTCCAAATACATTTTCGGGAAGGTCAGGATGTCCGCCGGGGCCAGCTCCTCTTTACGATCGATTCCGCGGCCTACCGGGAGAAGCTCCATCAGGCGGAGGCCAAATTGGCAAAAGATATCGCTCAACTAAAGTTCAACGATGAGGAGGCGAAACGTTATGCCTTTCTTTTGGGAAAAGGTGCGGTGTCTAAATCGGAAGCGGATAAATACCTCACCGAAGCCGCCTTATACAACGCCAATGTCAAATCAGATCGGGCAGAAGTGGAAGACGCGAGGTTAAGTCTGGCCTATTGTTCCATCACCGCCCCTTTCGACGGCCGTACGAGCACCTATGGCGTCCACCTCGGAACCATTGTCCGGATCAATGAAACCTCGCTTACCACCCTCAATCAGATCACTCCCGTCTATGTGCGGTTTTCCGTTGCCGAAAGGCATCTGGCGGACATTCACAAGTACGTCAAGAGCGGATCGGTTAAGGTAAAGGTCAGTCCGACGAAAAACTTCACCGGCGAGATTCCCGCCGGCCAGCTCGTCTTTATTGATAATACCATCGATACCAGTACGGGCATGATCACGTTGAAGGCGGAGTTTGCCAATGTAGATAAATTCCTCTGGCCAGGACAGTTTGTGAATGTTTCAGTCCATCTAACGATGCAACCAGGCGCCGTCGTAGCGCCCCTTCGGGCTGTTCAGCAGGGCGATAAGGGGCAATTCGTTTTTGTCGTCAAGCCGGATATGACCGCAGATATCAGACCTATCGTCGTTGATCGTACCATAGGCGAGGAGGCCGTGATTGCCAAGGGTTTGTCTGCCGGAGAAACCGTAATTACCGATGGTCACCTCAAGGTGCGGCCGGGAGGTAAAGTGGAGATCAAGGAGAACCTCGGGGCCACCCAGGGAAACAACAATGCTAAACCGGCACCAGGGGGAAGTGGCAAGTGAACATCTCCGCTCTCTGGATCCGTCGGCCCATCATGACCAGCCTGGTCATGATCAGCATCCTGTTTTTTGGGATCATCGGCTATCGCAATCTTCCCGTTAACGACTTACCCCAGATGGACTATCCGACGATCCAGGTTTCCGCTAACCTGCCCGGGGCCAGCCCGGAGGTTATGGCCGCTACTGTTGCCACCCCCCTGGAGAAGAAATTTTCCACAATCCAGGGTCTCGAATCCATGACCTCCACGAACACCCAGGGTTCCACATCCATTACCATGCAATTTTCTCTGGACCGCAATATCGACGCGGCGGCACAGGATGTGAATTCCATGATCTCGGCGTCGATGGGGGTCCTGCCGACGATGCCGGCGCCCCCCACCTACCAGAAGGTCAATCCGGCTGAGTGGCCGATCATGTACTACGCCATGATCGGGGAGACGGTCAAGGATACGACGACTTATAACTACGTCGATTCCGTTATTGCTCCAAACCTCTCTACGATCCAGGGCGTTTCCGAGGTAATCAAATACGGAAAGAAATACGCCGTCCGGATCCAGGTCAATCCCCACAGCCTTACTACCAAAGGTATCGGAATCAATGAAGTAGCCTCCGCACTGTCTGCGGCCAACGTCAACATTCCCGGCGGCAGCCTGGACGGTCCTTATCAGTCCTACACCCTCGATCCCCAGGGACAACTGAAAAAGGCCGAAGACTATAATTCGTTGATTATCGCCTATCAGAAAGGCTATCCGGTCCGCGTTCAGGATGTGGGGAAAAGTATTGATAGTGTGGACAGCAAGCGGGCGACGGTCTGGTATGTAAACGACGAGATGTCCCAGAAGACAGTTGTCTTTGCCATCAGGAAGCAGCCGGGAGCCAATGCCGTGGACGTGGCCCGGCAGGTCAAGAAAATTATGCCTAAACTGCAGGGGGAGATTCCCCAGGGTATTGAGGTTCGTCTCCTCTTTGATCAGACAGACTTTATCAGAAGTTCTATCAAGGACGTCCAGTTTACCCTATTATTGACTGTTGTCCTGGTCGTAATTGTCATCTTCCTCTTTTTGCGCTCATTCAGGCCGACAATCATCACCAGTATCGCCGTCCCCCTGTCCCTGGTTGCCACCTTCGCCGTCATGTACCTCTGCGGCTACAGCCTCAACAACCTCTCCCTGATGGCCCTCGTGCTGTCCGTCGGTTTTGTCGTGGACGACGCCATCGTCATGCTGGAAAACATCATCCGCCGCATGGAGATGGGCGAGGATGCCATGACGGCTTCCATCCGCGGCTCTCAGGAGATCGGCTTTACTATCCTATCCATGACGATTTCCCTCGTCGTCGTCTTTATCCCCGTCCTCTTCATGGGCGGTATCGTGGGCCGGATTCTGCGGGAGTTTTCCGTGAGCATCGCCGCGGCCATCCTTATTTCCGGGTTCGTCTCCCTTACCCTGACACCGATGATGGCCAGTCGTTTTCTGATGAATCGTGCTGCCGGCAAACATGGCAGATTGTATGAATACTCCGAACGGGTCTTCAACGCTATGCTGGCCTTCTATGAAAAGAGCCTCCGCAAGGTATTGCAATACCGCTTGATAGCTCTGATCTTTACCATCATAATCATGGCGGGAGCAGTATGGGTCTATAAAATATCCCCCGGAGGCTTCATCCCCAGTGAAGACCGGAACTTCTTCATCTGTTTCGTCATGGCCTCCGATACGGTCTCCTATGCCGATATGGCTGCCCATCAGGACGTCCTCAACAAGATCGTCATCGATGATCCCGATGTGGACGCCATCATTTCCGTGGCAGCGGTTCCCAACAACAACAAGGGTTTTATCTTTGCCCGCTCTGTGGACAGCAAGAAACGCAAGCGTTCCATTGATCAGATCATCAACGAACTGCGTCCCAAGGTAAATGTCATCCCCGGACTGATGGTCTTTCCCATGAATCCCCCCCCCATAGAGATTGGCGGGAAGGAGTCAAACGCCTTGTATAGTTATACCCTGAAGAGTGAAGATCTGGATAATCTTTATGTGTATGGCAAGGATTTCGAACAACGGGTAAGGACCATTCCGGGGCTAACCGATGTGAGCAGTGATTTGAGTTTCCGAAGCCTGAAAATGGAGATCAACATTGACCGGGATAAGGCCTCCGCGTTGGGACTGACAGCCCAGCAGATCGAAAATGCCCTTACTTACGCCTTCAGTGGCGGTAGGGTGAGCACGATCTACGCGGCGACGACCCAGTACGACGTTGATCTGGAGCTGGATGAATCTTTCAGCGCCTATCCCGACATCCTGGAATTGCTCTTTATCAAATCCGACCGGGGGAAACTCGTGCCCCTGAACACCGTTGCCACGATAAAAAAGACCCTGGGACCACTGTCGGTAAACCACCAGGGTCAGCGTCCTGCTGCGACCATTTCCTTCAATCTGCTACCCGGCTATTCCATCGGCCCGGCCACGGAACAGATCAGAAAATTGGCGGATAAGGTTCTCCCGACCAGCATCTCCGGCAGTTTTGAAGGGGCGGCGCAGGCCTTTGAAACGTCTTTTGCCAAATTGGGGTTCCTCCTATTTGTCACCATCGTTGTGATCTATATTGTCCTGGGAATACTTTACGAGAGCTATCTCCATCCGATTACAATTCTGTCCGCTTTGCCCCTGGCTGGTTTCGGTGCCCTCGTGGCGCTGAGGATCTTTAGGATGGAGCTTGACCTTTATGCCTTCGTTGGTATTATCCTACTGGTCGGCCTTGTCAAGAAGAACGGCATCATGATGATCGACTTTGCTCTGGAAGCGGAGCGCAATGAAAATAAACCTGCGGAAGAAGCCATTCTCGATGCTTGTCTCGTCCGTTTTCGACCCATTATGATGACAACGATGGCAGCCCTTTTCGGGACCCTCCCCATCGCCCTCGGCATTGGAGCCGGCGGCGAGTCGCGGCAACCACTGGGGGTGGCCGTAGTCGGGGGGCTCTTCTTTTCACAATTTTTGACCATGTACATTACGCCGGTCTTTTATGTCTACATAGACAATTTGAATACGAGGCTAACGAGGAGAAGAGAGTTGAAAACACCGGCAGCCTGAACAAGATTTGTTCAACATGCAAGGTAATTATTCTAAGGAAAAGGGATATAAAGAATATGCGGACAACTGCTTTATTGATGAAAATAATGCTTCCACAATACCATATAATTCGCTGGACGGCCATCCTTTGCCTGACCATGCTTGTTGCCGGCTGCCTGCCGAAGGCCATTCCCCCTCCGTTGCAACCGGTGAAAATCGCCGTTGTCCTGGGCG
Source organism: uncultured delta proteobacterium (assembly GCA_903885795.1). Classification (GTDB taxonomy): domain Bacteria; phylum Desulfobacterota; class Syntrophia; order Syntrophales; family UBA8958; genus UBA8958. Next base: position 32,480 of record CAISJV010000056.1, on the reverse strand, counting down.
CCGGTGCTGCCAAGGGGTTTGCCCACATTGGCGTCCTGAAGGTTCTTGAAGCCCAGAAGGTTCCCATTCACATGATCGTCGGCACCAGCGCCGGGAGCTTTGTCGGCAGCCTCTACGCATATGGATACACGGCCTATCAGCTCCAGAGTATCGCCATGGTCCTCGACAAGGATGATATTGTCGATCTGACACTGCCCGATAATGGATTTCTGAAAGGGGAGAAGCTCCAACAATACGTCAACAAAGCGGTCCGAGGCGCCCCCATTGAAAAGTTCCGGATTCCCTTCCATGCTGTGGCAACGAATATCCAGACGGGCGAGGAGACTGTTTTCGGTCAGGGTAACGCCGGGATGGCCGTGCGTGCGAGCTGCTCCGTCCCGGGGGTATTTCAGCCGCCCAAGTTCGGGAATGCAGTCTATGTTGATGGTGGCGTCGTGGCTCCCGTAGCCGTGGAAGCGGCGAAGAGAATTGGAGCGGATGTGATCATCGCCGTGGATATCTCCGGTGGCGTGAGCCCGACGGCGCCGCAGGGCACCATAGATACAATTCTCAAAGCTATCGACATCATGCATAATCGTATTGCGGTAAGTCATTTAAGTAAGGCTGATATAGTGATTCGGCCCAATGTAGGGTTTATAAGCGGGGCGGATTTGTCCAGACGGCATGAGGCCATAATGGAAGGGGAGAAGGCCGCCCTTGCTGCTATGCCCGCCATCCAACAGGTATTGTCGAAACTAAGGCAGGAAGGCCGGTTGCCCTGACAGGATCTATGGGAAAAATTGTTATGAAAGCGGTAATTGACTGTTTTTGAAAAGTATGCAAGGTTGCAATCGACAATGATGAGTGTACTATGGCTACATCAGAAACCACGCTGACAGAAAAAGATGCTTTGGAAAATAAAAAAGAGGAGAGACATAATGGGAGACAAAGGCGGCAAGAAAGACAAGGAAAAGGGTCAGAAACAGAACGCCGAAAAAGAGAAACAAAAATCAAAAAACAAGGTTGATAAGCAGCCAAAAAGAAGGCCTTGATAGAAATAGCGGGGTGGAGATCTACGCTACCTAGAACTTCTGTTATGAGAGGACTGATCTTGGTGGTCGCGCTTTTGATCTTCCTTTTTGCCTGCTTATCGCCAAAATAACCCCCTGCAAAACATCCCGTTCCGGTCACCGTGGCTGCAGCTATCCAGAAAACTATTCCCCATACAGGCCGAGGCGATCAGCGCTGTCGAGCCCTATCAGACCATCTCGGTAAAAACCCAGATCACGGGGCAGACTACCCAAGCCTATTTCAAAGAGAGTCAGGATCTGAAACGAGGTGATGCTTTGTTCAAGCTGGACTGACGCATCTATGAAGAGATGTTGAAACAGGTGGAGGCTAACCTGATCGCGGACACGGCCCATGTGCAAGATGCACGGCAAGAGTCTACCCGCTGCGCTTTCCTGGTGGAAAAAGGCTAAGTGGCAAAAAAGGCGCCTCCCGTTAAGGAGGCGCCTTTGAATTGTTATTTCCTGATTAATTCAGGAAGGTTTTAGCCTAACTTCTCGGCGGAAATTCTCATGCCGTAGAAGGAACGATAGACGAAGATCAAGGCAATCACAAAGAATACTGCGGCCAGACCGATCTTCAGACCATGATTTGTCATCGTCACGGCGATTTCCGTAGCGAGAAGACCGAACAGGGTCGTGAACTTGATGATGGGGTTCATGGAAACCGATGAGGTGTCCTTGTAGGGGTCGCCGACAGTGTCGCCGACTACGGAGGCCTCGTGGAGGGGGGTGTTCTTCTGCTTCAGATCGACTTCGACGATCTTCTTGGCGTTATCCCAGCAACCGCCGGCATTGGCCATGAAGATAGCCTGGAAGAGACCGAAGAAGGCGATCCCGACGAGGTAGCCGATGAAGAAGTAGGGGTCAACAAAGGCCAGGGACAGGGCCATGAAGAAGACGACGATGAAGATGTTGATCATCCCCTTCTGGGCGTAAACTGTACAGATCTTGACGACTTCCTTGCTGTCTTCTATGGATGCTTCCGCCTTGCTGAGATCGATATTTTCCTTGATGTAAACGACGGCCCGGTAGGAGCCAGTCACAACGGCCTGGATCGAGGCGCCGGTGAACCAGTAGATCACGCAGCCGCCCATGAGGAGGCCGAGGATGACCTCAGGCTGGACGAGACTGAGTTTTGCGATAACATTTCCGAACATCTTCTCCAGGAGGATAATGATCCCGAAGACCATGGTCGTGGCGCCGACGACGGCGGTGCCGATGAGGACCGGTTTGGCAGTGGCTTTAAAGGTATTGCCCGCGCCGTCTGCTGATTCGAGACAATGCTTGGCTGCGGCGAAATCCGGGTCGATGCCGTAGTGCTTCTTTACGACTTCCTTGGCATCCGCCCGGGATTCGATCATGGACAGTTCATAAATGGACTGGGCATTATCCGATACGGGACCGAAACTGTCGACGGCGATGGTCACCGGACCCATACCGAGGAAACCAAAGGCGACGAGACCGAAGGCGAAGACCGGGGCGGCGAACTTGAAGGCCGCCGGCATGATTTCCATGACGGAAGGCGCCGTCGATACCAGATAGGCGACTGCCATGAGGAGCAGGATGGTCAGGCCTTCCCAGAAGGCGGAGAAGTTACCGGCGACCAATCCGGAGAGGATGTTAAGGGAGGCGCCGCCCTGGCGGGAGGCGTTGACGCACTCTTCGCAGTGACGGGAGCCGGTGCTGGTGAATACCTTCGTAAATTCCGGAATCAAGGCCCCGGCGATGGTCCCGCAACTGATGATGATGGAGAGGGCCAGCCAGAGGGCCATGCCGCCAACTACTTGCGGTAGCTCGGCGAGGAGGACATAGCTCGCCGCAAAGGTCACGATAATGGAAACGATGGAGGTAATCCAGACCAGATTGGTCAGGGGATGCTCGAAGTTAAATTCCTTCTTGCCGGCAAACAGGGACTTGCTGACGGAATCGTTCACAAAGTAGGAGGCCAGGGAAGTCAGGATCATGAGGATACGCATGGCGAAGATCCAGACGATCAGCTTGCCGCCCATGGCGGGATTGTCGGCCAGGGCCAGGGCCAGAAAAGCGATCAGGGCAACGCCTGTAACGCCATAAGTCTCGAAACCGTCCGCCGTGGGGCCGACGCTGTCACCGGCGTTGTCGCCTGTACAGTCGGCGATGACGCCGGGATTTTTGGGATCGTCTTCGGGAAGGTGGAAGATGATCTTCATGAGGTCGGAACCGATGTCGGCGATCTTGGTGAAGATACCACCGCAGATACGCAGGGCGCTGGCGCCGAGGGACTCACCGATGGCGAAGCCGATAAAGCTGGCACCGGCCATTTCTGTGGGGATGTAGGCCAGGATGAGAATCATGAACAAGAGCTCGATGCTGACCAGCAGGAGGCCCACGCTCATACCGGAGCGAAGACAGATATTGACGATATTCAGTGGTTCACCGCTCAAGGACGCGAAGGCAGCCCGGGAGTTGGCGACGGTGTTGATCCGGATGCCGAACCAGGCGACGCCGTAGGAACCAAGAATTCCCATAATCGAGCAGAAGAGAATAACCATAACATCGACCGTGGGCATATGGGACAGGGCGCCGAAATAATAAACCATACAGATGGCAATCAGAATCCACAGGCCGGCGAGAAATTTACCCTGTTGCAGAACGTAGGTCTTACAGGTCTCCCAGATGGTGGCGGAGACATCAAGCATCGCCTGATGGGAAGGCAGGGCCTTTGTCTGGTTGTACTGCATCCAGCCGAAACCAATGCCGATGGCGCAGACGATGAGACCAAGATTCAGGATGACCATCCCGCTCAGCGCCCCGCCCATAAACGTAACTTGGGCCAGGCTCGGCAGTTTGATATCCGCCTCACCGGCAAAAGCCATGGGGACCATCAGAAACAACATGATGGCCATGACTGTCAGAAAAGAAAATACACTTTGTTTACCCTTACACATCATTAAACCTCCTCAGATAAATTATTTATAGTACTACCGTTATATTTGTTCATAGCCGCCTGAATCCCTGATGAAACTATTTCACTGACCGCTAATCCGGCTGTAGTAACAACCCCGGTCAAGCGTTTCACCTCCTCTCTGGAGAAGGGTTCGAGGACGTGTCGCTCGGTCATTTCCTTGTCGTCCGGCTTTCCTATGCCTATGCGCACTCTCAGAAAGTCCGGGCTCCCCAGATGTTGAACGATCGATAACAGCCCCTTATGCCCTCCATGACCACCGCCTGCTTTCAGCCGTATGACGGAGAAAGAAAGGTCGAGGTCATCATGGACGACTATGACGTCTTCGGGTCTTTCCATCTTATAAAAGTCAAAGAACCTGCGTACCGACTCCCCACTCAGGTTCATGTATGACTGCGGTTTGACGAATATGACCTGAGTATCGTTAATTTGTCCTCTACCGGAGAGGGCACTAAACTTTTTCTGCTCTACGGAAATCTGAAGATCCAAAGCCAGACGATCAACAACCATGAAACCTGCGTTGTGGCGCCCTTTTTCAAAAATCCTGCCGGGATTGCCAAGTCCAACTATCAAGACCATTCTGTTTTATCCCTGGCGACTCCGCAGATTGTTCGTTTCTCCCCTCTTATTCTTTAGCCTTAGCCTTCTGTTTCAAGGCTTCGGGTTCTTTTACTATTTCTTCTTCAGCTTCCGGTTTAGTTTCCTCCCTGGTTACGGAGACCATGGCCAGGATTGCATCTTCTGATTCGAGTATAGTCATGCCTTCTGTAAGGGGCAGATCCCTGACCCGTAATGCCTCGCCGACCTTCAGCCCGCTGACGTCCACGGCAATATGATCAGGCAGTATCGAAGGCAGGCAGGAGATGGACACTTCCCTTTTCATGATCTGCAATTCACCGCCTTGTTTGACAACCTCCTGACCACCCTCGAAATGCAAGGGAACATCGACAGTCAATTTGTGATCCATGTTGATTTCATAAAAATCAATATGAATAATCTGCCCCGTAAGGCAATCTAGCTGGATATCTTTGATAATGGACATCCTGTCTGTTGACTTTCCCTCGTCCTCGATCTGCAAGTTGATAAAAATATTCTCGTCCTTTTTCTTGAGGATGTTTTTCATATCTGCGGCGCTGACAGTCAATGTGAGCGATTCAGCTTTGGGATTGTAAAAAACGGCCGGGATCAGTCCGCTCATACGAGCACGGCGGGCGGGTCCTTTTCCTGATGTCTTGCGGGCAGACGCCCTTAATGCTATGGTTTCCATGCATGCCTCCTAAATAAAGAGTGAACTGACTGAATCATCATAATAAATCCTTCTTACCGCCTCGCTGAGGAGACCGGCAACAGAAAGAACCTTGACGCGTTTACAGGCCTTCGCCCCGTCGTGGAGGGGAATTGTGTCGGTTACGATAATTTCTTTGATGTCTGAGCTTTCGAGACGTTCAATGGCGGGTCCGGAGAGCACCGGATGGGTGCAGCACACGGATACGTCGAGTGCCCCGGCCTCTTTCAGCGCTTTGGCTGCCTGAACTACGGTACCGGCTGTGTCGATGAGATCATCAAGAACGACAACTTTTTTTCCTGCGACATTACCGATAATATTCATAACCTGAGCTTCGTTCGGGCCTTCCCGGCGCTTATCGATGATGGCAAGATTTACGCCCAGGCGGGTAGCAAAGGCCCGGGCCCGCACGACCCCCCCCGTGTCGGGAGAAACGATCACGGTATTGGTGCGATAATCTTCCTTGATATAATCGAGAAGTACGGGGGTAGCAAAGAGGTTATCCACAGGGATATTGAAAAAACCTTGAATCTGACCGGCATGAAGATCCATGGAAAGGACCCGGTTGGCCCCGGCCGTGGCGATCAGGTCAGCCACGAGTTTGGCTGTAATCGGGGCTCTGGGCGTGACTTTCCTGTCCTGACGGGCATAGCCGTAATAGGGAATGACCGCTGTAATTCGGTACGCCGAAGCCCTTTTCATGGCATCAATCATGATGAGGAGCTCCATGAGCGTGACACTTACCGGCGGACAGGTCGACTGGATGATAAAGACATCCATTCCCCGGACGTTTTCATTGATTTCTACTCGTGTTTCTCCGTCACTGAAGAATGAAACATTTGCCTTGCCGAGGGGGACACCAAGATTATTGGTGATTTTAGCAGCTAAATCAGGTGTAGCATTTCCCGTAAAGATACGAATTCTTTCAAGCATTAGAGGCCTCTTTTGACACGCTCTTGTACAAATTGGCTGGGGCGGGAGGATTCGAACCTCCGAGTGCAAGATCCAAATTCTTGTGTCTTACCGCTTGACGACGCCCCATTATTGTCCGTGATCCGAAAAGAACGCTTTGTTATGACGAAAAAACAGCGAGAGGATCGTGCCGGGGGTAATATCTATATGGAGTGGGCACGAAAAAGAGACCAGGTCCCGTATCCCTTCAATGATTGTTCCGTTTTTATGGCCATCTCTTCGCTGTCAAAGACACCGAAGACTGTAGGACCGCTGCCTGACATCAAGGCGCCCGATGCGCCATGACTTAAGAGAAGCGTCTTGATTTCTTCCAAGACGGGATGAAGATTGATGGAAACCTTCTCCAAGTCGTTATGCAGCTCCATGATGACATCATGGCGTTCAAAAAATCGAGGGATGCTATAATGGATTGTCTCTTTTGTCAATCTTAAATTCAAACCTTCATAAATATCCCGGGTGGAAAGTTCGAAACCAGGATTGACCAGCAGAAAAAAAAGATGTGGCGCCTCGGATACAGCCTCCAGGCTATCACCGATGCCAAAAGCCCAGGCGGTTTGTTCAAGAATGAAAAAGGGCACATCGGCGCCCAAGGAAGCGCCCATTTCCATCAAGGCCGTTCTGCTTAACGGATGTCCTGCAAGTTCATTGAGGGTCATGAGGGTAGTTGCAGCGTTGGAACTGCCGCCGCCAAGTCCGGCGGCAACAGGGATGGATTTATTGATGGTAATGTCGATGCCATACGGAAAGGGCACTTTCCGGAGAAAAATGGCGGCTGCCCGGTACACGATGTTGCTACTGTCTTCGGGAAGGTTTGTATGGGGGCAATGGAGGACGACCCCCCCCTTGCTTGCCCGCTTGAAGATCAATTCATCATAGAGACTGATCCGCTGCATCAGGGTGGCAAGGTCGTGATAACCGTCCTCTCTCTTCCTGATTACCTTCAGATAGAGGTTAACCTTGGCCGGGGCTAAACGAACGATGGGGCTCATTATTGCATTAAGCGCTCTCTTTGACGTAACGCATGCGGAGCTCAAAAAGCACTGCGTCAATAAGCGTTTTTTCATTATCGTCCAGATTCCCCTCTGTCTTGGCTTTCAGGATGCCAATGGTATCGATGGTATGTTTTGCGGCGGCAAGATTTTTTGCGGCCTTACCGGATGCCGGGTCAGGAAAATCGCCGAAATGAAACATGGCGGTCGTACTCATTGAGAGGATGAAATTCATGAAGTTAGCCTCCGGAAGATACCCTTTCAGATCTTCCTCCGGGAGGTCTTGCTCAACAGCGTCCCCGGGCTGTTCCGGGGGTGGCTCGTCATTCTTTGCTTCATCGGGTTTAACTTCCTTGGGCTTTTCTTCCTTGGTGGTGGATTCCGATTCCTGGCGCACCTCTCCGGTCTCATCGAAGTGGCGCCGATCCCGAATTACAAATCCTTTTTCAATTTTTTCCTCTTCCATTTTCCTCTCCTTTTTAAACTGGTCGCATGCCCCTCAATCTGGAAATTCTTTCCTCGATGGGGGGATGGGTGCTAAACAGGTTCATCAGTGCGCGTCCCGACAGCGGGTTGACAATAAACATGTGTGCAGTGGAGGGATTGGCGTCCATAGGAATAGCCTGAGATGCCCTTCCAAGCTTTTCAAGTGCCCCTGCCAGACCATACGGTTTGCCGGATATTCTTGCCCCTCCCTCATCAGCCAGATATTCTCTGGACCGGGAGATGGCCATCTGAATCAAAGACGCCGCAAGGGGGGCCAGGATGGCCATCAGGATCAGACCGATGATTCCGCCGCCTTCATCATCATCCCTGCTGACACCCCCGAATATGGCGGCCCACTGTGCCATATTGGCCATCATCATAATTGCCCCGGCCAGGGTGGCTGCGATGGAACCGATCAGCATATCGCGGTTTTTGATATGGGTAAGCTCATGGGCAAGGACACCCTCCAGTTCATCAGCGTTAAGAATTCTCAGAATCCCCTCTGTCACGGCGACAACAGCATGGTGTTCATCCCGGCCAGTTGCAAAGGCATTGGGCGTTTCTTCGGGAATAATATAGACTTTGGGCATGGGCAGAGACGCCCTCATGGCCAGCCCTCTTACCATGGTGTACAGTTCCGGGGCCTGGGTTTCGGTGACTTCCTGGGCACTATACATCCGCAGGATGATTTTATCTGAAAACCAGTAGGCCCCGAAGTTCATGACAATGGCAAAAATAAAGGCAATGGCAACGCCTCCCCTTCCTCCGAAGTAACCACCGATAAGCATTAGCAGACCTGTTAAAGCGCCTAATAAAATGGTTGTCTTTAAGGTATTCATGGTGACCTCCTCTTTTTGCTTTCTTTCTTTGAAAACTGCAGCTCTTCCATGCTGTTGAGATCCACGATAATTTTATCGCCCTCCACGAACGTCCCGGACAGGATCTTCATGGCTAAGGGGTCGAGAATCATTTTCTGGAGTGCCCGCTTCAGTGGTCTGGCGCCATAAACGGGGCTGTAGCCTGTGCGAGCTATATAATCTTTCGCCCGGTCTGTCAATTCCAGGGTCAGCTTCCGTTCTTCGAGGCGTTTCTGAATAAGGACGATTTGGATATTGACGATTTTCTCGATGTCCTCAATGGTCAGGGCACGGAAGTTAATGATGTCGTCTATCCGGTTTAGGAACTCCGGTTTGAATGTCGCTCGTAAGGTATCCATGGTCCGCAGGCGCTTTTCCTCTTCATCGAGATCACTATCCTGAATCCACTGGCTGCCGACATTGGAGGTCATGATTACAACCGTATTCTTGAAATCCACGGTGCGGCCATGACCATCTGTCAGACGTCCGTCGTCGAGAATCTGGAGGAGGATGTTGAATACATCGGGATGGGCCTTTTCAATCTCGTCGAAAAGCAGAACCGCATAAGGGCGTCTTCTTACTGCCTCAGTCAGGAATCCCCCTTCATCGTAACCGACATAGCCGGGAGGAGCGCCGATCAATCGGGCCACGGCGTGTTTTTCCATATATTCGGACATGTCGATGCGGATCATGGCCTGTTCGTTGTCGAACATGAATTCGGCCAACGCGCGTCCCAGTTCCGTCTTGCCGACTCCCGTTGGTCCCAGGAAGATAAAGGATCCAATGGGACGATTAGGATCCTGCAGGCCGGCGCGCGCCCGACGCAAGGCGCTGGATACGGCCGCGATGCCTTCATCCTGGCCTATTATTCGCTTCTTGAGCCTGTCTTCCATATAAATCAACTTCTGGACGTCACTTTCCATCATTCTGGAGACAGGGATACCGGTCCAGTTGGCGACAACTTCCGCCACATCCTCCGCATCCACTTCTTCCTTAAGCATCTTTTTATCCTGTTGAGCCGACTCGAGGCGGGTCTGTTCGTTTTCTATTTCCTTCTTCAGTTCAACGAGCCTGCCGTAGCGAATCTCCGCGGCCCGGGCGAGGTTGCCTTCCCGTTGGGCGTTGATCTCCTCCGTCTTCAGGGCCTCTATTTGGCTTTTAATCGCTTGGATTTTTTTGATTGCTTCTTTTTCGCTGTTCCAGTGTATTTTCATCTGGTCCATGGATTCCCGGAGTTCTGCCAATTCTTTGTCAATCTTGTCGCGCCTTTCCACGGAAGTCGGATCCGTTTCCTTTTTCAGGGACTGGCGTTCAATCTCAAGCTGGATGACTTTCCTGTCGATGGCGTCGATCTCCGCAGGCATGCTGTCCAACTCTATGCGCAAGTGGGAGGCCGCTTCGTCAATTAGATCCACGGCTTTGTCCGGGAGAAAGCGATCGCTGATATAACGGTTGGAGAGAGTGGCGGCCGCAATAATAGCCGCATCCTTGATCCGAACACCGTGATGTACCTCGTACCTTTCCTTGAGACCGCGCAGGATGGCAATGGTATCTTCAACTGTAGGTTCAAGCACCATAATCGGTTGGAAGCGCCGTTCCAGGGCAGAATCCTTTTCAATGTACTTACGGTATTCATTGATGGTGGTAGCCCCTACACAACGAAGTTCTCCCCGGGCAAGAGCAGGCTTGAGCATGTTGGATGCGTCCACTGAACCTTCGGAAGCGCCTGCGCCAACAACGGTATGGATCTCATCGATAAAAAGAATGATTTCCCCTTCCGCGTCAATAACTTCCTTGAGGACAGCCTTGAGGCGTTCCTCAAATTCCCCCCGATACTTGGCCCCGGCGATCAGGGCGCCGATATCGAGTCCGATGACGCGCTTGTCTTTCAGGTTTTCCGGTACATCGCCGTTGATAATACGCTGGGCAAGGCCCTCGACAATGGCCGTCTTTCCGACGCCGGGTTCACCGATGAGGATGGGGTTGTTCTTGGTCCGCCGGGAGAGGACCTGCATGATCCGACGGATCTCGTCATCTCTGCCGATCACAGGATCAAAGGCTCCTTTTCTGGCCAGTTCATTAAAATCCTTGGCGTAACGTTTGAGGGCCTGATATTTTTCTTCCGGATTGGGGTCGGTGACCCGTTGCTTTCCCCGAATATCCACGAGAATTTTAAAAATGTTGTCTTTTGATATTCCCGCATTGCGCAGGATGCGAACCGCTTCATTGCCCTTTTCCTCGGACATGGCGATGAGGAGATGCTCGGCGCTGATGTACTCGTCTTTGAGCCGGGCCGCCTCTGTTGTTGCCTGATCGATTAGCTTGTTCAGGCGTGGACTGAGATAAGGTTGCCCCGCTCCGGAACCATCTACCTTCGGTAACCGCTCAAGATATGTTTTCAGAGATTCATCAACGGCCCGCGGGTCGGCGCCCAATTTTTTCAAAATGGCCCCGGCAATACCCTCCGGCTGGCGAACCAAGGCCAGCAGCAGATGTTCGACGTCGATAATCTGGTGCCCGTATGTATTGGCCAAGGTCTGGGCTTCCTGAATCGCCTCCTGGACCTTGATTGTCATTTTATCAAATCTCATTTACATCCTCCCTTAATCTACGGGTTTTTCAATGCTGACGAAGATTTTACCATTCTTGAATATGCTTACGTTACCAGTAGATTCGGACAGGACAATGGCCGTGGCATTAGTAATGCCGGTGATTCCCGCAGCGGCGATATGGCGGCTGCCAAGGCCCTGAGGGAAGTCCTTGCTTTCCAGGGCGGCGCTCAAATGGCGGCCCGCAGTGATAATCGTTCCGTCTTCCTTGATTACAAAGGCCCCGTCGATGGCGGAGAATTCCTTGAGGGTTTCCTTCAATTCCGGGTTCAGGACGTTTCGCTCCGTTTCTGAATAGCCCATGAAGGGATTGATAATCATCTGCCGTGATAGCTGGAGAACCCTGTCATGATCCCCGATAATAAAACTGGTGCCAACTTTACGTCCTTCCCGTCCCTGGGCGGCCAGTTCGATCGATAAGTTAAGAATAGCCCCAAAGACTTCCGGATAAACCTTTTCGGTAAGACTCACCAGATGTTCAGATGTTAGGATTTCAAACTCCCTTCCCACATCGATGACAAAGATGCTGTCCACATACCCGAACTTGGGAACACCACTAAGACACACGACCTTATCGCCTTTCTTGAAAAGGCCGATAGCTATTCCCTTGGTAATGGCAATTTTGATCTGACCGACCCTGGTCAGGTTGACGTTGGGAACGTTGAGGATGATACAGGCGCCTTCAAATCTCTCGGGAATAGAGTTGTCTTTTGTCACGAGAATAAGATCGAAACCGGGAAGCGTGTCTTCGCAGAGGGGGAGCTCCGCAGCGGAGTCGGCATACATGAGCAGTGCCCGGGCCTCCACTTCCCGTGCGATCCGGCATCCAAAATCAAGAATGGTCTTGTGAATCGTTGTCATATCCTGCCCCCATGGTTATTTATATTCCGCCGTAAATTAACCACCTTAAGCATTGATGTCAAGGTATGACCGGTATGAGAAAAAATACTTGACAGGGGTCCAAAAGCAGACTATAAGGCGTAACCTTATGTAATTACTTGAATATGAGGATTGACTCTTTGGATTTTCCAGCCCTTACCGGCACTCTTGATCGCTATATTGCAGAAATCAATCAATTCCCACTCCTTACTCCGGAGGAGGAATTCGCCATTGCTGTCCGTCTGAAGAAGTTTAATGATATGGCGGCAGCGGAAAAACTCGTTGTATCCAATCTGCGTTTTGTCGTCAAGGTTGCCCATGAATATCGTAATTATGGGATCAAGTTGGCCGACCTTATCCAGGAAGGGAACATCGGTCTGATGCATGCGGTCAAGAAGTTCGATCCCTACAAAGGTTATCGCCTCATCTCCTATGCGGTCTGGTGGATCAGGGCGTACATGCAGAATTATATCATTAAAACTTGGAGTCTGGTCAAGATCGGTACAACCCAGGTCCAGCGAAAATTATTTTTCAAATTGGGGCAGGCCAAAAAAAAGCTGGAAGCCCTCTCGCATAAAAATCCCGAATTTGGTGAGATCGCAGCGTCCCTCGGTGTAAAATCAGGGGAAATCCAGGAAATGGATTTGCGGATGACCAACCGCGACGTTTCTCTGGATGCCTACATAAACGATGATAGTGGCGCCACACACATCGACTATCTAACCTATGACGGTGAAAACCAGGAAGCGGCCCTTATCAAGAAAGAGGAGACGGAGATTGTCTCGAGACACATAGCCGGGGCCTTGGCCAAATTGACGGAAAAAGAGGAGTTTATAATCAAACAACGCGTGATGGCGGACAATCCCCTGACGCTTCAGGAGATCGGCGACCGATATAAAATCACCCGGGAGCGGGCGCGGCAGATCGAGAAGCAGGCCTTGAAAAAACTTCGCCTGTCCATCCCTTATTCAGGAGAGACGCCTCAGCTTTTAGAAAACTGAATTAATCATCTATCCGGGCAAGATTCTCAAAGGAAGTATATTTTTCAAGAAAGGCCAGTTTCGCCATTCCGATGGGACCGTTACGCTGCTTGGCGATGATGACCTCGGCGATTCCCTTTTCGGGATTGTCTTCCGCCTTGTTATAAACTTCATCCCGGTAGATGAAGGCGATGACATCGGCGTCCTGTTCGATGGCTCCCGATTCCCGCAAATCCGCCATCTGGGGGCGGCGATTGGTGCGAACCTCTACCTGCCGGTTGAGCTGGGAAAGGGCGATTACGGGGACATTCAATTCCTTGGCAAGGGCCTTCAGGGAGCGGCTTATTTCCGAGATTTCCTGTTCCCGGGAATCTTTCCTGCTTCCACTCCTCATCAGCTGCAGATAGTCGATAATGACCAGACCGAGACCACGTTCCGCTTTAAGGCGTCGCGCTTTGGCCTTCATTTCCAGGACGGTAATTCCCGCAGAGTCATCGATGAATATGGGAGCCTCGGAAAGGCTGCCTGCCGCTGTGGTCAGCTTTGGCCAGTCCGTTTCCCCGAGAAATCCCTTACGAATCCTTTGGGAATCGACTTTGGCCAACGAGGCGAGCATACGCATGGCAATTTGCTCCTTGGCCATTTCCAGCGAGAACAGGCATACGGGGATAGATTTTTGCGTGCCGACATACTGGGCGATATTAAGGGCAAAGGCCGTCTTACCCATGCTGGGCCGCCCGGCAATAATGATCAGGTCGGCGTTTTGCAGTCCTGAGGTAAGATCGTCAACCTTATCAAAGCCCGTGGGAACCCCGGTGACAAGTTCCTTGCGGGCATAGAGATCTTCGATGGTTCGAAAGCTGTCCTTGATGATTTCTTTGATTGGGGAAAAATCACGACGGATCTTGTTTTCCGAGATTTCAAAGATAGCGTGTTCGGCTTCGTCCAGGACAGTATCCACATCGGCGCCGGCGTCGTAAGTTTTGGTGAGAATCTCTGTAGCCGTGCTGATCAGCCCTCTCAAAATTGCTTTTTCCTTAACAATTTTGGCATAGTAAGCGATATTGGCCGCCGAGGGAACATTGTCCACCAATCCGGCCAGATAGGCTGCGCCGCCCACCCTGTCAAGTTGCTTCTGGTCCTTGAGGATACTGCTCAGCGTGATCAGATCAATGGGGTCACTTCGATCCGACAGGCTGAGGATCGCCTCAAATATCCGGCGATGGGACTCACTGTAAAAATCCCGGGCCGATAGGAGCTCCAGGACGGCATTGATACCTTGATTGTCAAGGAGAATTCCTCCGAGAATGGATTGTTCTGCCTCCAGATTCTGGGGCGGGATACGATGGAGGGCTGAATCAATGTCCTTGCCGCCTTTCATATTTATTCAGCCTTCCTTTACAACTTGAACTTTAATCTCGGTGGAAAGACCGGCGGTAAGCTTTATTTTAACTGTAAATTCTCCCAAGGCCTTGAGCGGTTCGTCCATCACAATGTCCTTACGATCAATTTCCAGACCCTGTTCTTTGAGGGCGCTTTCGATATCCTTGGTGTTCACGGAGCCGAAAAGCTTGTCCTGTTCGCCGACGCGCCTCGCAATGATGCAGTTGACGCCAGCGAGTTTATCCAGGAGGACCTGGGCATTATGTTTTTCCTTTTCCGCCTTCTGGAGAATCTTCTTCTTTTCATGTTCCAGGGACTGGATGGTCCTGCTGCTTGCTTCCGCAGCCAATCCCTTAGGTATTAAGTAATTTCTCGCAAAACCGTCAGAAACATTGATAATTTCTCCAATCTTGCCGAGGTCGTCGATATTCTGCTTCAAAATGACTTTCATGATGGTCCTCCTGCGTTTTAGCTGAAGCTATGGGTTAAGGTCTTTTGTCGGGGCCGGCGTTTTCCTGAAATCGATCCACAGGTCGAACAGACCGGCGGCGACAACAAAAAACATCAAGTATTGCTGGATCATGATAAGGAAATAAAATAGAAAACGCAAGTAAAACGGCGCTTTTTTCCTTTTAAAGAAAAATTCAATAATCGCAATCCCTTGGAGAAAATAAGTGAATAGACACAGGATCAGAAAGTTCAGGGCCGTAAATTTGATCCATAAAAGGGGAATCAGGAGGCCTGCACCGGAGACAATCAACACCCAGACCAGATAATCCGATGCTTTCCAGAGGGACAGGTCGCCATAATCGGGGCAGGAAAGTTCCTTAACCTTGAACAATGTTCTGCAGATAAGGATGTTAACCAGGCTGATCACGGACAGGCTGATCAGGGAAAGAGCAGGGAAGGTGTAGGTAAGAATGCGAGCGATTTTGCCGGAATTTTCCTTGATATACTGAAGCTGTTCCGAGGGAAGATCGAGCTGTCCATACAATTTGATATTTTCCTGAACCATACTGGATACATATACATATATCTGGTCCCAGGGAAGCTTTCCTAAGTGGATGCTGTTGTAGAGAAGGATAGCGCCCATGCAAAAAATGCCCGCGAATGCGGCAAGGGAAGTCGTCCAGCCTATAGTCAGTCCCCTCTTCATGATTTCAGACATAACCATTCCCAAGGCGCCCAGAGTAAATAAAACGGTCATGGACGTCTGAGCAGCGACGGCATATTCCACCGCCCCCACAATCGACAGGGAAAAGACAAAGACTAAGGAACCTTTAATTCTGCCAAGTTTTGTAAAGAAGAAGCAGACAGGAAGGGGGGCCAGGATTAGCATCATGGTACTGAGCAAAGGAACCATGGTAACGGTAAGAAATACGAGGGATGATATGAAAACACCCCGGAAAACCTCAGCAATCAAGAAGCCCCTTCTTCCCGCGTCCACTGGCAACATCCGCCTTCTTACGATCTAACCGGAATGGATCCCCGCGCGGGTGCATCCATTCCGGTTGAGAGTCGGGCGTATTTATAGGTCAACCTTCGGATACTGCAAAAGGCAACAGCGCGATGGTTCTTGCCCTTTTTACGGCGAGGGTCAGAGTTCGCTGGTGTTTAGAACAATTTCCGGTGATTCTCCTCGGCATGATCTTGCCCCGTTCGGTGACAAAGTCCCTCAAAGTGTGGGGATCCTTGTAATCAATTTTCAGATTGGAATCCGTACAGAATCGGCAGAATTTACGGCGATGGAAAAATTTCTTCTGGGGCCTTTGTGGCCTTGAGCTTCTTACGGGTGTCACGTTTTTTACCTCCCCTTGATTATCCTGATGTTTCGTCGGCAGCCGGCGCTATGGAGTCCTTTTCCTCTTCCGTTTCCGCCTCTTCAGAACTGGCGGGCGGGACAATAGCTTCCTCGGGCTTGGTTTCCTTTGCGGGCAAGTTGATTTCCGTTTCCAGGACCTTCAGATCGGCAACATCCTCCTTCTTGATGGTCATGTACTTGAGAATCTTATCGTCAATCTTGAAGTTTCTTTCAATTTCGTTGACGACATCTGTCTGGCCGGCGAAATCAAGCAAGATGTAATAACCTCGCAAGTGCTTCTTGATTTCGTACGCCAATTTCCGCTTGCCCCATTTTTCGACCTTGACCAGGATCCCTTTTCGTCCGGTAATGATGGCGCTGTACCTTTCAATCAAGGCTTGCAGCTCCTCATCAGGTATGTCGGCGGGGGTAATGAAGATGGTTTCGTATCTTCTTGGCATCTGTCCTCCTTTCGGCTCTAAAGTCCAGGCACTGGGCCTGGACAAGGAGTCCTGTTGATTTATGTAAAACGAACGCGCTTACTACATCAGGTTTCTTCAGAAATCAAGGACTTTGTTAAAGTAAAAAATAATGAAGGAATCAACTTGAAAATCGAAGCATATTCCGGTAAGTCTACAAAAGACGAGTATATCTCTCCCTTTGTGGGAAAGGAGCGGCCGTGAACTTCCGAAGATGGTTTTCATCAATGTCGATAGAGAGTAAAGGTCTCAACTATCGCCTGACCATAATATTCAGCCTGTTCTTTCTCGTTCCCCTGCTCGGATTTTTCTTTTTTGCCATCAAATATGATATCCTTGACGATGAATATATTCCGATATATTTCATTTCCATTCTCATCTTTTCCCTGTTCGGTTACTCAATGATCCGGAAGATCTTTGACACTATTGCTACGGTTTCCAAAAACGTATCTGAGTCCACAGCCTCCGGTCTTTCGGGAACCCGGCAGGATGCCGCCGCCAATGAACTGGAAGGGATCGTCATGTCATTTCAGTCCCTCGAGAGGGAATTAAGGTCAAGTTTCGGCCAGTTGCGTGAAAAGGCATCGCAGATTTCCACCCTGAAGGAACTATCGGATCTTTGTTATGTAACCTTTGACACGGAAGATCTCTTTTTCATAACCTTGGAGAGGGCCTTAAAAATCGTCAACGCCGATATTGGCACCGTGCTGATTCTGGAGCGTCCCCGGCGGGAAAACTTCATTGTCCAGTCCAGCATTGGTCATGGAGATAAAGTAAAAAAAGGGGACCTTATAGATTTTGGCACCAGTATCGCGAAATTTGCCGTGATTAACAAGTCCCCCCTCCTGATTACAGACATTGAAACTGATAACCGTTTTGGCCGCATGAACAGGGATCAGTATGGAACAAAATCATTCCTCTGCATGCCATTGAAAGGAATTAACGCGATCATTGGCGTGTTGACAATGTCGAGAAGAGCGGAAGATAAGCCTTTTACGCTGGAGGATGCCGATATCCTCGCTCCCATGTTGAGTAATGCCGCTTTCACCTACGACAATCTGGCACTGATGAAGGCCGATGCAGAAAAGAAACAGCTTGTCAAAGTCATGGACGTGGGATTTAAAATGATCGAGGCGAAAACTATGGATCTCGATATGATCCATGCGTTCTTTTTCCAGTTGCGCAGCGCTGTTCCTTTTGATCTGGCCATCATCATGATGGCCAGGAAGGATCACCACTCCACTCTGTATGTCTTTGATTATCTCGCCAGCATGTCTGTTGACTTGAGAAGAAACGCGGATTATCCCTGCCAGGGTTCCCTACTTGAAAAGGTCATGCAGCAAGGAAATACGCTGATCATTGATCATTATTCGGGGCACAATGCCCATCCCGTTGAACAGGAACTTTTTAACAGACAGCAGTTGCTGTCCGTCGGCATGTCTCCTTTGCATAGCGAGGGAGAAACCTCAGGCATTCTAGTTCTGGGCTCTCAGCAGGAATGTGCTTTTTCGGAAAGAGAAGAACAGATGGGGCTGGTAGCCAGTCTCCTGTCCATGGCTCTGGAGAGAGACCGTCTTTCCGGCATGGTTGACAAAAAAGACCAGGAAATGGCTTTTATGAAGCAAATTGGCAGTATTCTCGCCGCTTCGACATTTGATATTGATGAGGTCATCAAACACACCCTGCACATGATCCAGACAGTTATCAATGTTGAAGCGGGTTCGCTGCTCCTTCTCGAAGGCGATGAACTCGTATTCAAGGAATCATTCAATTCCAACCAGAACTTTAACCTTGATGAGCTGAAGAACCTGAAACTGAAACTGGGGAGAGGTGTTGCCGGTTATGCGGCGACAAGAGGAGAGCCGATCCTGATTCGGGACGTGCGGACGTCCCAATATTTTTATCCCTTCGTGGATGAGAAGACTGGTTTTACGACCAAATCAGTGCTATGTGTGCCCCTGATTTCCAAGGGAAGGGTGCTGGGTGTGATTGAAGTACTCAATAAGCTCAAGGACGAGTTCAATGAGGGGGATCTTCAGCTTCTTCAGTCAATCGGAACGTCGGTGAGTATTGCCCTTGAAAATGCCCGATTGTATCAGAAGACGCTAGCCATGGCAGAACAGGAACGTTGTATCCGGGGTATGTTCCAGAAGTTCGTTCCGAAAGAAGTGGTGGACCGGATTGCTCACAACGTGACGATGGATCAACCCGTGACCGAGGAGATTCGTATGTTGACGATGCTCAATATCGATCTACGTGAATTCTCCGCCCTCTCCATGAACATCGGCCCCAGAAAAACGGTGGCGATGCTGAATAAATTTTTCAGCGTCATGGGGGAAATAATTTTCAAATATCGGGGGATCGTGGATAAATATCTGGGGGACGGTTTTTTAGCGATATTCGGCGCCCCGGTATCCTCTTCCTATGACGCAGATAACGCCATCAGTGCGGCCCTTGAGATGCAGGCGGCGATGACGGAAGTGAACGAGTTCGCGAAGAAACTCATCGACAAGCCCCTAAAAATGGGGATCAGCATTCATACTGGTGAGGCCGTGGTCGGGAATATCGGTTTTGAGAAAAAAATGGACTATTCCGTAATAGGCGATTCCGTCAACATTGTTTTTCGGCTTCAAGGACTAACGAAATTGTTGCCGGACTCGATTTTAATGACGGAGAAGACCTATCAATCGGTGATTCGTTCCGTTGTGGATGTAAGGAAGATAGAGTTTGTCGAGGCGCCTCAGCAAATTGGCAATCTGGCCGTTTACGAGGTTCTCGGTCAGCAGCATAGAAATAATTAACAATAATTAAAAGAAGGAGGTATTTTTTTTATGGCAACGATCATGCCGGACAGCGATGATGTACAAAGGGCGATTAAATGGATCTCGCATTGTATTGAGGAAAAACCGGACCAATCCATTCCGAAGCTTATCGAACAGGCGGTATTCAAGTTCGATCTTTCCCCCGTAGATAGTGAATTTTTAATGGGTTTCTTTAAAAAGCGTAAATAGCCGGAGGTGTTGGGGCTTGTCGTTAAAGACAGGCCACCGACTAGGCACAAAAAGGAGGTTGTTAATGAAAAAACTGCTGATTGCAGGCCTGATCATTATGCTCTGCGGTTGCGGGGCGGCGATCAGGGAATCCGAGTTTTTCAAACATGATTCAGTATACAATGACTGGAGTCACCTGGGATTCAGTTGGATTGGCTATCGCAGCATCGATCAGAATGACGTCAATAAATCGAAGGCCAGAAACTGGTGGGGTATTACCAAGCCATACTATCCTGATTCAAAAAAATAGATGCAAACTTCCCAACCCTCCCCCGTCACTGGGGGAGACAATATATCTCTACTTGGCTAAGTACGCAACCATGATGCGATTGTTGATGGTCCGCTTGCGGAAGGTAATGTTCTGCCTCCCATTCAAGGGCAGGGCAGGGGTGAGGATGGTTTGATATTTCGGTTTGTCTGCGGTTACCTTCCTTCGGCGATTACACGCACCTTTGCCTCCAGATTGATCAGATAGGGCCTAGCATCCTGAAGAATGGCCCCCGTCCCTTCAAAATCTTCCTTGAAGATTTTCTGAACCACTGACTTGCGATCCCCATTCGAATCCGTCAAATAACGTTCAATCCTCTCCTTGAAGACCTCCGTCTTGTCTATGGAGTTTTTTATATATTCACGGGCGTCTTTACCGGTAAGGGTGAAAAAATGGCTCATCATGAGGATATCAATGTCCAATGCCGCCAACTTGTCCAGAGAGTTCATATAGTCCTTGTAGCTCGATGAAAATTCCGGATGGATGGTAAAATTCTTGTCGAATACACCCACCGCCTCACCGGTGACGACGGCCTTAATTGCGGGGATGTAGAAAGAGAGCGAGTCCCGGGTATGCCCGGGGGTGGCAATGACCCTGCAGGTCAGTCCTCCTCCCAGATCGATCTCTGATCCCTCGTCAAGAACAAGGTCGATTTCAAGACCCTGGAAGGTTACATCTTCTTCGCCAATCAGGTCCCGGTATTTTTCCTCCAGCGAACGGCTGAGGCTGCGGATCAGTTCGATGGGGTTGGGTTTCCGGAAGGTTTCTGCTGCCGCCGGACTGGCGCCAATCTGCATATCCGGTATATTTCTTTTTAAATACGGCGATGCCCCGGCATGATCGAAGTGAGAATGGGTCAGGAGATGGAATCTCAAGCGATTGACGTTTCCCAGATGGTTTTTCAGTTCGGCGAGATAAAGAGGCCCCATGAAGGTCACTCCAGCGTCAAACAGAACCGGATGCTGCCCCATCAACAGATAACCCGGTAATTCTGCGGCGCCGATTGCATAGAGCCCGTCTTGGATTTGTCCCTTACTTTCGATAATCATGTCATCCTCCTGTGATGAAAGTTAACCCCTTTGGAAAAGAAAAAATGGTTCAAAGCAGACGGGAAATCCACTTTTCAAATCTCTCAAAGTAGGGTATTAATTCAGAGAAATTTTTCTATCTTTCCTGTTCGCGACATGCGATAATAAATTAAAAGGGTATATCAGGAATGGGAAATAACCCCTCCCATTTATAATTATAGCACAAGGAGGAGAATTGGAGCTATGGAAAACAAGGGTATAGATGTGGGAAAAAAGGCAAAGGATTTTATTCTCAGAGATCAAAAGGGCCAGGAATTTATCCTTTCTGAATATCCAGGCAGAAAGGTGCTCCTTTCTTTTCATCCCCTGGCATGGACGCCGATTTGCGCAAACCAGATGAAGGATCTTGAGAAAAACCGTAAAATATTTGAAAAATATAATACCGTGGCCGTAGGACTGAGCGTTGATAGCGTCCCCTCCAAAGCGGCGTGGGCAAAAAGCCTGAAGATTCATTATACCCGTCTCCTTGCTGATTTCTGGCCTCACGGCGCCGTGGCAAAATCGTTGGGGATACTCCGCGAGGAGGGATTTTCGGAACGGGCCAACATCATCATCGATGAAAAAGGCAAGGTGAGCTTTGTCAAGATCTATCCCATCAAGGAATTGCCTGATATAAAGGAAATCATTCAGCTTCTCATGCCCTAGACGCTTCATCAAACATCAAAGTCGCAAACATCATGCGGATGGTTCTGGTTGCCGGTGACCTGGAGCTCGTCATGATCGGTACACGTGAGAACTACTATCGCGACATGAAACAATATTCAAAGAGTTATTAAGGATGCTGGCCGTGGAATTCAAGATGACGAAAACGTTACACCCGGCAAGAAATATTTTATGTATGGGGTGATATCATGGAAGAACATATAAAATACAGGTGGACATGTGGATTGTAAACGTGTACACTTCAAAGTAAAGATCAAGCGTTAAGGACTGGAATCATGGAGGTAAACGTCAAAGAAGCAAGGGCAAAAATCAGTTCCCTCTTGGATAGAACCGAGATGGGAGAAGATGTCGTGATTATTCGGCGGGGGAAAAGGGTTGCCAGGCTCGTTCCAGTGGGCGATGCGTGCAAGCGGCTTCCTGACTTGCGCGGATTCCGGGATTCGATTTCGGTGAAGGGAGAGAGTCTCAGCGCAACGATCATTCAAGGGCGTGAAGAGGAACGCTATTGATGTATTACATCGACACGAGCGTCTTGGTCGCCTATTATTGTCCGGAGACCTCGAGTGAACAAGTTCAATCCTTTCTGGCTGATCAGTTCAAGCCTGCCGTTAGCGATCTGACAGATGTAGAGTTTTTCTCTGCAGTTGCAAAGAAAGTTCGGATGGGAGAACTTAGCTCATTGGATGGGAACCGTATTTTATCGAAATTCTTGTCCCACCTGGATGGCGGACTGTTTACAATCATCTCCCTCGAATCTCAACACTGGCGGATTGCCCGTGGCTGGATCGGCCTTTTCAGCACGTCACTAAAAACGCTCGATGCCCTTCACCTTGCCATTGCCTCAGCAGGCGATTTTACACTGGTTACATCAGACCAGCACCTGCTCCAAGCGGCAGATAAATTGGCCGTAAAATCGCAACAAATAGCATAGGGCGACCGAATACTGCGCGCCGCTGGCCTTGTGCTGGTTCAGTCTTTGCGGATTGAGCCGAAACATCACAACCCCATGTGACTTTTCCCCAACCCTGGTTGTACATGGCACGTACAAAGAAAATCACCCCTTCTCTGATTTTATTCAGGAGATGAAGGACAGACGGGCACAGATTTTTAAAACCACATTTGACTTTTTTAAACCCCTGATTGTATGCATCTCGCAGAAAGAAAATGACCATCAGGTAAGAAAGAATTTGTTGACTCGGTGCTGTTCCGGTCTTCCCGATAGATCTCCTCGTACGCACATCGGATCAGGTTCAGCGAAGATTGGCCATGAACGATTATTTCCTAAAAGATATCATTGAAAAGGGCGCTGTACTGTATGAAGCAGATAACGCAAGAATAGCTTGACAAAGGGGAAGGCGATTTTGCGACGGCCTTGAGGGAATTGCGGGCACGGAAATCGCCGAATTATGATGCTTGCTGCTTTCACGCGATTTTCTCTTCACAAATAAGCTGACCGGTGGTATTAATAGATAAACGGAGTCAATGGAGGACTGTATTATGATCGGCTTTGATCGAATTACCTTTGATTCACAGATCATGGGAGGGCGTGCATGCGTCCGGGGTATGCGTGTAACTGTGTCATTGATCCTGAACTTGGTAGCCGATGGAATGAGCACAGAGGAGATACTTGACACTTATCCTTATATCGAACCCGACGACATACGCCAGGCACTTCATTACGCTGCATGGCTGGCTGAAGAGGAGCTATATCCAATGGAAACAAAAACGGCATGAAATTTCTTGCCGACATGGGCATTTCCCCTAAGACGGTTTCCTTCCTTAATTCTTTGGCGCATGACGCCGTTCATCTGAAGGATCAAAGTCTTCATAGGGCATTCGATTCAGTTATCCTGGGAAAAGCTGTAAATGAAGGACGCGTTCTATTGACTCATGATCTTGATTTTGCAGAACTCCTCGCAGCCAGTGGTGGCAAATCGCCCGGTGTAATCATATTCCGCCTTCGGAACATGCATCCGGATCGCGTCAATATATGTCTGAATATGATCATGGATATGCATGTCGAAGCGCTTGAGAAGGGTGTCATCATAAGTGTAGATGAAGGGCTCATCCGAGTACGGCGCCTGCCGATATAGTCAATAATTAGAAAAGGCCCATTAGCAGTGGAAAATATTAGGTTTTGGGTTACGATGATTTTACAAAACAGCTTCCTGAACGCAATAAAGCGTCGCCATCAACAAAACCAATTGATTTCATAGAGGAAGATTCTTGGCTGGTTCAACCTTGCAGATTTAACCAAAACATTAAAACCCCATGTGACTTTTCCCCAACCCTGGTTGTATATGGCGCAAAAAAAGAAAATCACCGCTTATCTGATTTTTATGTGAAAATACCGGCAAGTTGCCGTTTATTTCCATCCTTCGTTGTGCCCGCCTTCGGGCATGGGGGTAATTTAGGAGCTGAAGGACAGAGGGGCTCAGGCTTTTGCCAGGAAGCGGAAGAATGAAACCAGCGTTAATGGATAACTGTCAAGGCAAGACCTGACCCCGCGGTTTTTTTACTTTGTTCTTGAACAATAATCACTTTCCATGTAGGCTTTACCTCAATAATTGTTAAAATAGAAAATAGTAATTATTAACAAATCAGAGATAATGAGCAATCCTGAACCAGCAGGAAAATTTGAAAAACATCACCAGGGGGCATAGCCATGACAAGATTGCAGATTGACTCAGGTAAGCGGGATCAGGTCGTCGTGATCATCCAGGCGGCGATCTCATCTGAAATCAAGAGGCTTGAACTGGGTCTTGCCAAGACGAACCGGCAGATCGAACGATTTGAGAAGGAGTACAATATATCTTCCGATCATTTCCTCCGCAATTATACGGCTGAGGACATGAAAAACGGCGATCTGGGATACATACAGTGGGCTGGCGAGCTGCAAATAAGAGAACGTATATTCGAAGATTTGAAGAATCTTATGGATATTGAATATGTTGCTTCATGAATATTTAGAGCGCATCCGATCCATAATTGCGCAATATAACCGAGCTGATTTAATCCTGGCATCAGATCTGGGTGTTGATTTGCGATCGGAGAAGATTGGGATAATTCGTGGCCGCATCGATTTCATAGATGAATCTACTCTCTATGTTATGGAATATCTGGATCTTCGCTACGGCGTTGGAAAATTGACCTATTCGGTGCACTACCAGAACAGAGAAGGCGGATTGATCTTTCGATACGATAACGCAAGCCATAAACCGCAATTAGATAGCCGGGAGCACAAGCATTTGCCCGCAGGGCTGATAATTCCATCCAAACCTCCGGAATTTGAGAATGTACTGAACGAGATTTCAGATCATTTACTGAGGTAAATCATAGACAGTCACCGATTATCTGGCTTTCTCATAATCCCTTGCCAGCCCCACTTATGGAGGCTGGTTCAACCTTGCCGATTTAACCAAAACATCAAAACCCCATGTGACTTTCCCCCACCCCCGGTTGTACGTGGCGCAAATAAGGAAAATCACCACTTCTCTGATTTTATATGAAAATACCGGCAAGTTGCCGTTTATTTTCACCTTTCGTAGTGCCCACGCCGGGTATGGGGTTATTCAGGAGATGAGGGACAGACGGGCTCAGGCTTTTGGCGGTAGGCGGAAAAATGAAAAGGGCGTTAATGGATAACTGTCAAGGCAAGACCTGACCCCATTGTTCAGGTCTAATAAGGCTTTATAATCTTGAGATCTTTCATCGGGTAGTGCTTCAGATTGCGGGTGACGAGGGCGCCTCCCATCTCTCTCGCTGTGGCGGCAATAATTGCATCACCGATAGTAACTGAATGGCTTTTGGAGCATTTTTTCAGATATTCTCCCGCCCGGTCGGCGATGGCTACGTCCACATCAACCGGCGTCAATAAATCAAAGAGGCCCTGGATAGTTTCTTCTTCACCTTTTCTTGCCCCCGAGAATATTTCCGTGCGGCTGATGACCGAAATGAAAAGCAGGGAACCGGCATCGATTTCCTGTTGCAGATAATCAAGAGCTTTTTGTTCCTTTCTCAGGTGATCGATCAGAATATCGCTGTCAAGAAGGAGAGAGGCGGGCATCAGTTCTTGATCCTTTCAACTCTTGCCTGCCATCCTTTTCGAAGGGTACTTACGTACTGCTGGCTGTCGGTAATATCGCTCCTATCGGCCCACAATCCAAAACTTTTCCGGAGAATCTTCTTTCCCGATGCTTTATGGACCTTTGTGCGTTGCGACAGCATATCCTGAATGAACTTCTGCTGGGAAGAGGTCAGGCGTTCGATGTTCTTGATGATCTCGATAAATTTCTCTCCCTGAAGCGTGGCGGCATTTTGCATGACATTACCTCGATGTTCAAATGTAGCGTTATTATGATTCAAGGCCGGTAATTTGTCAATGAGAAAGGAATTTTCTGTCAAGAGAACAGTTGACAAATCTTCTTTTCTTACATATTATCTTGGGTGAGAAAAAATGAGGAGGTTTGATTTATGCTATCAACGGTTACCGCCAAGGGTCAAGTAACGATTCCCAAGTCGATCCGGGATGCAATGGGAATCTGCTCCAACGACCGGGTTGCATTCATCCGGGAAGGCGAAAGAGTGCTTATCCAACCCCTCCGGACGCTGAAGGCCTTCCGGGGCGCGGTGAAGACGAAAGGTTCCGGCTCTTTCATCGAAGAACGGGCCAGGGCCAAGGCAGCCGTCGCCGCGATGGTCAAAGGGGAAAGCGAATGAGTGCCTGCTTCGTTGATACCAATCTCTTCGTCCGGTACCTCACCGATGATGACGCTGATAAGGCC
This sequence comes from uncultured delta proteobacterium, assembly GCA_903885795.1. GTDB lineage: Bacteria > Desulfobacterota > Syntrophia > Syntrophales > UBA8958 > UBA8958. Next base: position 5,914 of record CAISJV010000056.1, on the reverse strand, counting down.
GACCGCGTCGAGGCGCTTCTCGGTGAAGCGTCCGAAGGCAAAGTGCGGCTCATCACTGCCGATCTCGTGCTCGTGGAACTCATCTGGGTACTGGAATCGTCATACGATATGAAGCCCGGAGAAATCGCACCCATGATCCGGTCCATCCTGGCGACGCCGGGTCTGGAGGTGATCAACGGTGCGCTCATGGCCAGGGCGCTGGATCATTATGAAGGCAAGAACATAGACATCGTGGACGGTTATATTGCCGCCTTGATGGAAAAACTGAACATCACCGACGTATATTCCTTCGATCGGAAGCACCTCTCGCGCATCGCCAGCCTAAAGAGAATCGAGCCGTGAGACTGTGTTGATCATGTTGCCGCTGGCTCAATCCCGCAGATTGAACCAAAACATTAACAACTTCTTCAAGCTGCAATCCTGACAAATGGAGACCATAAAATTTTTAAAATAATTTGTGACTTTTCCCCACCCCCGGTTGTATATGTACCAAAAGAACGTTTTTCCGCGCTTATCGTGGGCGGAGGCTGGAACCTGAAAAATGAACGATAACATGAGCGACTATAAAGACTTGATCCACCTAATGGAGGCGACGCCGAAAGCGCCCACCCCCGACCTTTTCACGACCAGCGTGATGGCGAAGGTCATGGAGGAACGTCAAGGGGTCGCCGCACGCACATGGCAATTCCTTACCATGCCTCGTGAGTCCACGCTTAACCCGATCAGGGCCTTGAGCTCGATGATCAATAATGAAGAGAGAAGCTTTTATTTCCTGCTGGTCGCTTTTGCCCACCTGACCCTCGCCATTGTTTTACTCATAGGCGTGAAAAACATAGATGAGGTAGCGCTCGTTTCGCCGCTTCTTGTGTTGCAGCCATGGCTCTCTTTATTGCTGTCCGTCTGGTTGGGATTTTGGGGATTCTTCTTGAAAATAAATGCGAAAGCGGGAATCAAGGGGGCGAAGTTCGCCGCCCTTTTGTATATCGGGGCCGTGGTGTTCAATGGAGTGCTTTTGATTATGGAGTTCAAACCCGTCCTCTTGCCGATTCCTTTTTTCGCCATAGTCGCGGGCACCAGCGTCGCAGCCGGTATTTTTCTCGCACTCTCTTGCAGCCCGTGGAATAAGCGGATCTCCGAAGGTCCAGCTACTATTACATGAAATCACGAATGAAATACACCGGACATGGAAGGGAGACCATGAACCTGTTTCATAAGAAAACATCTGATAACCGCGGATTCACCCTCATCGAGGCGATTGCCGCATTGGTTATTCTTGGCATCGTCGCGGCCGTCGTTGTTGGCCGCGGCATGTCAGCCCAGGAGCTGATCCCGCAGGCGGATATTGTGAAATCGCATCTGCGCTTTGCCCAGTTAAAGGCTTTGAGTGATGATACATCGGCCTCATGGGGAATCAATTTTTCTGCAGGCACCTCCTATATCCTTAAAACCGGTACTGCCGACGCTTCCATCAAACTTCCGGGTGAAAGCTCGAACAGCCACGCATTTCCAACCGGATCCGGCGTTACGATTTCAGGCGCAACAGTCTCTTTTGATTCCTGGGGCAGCCCGGGAAACGCAAATATACCAATAACCCTGAGTCAGGGCGGTTCTACGATCACCCTGACCGTTAGCGCCTACACAGGATATATTACACCATGAAGATGAGAAAAAATCATTCAGAATCCGGTTTCACGCTTATTGAAGTGATTATTACCCTTGTTGTTGTCGCGATTGTCGCGGCCATGATGGCTTCCTATTTCGGGACATCAATTACCCAGAGCTCTCTCCCATTCTTCAGACTGAATGCGGCGGAAAAGTTAAATCGGATCATGGAAATAATCACGACCGAATACGATCAGATTCCCCGCTGGAGTCCAGGCACGCCATATATCACTGGATCTACTGTAATTCCTACACCGACGAGAAGACAGGAACCTTATGGGTATCAATACATATGTACCTCCCCCGGGACAAGCGGATTAAAGGACGCAACTGTAGATAATGAGCCGGGATGGCCGGTCCCTGGCACAACGGTAAGTGCTCATGTATGTCTGACTCCGCCGGACGCATTATGCACGGTCACGGACAACGGCGTCATATGGCAACTTTACGCCGCTGCACCAACGCTTATGGCCTTACAGACCAAAATCGGCCTGGAAGGAAGTGACTACACCCAGACCTTTGGCAGTGCTTCCACAAGCGTTAACACCGTCAGCTATCGTGTGATCCAGAACAGGTTCATCAAATTCGTTGGAGGCAACGAAGTTGCCATAGCAATGGGCGATTCAGAATACGGGCGATATCTCAAGGTCACTATCGGACTCCCATTGTCTGAGAGCAACCGGACCGATGAGACGCTAACGACCTTGTTTGTGTTACGGTGAGGAAATGGTTTGTAGAATGAACAGGCTCATGTTGAATGAAAAAGGATTCACCCTGATCGAATTGATTGTCTCTATGGTGCTGGTTGGCATCCTTGCCGCTATTGCGGGAATGGGGCTGGTTAAGATCACGGAGGGCTATGTCTTTGCCAAACAAAATGCGGAAACCTTTCAGAAGGCCCAGATCGCCATGGCGAGGATTGTCAAGGAACTGGGCGCCGCAGAGAAGGCATCAGCCGCTGCAACAGCCATTACAACCGCAGATGCAGACTCTGTCGCTTATACGAGGCGGCAATCTTCCGGATCAACCACATTCATCCCAAATACCATCACGATTTCAAATGGTCTGGTGCAACTCAGTGGAACCACCGTCGGAATCCTAACCAACGATGTCATCACTGCCTCTTCAGGATTCGCCTACTATGATGGGACAGGCGCGACAACATCGGTACCGGCCAACATCCGGCGGATTGTGATCACCCTCACGGTAAACGGAGCGAATAGCACACCGATAAGCTTCAATAACACCGTCTTTATACAGGAATCATACTAGCGGAGGATATATGCGATTTAAAAAACAAAAAGGGTTTGCTCTGTTGACCATAATCATAGCGATCGTCATGATGACTGCGCTAGGAGCTGGAATCTACACCCTGACCACATCCTCCACTTTCAGCGAGCTCCTGGCAACCAGAGACTATAATGCTTATCAACTCGCAAAGTCCGGACTGCGTTATGCCGCCTTCAATAGTGCCTTGTCCCCGGAGGGCACCTATAATATGTCGGATGGCCAATCCTTCACGATCACGAGTACCACCGTCGGTGGACTCAAACAGTACCAATCCGTGGGTAACGTTAACCAGGGAAGCTTTCTTGCCGCCAACAGAAAGCTCGCATATAACACTAATGTTGCAGCGGCTCTGACTCCCCCCATTATAGACTTGGGACGCAAAGATAATTACACAATAAATCCTATCCCTGGTACTTTTCCCACCTCCCCCATTGTGTTCAATGAAATTAGTCCTGGTTCCGCGCAGAATACAGTTACTTTAGGCAACAATACAAACGACGCATACGGCAATATAGTGTATCAAGGGGGCAATGCCGTGGGCTCATGCGTCGCCGGTAAGTGCAGTTTTGGTTTGGGCCTTCGTGTGTATTTCGATTTTACCTTCAAACAAGAAGATCACTCCGCCAGCAGCACAACCTATGGCGATGGATTCACATTTGCTGTCTGGAGCGCCATAAACAACACAATCGACCGCACTGCCGGGGCGCCGTCAACCTATAGCGAAGGGGAACTAATGGGTTACGCCGGTCCGGGAAATACGTCCGACAAGCTTGGTCTGAATCCGCCAAAAATGGCCCTGGAATTCGATGTTTATCCAAATAGCACTAATGACGTTTGTCAAGCGGGAAGCAGAGATGATCCGACTGGCAATAATTACAATAGCAATCATACTGCAATCATGTTCTGGGGTTCCAGAACACTGTCCGGCAATTGCAGCAATTCCAATAATAGCCCCAAAGGGAGTTTTGATGACAACCGACATAATGCTGGAGGTTCAGGTACCGATCCTCAAAATGCAGATCACGTTTCAGGCACTAACCACGGATTCTATGCCGGAGCAGCTACAACATGTCTGAGTTCGGCTAATACTTGCAACTGGATGGAAGACGGATATCCCTACAGTGTGAGGATAGAAATTGTACGTCCAACGTCATCAAGCGGAACGTATGAAATTCGGTCTTGGATTGTCCGCAAGGACACTCTTTCCGGTCTCACGCAGAGCAAGTTCCAGGACGTCACTGTACAATACACGGATACGGCTGCAAATATTGTCAAGACTGGCGTTTCCCTCTCGGCACAGGATCATTCTGATTTTGACAAAATATATCTCGGCTTCACAGAAGCAACGGGCGGGGCTTATGACCTGGTAACGATCGCCAATCTCAGCGTTTTTTTCCCGCAGGACACGGCATGCACTTATTCTATTTCACCCACAGACGCAACTTATACATGGGCAGCCGGTACTGGAAGTGTTATGGTCACAACAACATCAAACTGTTACTGGATGGCATCGAGCGTTGGCGGCTCCGACTGGATCACGATTACATCAGGTACCTATGGTAAAGGCAATGGAACGGTCAACTATGCCCTTGCCACCAATAGTACTGGCTCATCTAGGACCGGCTATATAAACATTGCCGGACAGACTTTCACCGTCTATCAGGCGGCGAGCAATTGTACCTATGCACTCAGTGCTGACTCAAATGTTGGTTCACCGCTTGCGAAGACGGCTGGCAGCAACGGTACTGTCACGGTAACAGCAGGAACTGGCTGCCCCTGGACCACAAGCAATAACGGCAATACCTGGATCACCGTTACCCCTGCCAGGGGAACAGGCACGGGTGGGGCTCAGTCTGTCGCCTATGCCGCAACCGCCAATACAGGAGCAGCAAGACACAATGCGATAACCATAGGCTGGAAGCCTTTCGAGGTCTATCAGGCCAGCGGATGTACCTATACGTTGAACCCCGCCAGCGCAGCACCTCCTACAAGCGGCGGGAACTACTCTTTCACAATAACTGCGGGAGCTGGCTGCCCTTGGACAGCTTCTGTAACCTCCGGCGCAACCTGGATCACCGCCCTCGCACCGGTCAGCGGTACAGGCACAGGCGGTCCGCAGACGATTACTTACAACGTGGCTGCCAATCCCGGTCCGGGGAGGAACGGCAGTATTACCGTTGCCGGGCAGATTTTCCTGGTAAGTCAGAAGGGCGATCAGACGATAGGATCAATCACTTTCACACCGAGCACATTAGCGGTGGGCGGCACAACAACAGTGAGCGCTACTGCCACATCAGGCTTAGCGGTTACCTTCAGCTCATTAACCACCAGTGTATGCACCATCAGCGGCAGTACAGTCACCGGCGTAGCTGCAGGCGCCTGCACCATTGCAGCCAATCAGGCGGGTGATGCAAATTACAACGCGGCGCCACAGGTAACAGGGGGCATTTCGGTTGGAAAGGGCAATCAGGCAACTTTGACAGTGAATGCCACGACTCCGCTGGCTTACCTTGCATCGCAGACGCTGAGCACGTCGGGTGGCAGCGGCACAGGTGCGGTAACTTATGCCGCCACTGGCGGTGGCGGTGGCAGTTGTACAGTGTCGGGTTCGACGCTTACTGCTCAGAGCGGCACCGGTTATTGTGACGTAACTGCAACTAAGGATGCTGATACCAACTACAACGCGGCAACGTCGGGGGCGGTAAGAGTCACGCTCAGCAAGGCCAATCAGGCGACTTTGACAGTGAATGCCACGACTCCGCTGGCTTACCTTGCATCGGAGACACTGAGCACGTTGGGTGGCAGTGGCACAGGTGCGGTGACATATGCTGCTTCCGGCAGTTGCACGGTAGCGGGTTCAACGCTTACAGCCAACAGCGGCACCGGGACATGCTCCGTGACTGCCACCAAGGCCACTGATACCAACTATAACGCGACAACATCGGGGGCGGTAATTGTCACG
>CAISJV010000055.1 GCA_903885795.1 uncultured delta proteobacterium | reverse complement strand
CAAGCGACATATATACACCCCCATTCATAGGTATAATTATACCTATGAATGGGCAGAAAAGTCAAGCAAAAAAATGCCTTTATCCTTGATTTATAATGTTTTTGCACGATCCTTGTTATAATTTTGTCGGGAATTTAGGATACAAGGGATTTGATACGGGATGTGTAGAAATAAATCCCTGTTTCATCAGCAAGCCAGACAGTCATTGGACGGACATGTGGATTATCCCCGCTTGCTGTAGCAAGAAATCCGTTGGGGTTTCTTTTCATGAAGTCGATACATTCTTGAAATGTCATCTTGTCTCCTTGATCATCTTCTGACTCCATGCGCTGGCGCTACCTTGTAAAGGGTATTCCTCAAACCCAGCCAGGAACATGGTATTCCGATTTGAATTTAATCAGCGTAGCGACTCTTTTTATCCATTGTTGGTGGTATAAAATCAATTGATTATTTTCTAAAAAAAGGATCATCTTCTGAAAATAGCACAATAAGGATGAAGAGTATTCTATCCTAACTTTTAATAATAAAGGATATCCAACAAAGGAGGATACAGAGATGAAAGTCCTAGTGGAAAAAAGAGGTGTGATCTGCACGGTTATCATCAATAGACCAGAGAGCAGAAATGCCGTAGACAGGGAAACAGCGACACAACTTGTCGCTGCGTTCGAGGATTTTGAACGGGACAACCGGCTGCTTGCGGCCGTGTTGTATGGTGAAGGGGGAAACTTTTGCGCGGGTGCAGACCTCAACGCCATATCCCGTGGTGATCTGAACGAAATCAACAGCCTTGATTCTGACATGTCCAAGCCGGGTCCAATGGGTCCAAGTCGAATGAGAACGTCTAAACCTGTCATTGCCGCCGTATCCGGTTATGCTGTTGCGGGAGGACTGGAGCTGGCTTGCTGGTGCGACCTACGGGTCGTGGAACGGGACGCCGTTTTCGGCGTCTTTTGCCGGCGCTACGGTGTTCCTCTCATCGATGGTGGTACGCAACGCCTCCCCCGATTAATCGGGATGAGCCGTGCGTTAGACATGATTCTCACGGGACGTCCTGTGAGCGGTGAGGAAGCCATTGCCATGGGACTTGCCAACCGACTCGTTGAACGAGGGAAATCGAGAGAAGAAGCGGAAGCATTGGCTCTTCAGATTGCTGCTTATCCTCAGACATGCATGCGCAGTGACCGTCAATCCGTATACAGAGGAGCTGATATAACCATGGATGAGGCAATGGAACTGGAATTTCGTCTGGGTATGGAGGTGATTGCTACGGGAGAGTTACAGGCAGGGGTGGAGAAGTTTTCGCAGGGAATAGGAAAACACGGTCGTTTTTAGAATAAGATATCAAGCAGTCGAACCTTTTCAAGCCGAAGTCAATGAATTCGAGGGTCTGGTTATGGCGTTGAGTTGTATTTGTAGTATGGATGACCTAAATCAAATATCTACATGGTTAAGATCAATTCTTGAAAAGTGCATCGCATGTTCCCGTGATGTTCAGGTGCCCTTCCTGCCACTAGCACACGTATCTTTCCATCTAATCTTTCAGTTGAATCCCTGGTATTTTGAGGCTTTCGCCAAGGTATCGGGCAAGGGGGTTGTCATCGTTCCATTAACCGGGCTTCAGGTCGCAGGGGTTGCCGCCGTTCATGTCGGTAATGGGTAAAGGAGATGACCATTCGGACTTGATCGGGCATTTCCGGGGATGGCCAGTACGACTTGGGATCACTGTGGAACCACATCAATCCGGTCAGAAGACATGCTCCGTTGAGTTTTTCAGTGTCTGAGTGATCCATGAGTTCAGACTGGCCCCCGATTGTTTGGCGGCGATATAGGCTTTGCGGTGAATATCCGGAGGTATCCGGAGCATTAGCTTTCCCGTAAACGGCTTTTCCGGCTCCTCGCCCCGTTTAGCGCAATATTCCAGATAATCCTCTACGGAGTCACGGAAAGCCTGTTTCACCTCGTCAACATTTCTTCCCTGAAAAGTGATCACATCTCTCAAGCCGAGAACTTCGCCATGAAAGATGTCCGCTTCATCGTCAAATTCGACTCGCCCATTGTATCCCTTATACTGCATCATGGTTGGATACCTCCTTCCTCCAGAAAACGCCGAACGGAACTCACAGCACCCCGATCCGTTTCTTTCTTCGGATGAGGACGATGGAACACAGCGCGGACACCATTCAGTGAAAAGCGAACCCGCGAACCACGTCCCTCTTCCCGCTCCGCTCCTAACGATAACAGGAGAGCTTCAATGTCAGACCAGAGAATATTGGCTCTTACCGGATCGGCAAAGATGTTTTGCAACGTTTTCCTGTGTTTGCTCATTGTTAAAGAGTAGTATCAGATATTGTTATCATGTCAAGCCCCAGATTGACGAGAAACAGATGAAATATCTCAACTGAAAAAAGGCTGTCGGGCATTCGCACATTCCAAACGGCATTCAATAATCTGACCCGATCAACCAAATTCTCGCTTTGTATTTGAACCTGTGATCTCTGCACCGACAAAAAATCAATCCATCAGAAGGCTAAGTGAAAATAACCCTCTCTACAAAATCCTGCTATTTTGGCCAATGGAAACATAGCTGTGCTTTCACGCCGTAGAACTTCCATCATACTCAAAAGCAGCATCTCAAATATCCCGGTGTACAGCCTGGCCCCGAAAAAGCGTGAGGAGGATCCGGGACTGGGAAACCTCTTCCGGGGGAATAGCGAAAAGGTTGCGATCCAAGACGGCGAGATCGGCCAGTTTCCCTACCCGGAGTGAGCCAGTTTCATGATCCCGGAAACTGGCGAAGGCGCTGTGAATTGTAAAGCCGTCGATGAGTTGGCTTAGTTCCACCCGTTCCGCAGGGTGAAAGGCATGTCTTTCCTTGCCAATCAGGGATTTTCTCGTCAGGCCGACCTGAATCGCCTCTAGGGGCTTGAAGGTGCTCACCCCCCCGCTATAGGGCCAATCGCTGCTCAGACATACATTGACCCCGCGGGAAAGCATCGTATAGAGACGATAGAGACGGTTGGATCTTCCCCTGCCCAGGGCGGGCAGAATCGCCTCCCGGAAGCTTTCGTCCGCGTAGAACCAGGCGGGCTGCATGTTGGCGATGGCACCTAAATCCCGTAGTCGATTCATGTCATTGAGTTTCAGAAGGTCGAGATGGGTGAGCTGATGACGCCGATCGTGCATACCGTTCCTTTGGCGGGCAGCGGTGAGGGCCGCGAGGGCCAGGGAAATAGCACCGTCACCCACGGTGTGGATGTGGAGGGAAAACCCCTGACGGTCCAAGGCAGCGGCCATGGCGCTAAATTCTGCCGGATCCCAGACCGTCGTTCCCCTGTTCTCCGGTTGGTGCGCGTAAGGTTGGGACAAAAAGGCCGTGCGGCTCTCAATGACACCGTCGAGAAAAATTTTGGCGGAAAAGGGGCGCAGTAATTCGGATCCGTAACATTCCCGCAGGGCAATGAGCCTCTCGATTTGATCCAGACCGGCTTCCGGTTCGCAGAGGAGCGACGCCCCGATCTCGACACTGAGGCGCCTCTCTTGGGCGAGGCTCTGATATATCTCCAGTTCCTCTCTCTTGGCAGCGGCTTCGTGAACAGCTACAATACCGGCCCTGGCGGCCATTTCCATAAAAACCTCCATGGCTCCCAGGAGGTCGTCATGATGGGGAGGAGGCAGACATGCCTGGACGAGATTCATGGCTGGCCACTCCCGTAGGGTTCCCGTAGGCGCCCCGGTCTCTTGATCCCTTTCGATTTTTCCCCCCGTTGGGTCAGGGGTGTGGCCATCCACCCCGGCCAGCCGCAAGGCGCAGGAATTAACCCAGGCGGAATGACCATCCAGGGCGGTCAGATATACCGGCCGGTCGGGGATGACTTTGTCTAGGAGGGATTTGTGCGGACCTGCCGGAGGAAACAAACCCTGCCGCCAGCCGTTGCCCCTGATTACGGGTTTGTTGAGGTCGGATGCCTCATAAACGGCTATCTTCTCTACGTATGCGGCAGCGGTCTCTTCTCCGGCAAGGGGGCATTCGACCCATGAGAGGCTGCCATTAATCGGATGGATATGGGCGTCCCGAAATCCGGGGATCACCAGCCGGTCGGCGCCATTGATAGTTTCCGTTCCCGTTCCTATCCAGTCGGTTGCCCCGTCTTCGTTACCGATGTAGGCAATTCTGCCGTTCTTGATGGCCAAGGCCGTGGCAAACGGGCAATGGGGCTCCGCCGTATAGATGGGGCCGCCCCTGATGACGATATCCGCAGGCGGTTTCACTGAAAGTCTCGATGGGGGTCCATTTCCCGGACATAGTCCCTGATCTGCCGGGCTTCATCCGTATAGAGGGCGATCTTGTCATAATCTATACGGACGTTGTTCAGGTACTGGAGGATCAATGCTTCCCCGACTAAGGCCATAGGTAGAATGCCGGCGAAGAAAAAGCCCATTTTTTCAAATTCCGCCGTTATGAAAGAGGTGTGGGGATCTTTCAGATTAAGAAAAAGCTGAATAGCGGCTACATTCTTCAAGCAAAGCTCACGCAAAGTTCTTCGGACTTCATGGAGGACGTTGTTGCCGTAGCCGATCACGTGAATTTCCGCGCAGTTTTCCGTCATGAGGACATCGGTCCGTATTTCCGATTCCGCTGGGAGGCGCTGCCGGAGATCCTCGTCTGGTGTGTGAAAGCAGTGGTTCCGGGCGCCAATGTTTGTATACAAACGCTCGATAATGTCCCGGTGTTGTGCCGGGGGGTAGAGGGTCATCATCGCGGGAACGGCGAGATACTTGAAGCTCAGGGCAACGCTGATCCGCTGGTTCTGGGCTGCAATGCCTTTGAAGATCCAAGTTTCGGGGCTGGAAGCAAGGAGAAGGCCGCAATCGCGGATGTCGAACTGGGCCATTCCCCGCTGGGTAAATTCATGGTTGGTTACGGAGTAGACATAGAGGCCATCAAGTGGTTTCTTCTTGGGGCACTGGAACAGAAAGTCGGCGATCCTCTTCATGCAGCCCTGGCCGCGATATTCCTGGTTCACGAAGACAAAGGTGAATTCCGCGATTCTCGCTTCCTCATTTGGATAGACGAGGGCGGAGTGCCCCATGAAGATATTGTCTTCCGTCACAGCAACAGCGGAAATCATTTCATCCGTCTCATTGAGTTCAATAATCCGCTCCGGATAGTAGATGTGATCGTCGAAAAATGTATAGCCGTGGGATTTATAGGCGCACCGGGCAATCTCCACCGCTTCGGAGGGTTCCATCCTCCGGACCGCATAAGGGATCTGTTCCGGAATCGGCAGTGTTGGGGAGGGTGGCTCCGGCTCCAATGATTTTGCGGTTTCCGCTTCCGCACGTTCCTGTGCGGACAGGTATGACTCTATGCTCTTGGCCGGTAGATATTTGATCAGGTTTGTTTCTTTTCCTTCCATGCCGAGATTGCGGAAATAGACCTCATTCATGTATTCCTTCATGAGGAATACCCCCATCCCGGAGGCCGACATCTGATCGATATCTTCTGTCGGCTGGTAATCTGGAATCTGAACAGGATCAAAGGGCAGCCCCTTTTCCTTAACGGTGATCTTCATCCCCAAGGGCGCCCGCTCACAGATGAGGTCAAAGTTTTCCCGTTCCTGGCCGGCAAAAGCGTGGACCATGACATTGGAGATCGCCTCTTCAGCGGCCAGGTCGATTTGATAAAGATCGTCACCGACAAACCCGATTTTTAGCGCCGCTTCCTTGATGACCATTTGCGCTAAACGCAGGTAGGGGAGATCCGGAGGCAGGGATATACGGATAACGTCGTTCTTTTTCATAAGCTTAAATGATCCTTGCGACTACCAGTCTCGACAAGACCGAAAACATTGTCAGTAGGAGTCGAGTAGATCGGTTTCTTCCGATATTTAGTTCGATAATAAGTTGAAATCCAACATGTTTTATGGAATTGATGTTGAGTTGTTTTTAGAATTTACCACCTCTTGCCAAAATAATCACGCTCAAAAATTAGCCCATTTCTTCCCCTATACAATGCCATGGCACAATCAGCCTATGTGTAGAGTTGTATTTGGAGCCGTGGACCTCTCCGATGACGAAAAATCAATCGCCAAGGCAGCTAAGTGAAAATAACCTTCATCACAACATCCTACTATTTATCATGGTCAACATCTTCTCAAAGCAAAGAACAGCTTGAATTTCAATTTCTATTGACATATCTATCAACATAGTCATATCATTCATAAAAATCAAGACAATAAAATTAACGGAGACAGGCATTATGACCAAATTAGATCTTATCGAGGATCTTGCCGGTAAAGAAAATCTGACCGAAAAGCAGGCAAAAGACATAATCAATCTAATCCTGAAAGGGTTTACAGATACACTGAAAAAGGGAGACAGAATCGAGATCAGGGGATTCGGGAGCTTTTCTGTAAGGGAATACAAGGCATATAAAGGAAAGAATCCGAAGACGGGAAAAAATGCTGATGTGCGGTCAAAAAAGCTGCCGCATTTTAAGGTGGGGAAAGAATTGAAGGGATTGGTTGATCATAAATAATTATCATTGAGGAATCGGCAAAATCTGAATGCATAGCTGCAATGATAAACACCAAAATGAGTCGATAATATGGCTAAAAAAGAAATCGGAAGAAATGATCCTTGTCCCTGCGGCAGTGGAAACAAATACAAGAAGTGCTGTTTGGGAAAAGACAGTTTTGTTGTGAACCCGGAGTTTAAATCCAAGTGTCGCTTTGAAACAGGTTCATATGGTGATGTGGGGCAGTATATGCCATCAATCGCATGCTTTAAATCAATGCCAAATGGAGAATGGTCATATCATTTTGTTCTTGTAAAACCAAACCATGTGGTTCCAGAAGAATCTCAAGCTGTAGCACAAGCAGATGATGACCTTTCTTCAGCTTTCGAAGTGAAAAGCAGAGGTGGTACAGATGCGGAACTGGCTATGTATTTAAAGGGCAAAGAATATATAAGTGTTGATAATTTCAACATTGTCCGGAGTAAAGAATTCCAGGCCTGACGGCAAGATCTGCAAAAAGATTATAACAATGATCAGGGCCTGAATCTTGCCGCTTCAAAATACGGTCATCAATAAATGAAGCTCCCCGCCGCAAGCGGCGGGGAATTATACCCTATGAGATTAAATCTTTGAATACACCTTTTGCCGTGCATATGCCGCTGATCGTAATACACCGATACGCTTATCAACATAGTCATAAATTTTCGCCTTTTCTTTTCCTTGTGACGTCCGTAATATCCGGCCGGCATACTGGATAACCCGGCCATCAAACTTTATGGGTGTAGTCAGGAATAATGTTGACAGTCCCCGGCAATCGAAACCTTCCCCTATCAATTGACCCGTGGCAATCAAAACCTTGACCTTTCCGGCTCCTAGTCTGTCAATAATATCCTTCCTTCCCACGTTCGACACTTCCCCGGTCAGAACATCGGCAATTATCCCCTGTTGGCCCAGGATGTCTGCCAGGGTACGGCAATGCTCTTTCCTGTCTGACAATGCCAAGCAGACGCCGCCGTTGTTACTGACCTCTTTCACGATGTCTGCCGCTATGAGAAGGTTCCTTCCCCTGTCCTCGGTGAGTTCGCTCAGCATTTGAGGATACTCTTCAGAGGCGTCAAAATCAGTCGAGAATTCCGTTTCCCTGATTATGACCTCGACGTTCTTGATGATGTCATTTTCCGTTAATTCGGAATTATTAACTTCCACTTGCCGCCCCAGGTGCCAACCAATCAGCTTTGTCAATCCATCTCTACGAAAAGGTGTTGCCGATAATCCCACCATAAATTTGCTGTCAAAGGTGGTGACGGCTTCGGTGAAAGTCCGACTGGGCGTCCGGTGACATTCATCAACGACTAGATGCCCAATATGCTCCTTAATCTCGTCAGCAATGGGATAGATGCTGTTCACGATCCCTACAGTGATCTTTTCCCCGATCCGCTTCTTGCCGTTACCAATAATCCCAATCTCATCCCGTGAAATCTCCAGGAACTGTTCGATACGATCAATCCATTGATTCAATAATTCCTTGCTATGAACAATTACAAGACATGGCTGTTTCCTTTCGACAATGGCATATAACGCCATAATCGTCTTTCCTGTACCCGTTCCGGCTTGCAGGACATTGAAATCACGGATCAGAATGTCCTTGACGGCCCGCTGTTGATATCCTTTGAGAATTCCATCGAAAGTAAAGTCCACTGGCGGTAGATTTCGCCGATTGTCAGTGATCTGATATCGAATATCCTTTTTCTTGCAGAAATAAAGGATCAATCCCATGGCGCCCCTGGGTATCGACAGCCCACCGGGAAGCTTTTTAAAAAAGGTCAACCAGTGATCCGTCTTCCCCTGCCAACGTCCCATTCGGGCATTGTCAATCCACAAGGGATTTTCAATGGTGAAGGTATCACGGATCTCCTTCAGCAGGATCTCTGGTGCTTCACTTATACATATATTCTCCTTGAGGAGGATCTTCACTTTTCAGTCTTCTTTCCGATCAGGGGGAAGTACGGCATTTTTCATCCCATGGAGATTCTGACACATTGCCTTGCTTGTTTATTCCGCGCTTCTTCATCCAATTCCGAAGATTTGCAGCAGTCGTGTCGTGTTGCTTGGCAATCCTGCTAATCGGCACTCCCACTGCCAGGCGCTCCTTGATAAGCGCCTCATACTTGTCGAGCTTGGACGGCCCCGGACCTTTTGGCCGGCCAAGACCGTTGACGACATTTCCAGACTTCGATATCCAGGACTTACCGTTGGCAGCCATAGCCCGACGAGTTGCCATCGCAGCTCGGGTTCTTTGCACGTTCAGATCCCGTTCGATTTCCGCTGCCATAGCAAAGACCATTGCCATGATCTTGCTCTGGATAGTTTCGTCAAGAGACCATCCGCCTTTCGATGCATAGATCCTGATGCCGCGCTGCACTGCCAGGGCCAGGATCTCCATTATTTCATACATCGACCTGCCCAGTCGCGATAGTTCAGCGACGATCAATGTGTCACCGGATTGCATTGCGGACAAAGTGTCTGCGATCTTGCGGTCTCGCCAGGGAACCTTTCCCGACACTGCAGGGTCTTCGACAAAGGTAACGGACCCTAGGTCGCGATCATTTGCCAGTTTTAGGACTTCCAATCTCTGGTTTTCTATGTCCTGGACATCCGTTGATACCCTGAGATATGCCCATGTTTTATTTTGAGCCACAATCTTCCCTTTATTGTTTTTCATAGCATCTCTTTCCCGGTGGTAACATAAGTCAACCGTTGTTCACCATTTCAATATCCATATTACGATTGTTTATTACCACTATTCATCTATTTAAGTCAATCGTTTTAGATATTCATATTGATATTATTTAGAGGACCCGTTTCGTTACCATAAGAGGCAGGATCAATGATACGGGTTGCAACGCATATTTTTTAAAGGGTGATTTTTCTGGTGAGCGAGGGTGTGAACAATTTCCTGTACATATCGTTGCCTACATCAATATTTTGTCGGCTGCCGTTTTGTCTTCATGATGGCGGTTCAGATAGCCATGGATTCTAAAAAGCTCCAGATGCTGCGTTTTTTAGAATATGGATCGTGAAACAAAATTGTGGGATGGATATTGTCTTGAGTATTAGCATAAGAATAAAGTCCAGTGGCAGGCGTTACACCTTCGAGTCCACACATCTATGTGTGTTTGCAGATCAACGATAACCGGCAGAAACCTGCATACTTTGTTTACGCTTGACTGATATTGGTTACAAGCAGGCCAACAGAAACTCACCCAATGTTATCAAATGCTCGGTCTTTCGTAGGTTTCGTAACGACGAGGTTGGAAAGTGATGCTCACCTCAACATTCTCATCGAGCTTGCCGAGAATAGCTATCATCCTGTCAAGGGTAAAGCGGTCAAGTTTCGCATTGCGAATGCGCGAAAACTCCGAATGGCCTACGCCCGTCAGCTTTTCGGCATCGCGTGTTGAGAGGCCACGTGCGTCAAGCATGCGGATGACCTCCGCTGCAAGAACGGCGCGAGCCTGCTCTAAGCCGGCATCTTTACGGCCAAAGTCGGAAAATACATTGCCGCTGCCGCGAAGTAGTTCTAATTTGTCGCTCATTTCAGGGCCTCCTTCAGTTGCTTTAAGCGTTGGCAGATAAGGTCAATCTCCCTTTGAGGTGTCTTTATCCCTGTCGTCGATTTCTTTTGAAATGCGTGAATCACCCAAATGTCATGGTCGATTTTCACGGCGTAAATGACACGAAAAGCATCCCCACGATAGCGAAGTGCGATTTGAAACACGCCGCCGTCAACGCCCTTGAACGGTTTGACGTTGTCCGACTTTTCCCCCTCCGCAGCAATAGCGAGAGCAGTAAGCATGTCGCGTTGTACATTCCCAGGAAATTCATCGAAATCCTTCCTCGCTGCCTTAATCCATGAAACGGGTCGAGTGTTTTTCATTGCCTGTATGTTGACATATTCGTCACCAGTTAGCAAGCGTTATTTCCGTTGTGTCATTTCCGTGGTTTGTGCAATCTTGCAGATTGGAGAGCATGCAAAACCGGGGGAGCACTGAAAACCTGCCCAGCTACGTCCCCAGGTTGACACAAAACTCCTTACTCGAAGATCAAGGCTCTGAATGGGCTTTTACGGTGGGTATGTTTGTTTAGACTGACATACTTTATTAGTAAAGTATTAGGATGCCTTTCTTACGCACAACACAAGTCAATGGTTTTCGATTTATAATTGTAGTGAGGATTACCAGTTGTACTGAAGTGGCTGATAGCTTCACATAATCCTCAGTGCCGTGCCATCTGCCACCCCTATTCGGTAAATGAGAACTCAGGCTGACCATCAATTCCAAGGCGGGGAGCTTATGCTTGTCTGGCCATCTTTGGATGTCGCCGCCTTCGCGGAGAGTCTTCATCATAACCCATCAGATTCGGAAAATCTAAGGCCTTAGTGAGACCTGTCTGTCATTCGTTGAGGAGCAGTTTGCCGGCACTTCCGACTTAAAGTATACATAAAGTTTCTCTTTTTTATACTTCAAATAGTTTCCTGGGGCTGGTTGTCAGGATTTCGTTTCCAGTCCTCTTGATCAGAATCATATCCTCCAGTTTGACAACCCCCAGACCCTCATCCAGCATATGCATATCCAAAGCAATAACATAGTCTTCCTCCACAGGGGAATGGTCGTACTCGGAGGGAATGGGAGGTTCGTTCAACTCCAGACCGATGCCGTGGCCGATCAACCGGGATCTCTTGCCGCCACCGAAATGCTGGAACTGATCTTGTCGTCCCAGTTCATAGGCTTTATCGACGGCCATCCGGTGAATGTCATGGCAGGCCGTTCCGGGCCTGATATTGGCAATGAGATGATCGGCGATCGCCTGCAGATCGTCGTACATGGAATGAATTTCTTTTCCGGCCTTCCCCACACAATAGGTCCGTGTCTGATCGGCATGATAGCCGTTTACAAGGGTAGGAATATCAACAATGACAATGTCCCCGGCATTTATTATTCTTTGCGAGGGACCTGCCGGAACGGCGGGGCTCAACCCCACGCCGGTAATGGTGTAAACGACGCCGCTGATCTTGAAAAGGTTGGGACCTGAGGTTATGGGGCCGCGGCTCATGAAAAAATCGGGCTGGCGGATGAAGAAGATGCCCTCATGACCCGCCAGGCGGTGGGCGTTTTCCACGGCAGCGGCAAGTTCCAGTTCCGTTATCCCATCCTTTAAAGACGAAAGGACCGCTTCATGGCCAGCGTGAATTGCCTGGCAGGCTTTCCTGATCTGCTCAATTTCCCCGGGGGTCTTTGTCTTTCGCTGTTCCAGAACAAGCGGAGAGATATTGACAAAATCGTATCCGGGAAAGAGTTTCTTGATGTTCAGAAATTGCTCCGCTGTTAAAATATCCAGCTCCACACCGATCTTGCCGCCGGACGGTTGCATTCTCTTTAAGAAAACCTCGGAAATCTTGTCCAATCGTCTTTCCTCTTTCACCTTTTCTTTAGGGATGAAAATATCGTTGAGGGCGAAATCCAGACCACTCCGAACGTACAGGGTGTATTCGTCAGGCAGGACGACAAGATGAGACGGCTGGGCCGTCCCGGTGAAGTAAAGAATATTTCGGGAATAACCAATCAGGGCGCCCCCCAATCCCTGAGCGGCGATCAGCCTTTGCAGGGTCTGTATTCTTTTGACCTGTTCCATGATACTTTCACCACCTATGCAGGAGAAGGGGATTACTCCCATTGCAGTTTTCCGTATGCAGTTTGCCCCAGTTTTTACCGGAAAGAATCTTTTTCGTACAATGGAATCTTTTACTGGGATCTGCTGTATGGCCAAGGATACGTTGCATCGTTTTCTTAACTCATTGCACATCCCAACTAGAGCAGACGCTTGCTTCTCTTGAGGTCACGGATGATTGGTTGTCAGATCGGACCGCTGACTGGTGCCACCGCCATGAAAGTGGTGATTGTCGATGACAAGCTCCGTCGGCACAATCGGGACAAGCGTGTCGAACTCCTCTCCCGAGTCTTCAGCCATATCGGCAAGCGGTATTTACCGGGAGTTCAGGATGCCTATCTCGGGGTGGTCCGACGGCCTTACTTTTCACCCGTGTCGTTTTCCTTGTTGGGTTCAAGGAAGGAACCGCATCGTTATGTTCCTTCACCCTTGTGGAACGATTCATCGAAGAATTACCGTCGATTTATAAGACCCGACTGCTTCTTCAGAGGCAAATGCAAGCCGTTTATTGCTAATTATCAACTATATGAGCATACTCCAGCGTGTAAGTAAATTGAGTTATTTACCAGAGAGACGCCGAATCCCCGGTTGCACCCGGGATTCGGCAACACCAACTTTACGCTATGAGACGTTAGAGCAAGTTTCTTATTTCTTCGGGATATTCCGGCCGCTCAGATATAAAGATCAACTCAGGATCAACAAATTCCCTGAGTACAAATAATTCTCTGTAAGTCGGATAACGCGTTTCTCCTTTCAACATAGAAGTGTTAATATCGAAATTACAATTATTTTTAATTTTTTCAATGGTCACACCGGGATGGCAGGACTCCAAGTACATAATGCCTTTTTCATCAAACCTGAATATGCCCATGTTCGTTACAACCGCCTCAGGTCCGCAATCTGCAAAAGGGCTATTTTTTAAAGCTTCTCTCTTGGGTTTCCATTCTCTTGTTTTCCAATCCCAGCACCACCAGCCCGGCGTGGTGGTGTATTCATTTCTTTCGACGAATCTTCTTTTTTCCTGCAGCATGATGAAGACAGTCCTTTTCGCCATGGTTCCAATATCTGAGTTGCCGCCGCTCCCCGTCAGGCGATTGTCGGGTTTGAAATAATTTCCACCAAGACAGGTGACGTTGACGCCTCCGAATTGATCGATGGCTGCTCCTCCGAGGAACCCAAGCGATACGTAACCCCGCTGAAGATAATAAGCGAAAGTATCTACTAATCCTCCCAAGGTGGATGCCATATAACACGCTCTGCCGTCGCAAACACTCATGGGGGTATGCATGGTTTTTCCGTCACATATTCCAGCTTCATAAATCAGTGCCGCATGGGGGGCATGAAGCAGGTTTGCCGTCATGATGCCGACCATAGGGAGACCCGTGCCGGCAAAAACGATATCGCTGTCCTTGACCTCGCGTGAGCATGCAATGGCCATTAACTCAGGCAAGGCGAATTCGCCGATCTTTGCGGGTTCATCCGAAATTATTTCCGATATGGCGATTAGCTCTTCAATAGATTTACTTGACATTTTTCCCCCTTAAAATAGTTAAAAACCGCTTTTCATTACGGATAAGGGCATTCTCATAACCGGTGAAGGTTTCTTGCCCCTGACCAGCTTTGTGCTATACCCGAGTGCACTGTCCGCTTTAAGATCGAGTAATCTTTTCGTGCCTATCTTTTCCAAAAAAGCATCCCAGCATGCCGGTTCTAATACCCATTCATTTAACCATTCTTTTAGATCCTGCAAGTTTCGCGAGGCCTGATTCATGGCCTGAATAAACTTTGCATCATAGTCGTAAAAATAAGGCGTACTACTCGGGTAGGCCCCGTACGGAACCTGTACAATGCAATCTACGACAAAATAGGGGATCTGATTGGATTCCGGTAGGCGCCGCAACTCGGCCTCTGAAACGATTTCCTCGCAAGTGAGAACTACCTTGTCACTTGCAAAGGCCATCTCCTTGTCCAGCGTACCGATGCCTCTCCATCTTGCCGTCCCTTTTTCACCGGCTTGGGACACATGAATGACGGCAAGCTCCGGCCTGACGGCCGGCAAAAGATAGACGGTGCCTTCTTTGAAAAACGGGTCCTCGATGGGAACGAACTTTTTGTCAGCTATCTTCGGGTTTTCACCATTCCGTAGACCTGCCTTCCCGAGGGCATCATAATCGGGGTTATAGAGGTCGGAACCGGGGGGTGCAAAATATGGCATGAAGGGGCTGCCTATCGCACCTGCTAGAAATCGTAAAGCCATGGCTCCGTGCGAGTATTCTTCCAGGACCAACCTCCCTTGCTTATATCGATTGCCCGACTGAATGTCGAGTTTTCCGGCCATCTCGCCCCAGCCGGTCCAAGCCGATTCATGAATAGCCATCGCGTCAGCTGCATTCAGCATCCACGATGTCAGACAGCCATGGGGATCAATATTATGGATATCTTTAATCTCCTGTCTTATGGTTTCCCAAACCCAGGCAACGGGATTCCGGTTCATTGCCGTGAATCCACCTGTACACATCATAATGCCATCATGCATGTACTTTTTGACGGCCTCTTCCAATGATAAAATCTCGGCCTTCTTGGCTTTTATATGTCGTCTGTTCATGGTTATTCCTCTCCTAAAACGTTTTTAGTGAGTCTTTTAAAATATATAAGCCTTCGTTTCTAAACCTGTCTCTTTGAGGACTAGTTTAGATCCGGCGCTGCAGCGGATATATATTCGACAATCTTCTTCAGGGGTGTCCCGGGACCAAATACTTCGGCGATGCCTGCCTTTTTCAGCACGGGAATGTCTTCGGGAGCTACAGTTCCGCCGAAGATTACCTTGATGTCGCCGGAATTCTCCTCTTGTAGCAGTTTGATGACCTTGGGAGCAAGAATGAGGTGGTTCCCGGATAGAGAACTCAAACCGATGAAATCGACGTCTTCCTGTATTGCCATCTTTACAATGTTCGACGGCATCTGGTTACCGACGTAAACCACTTCTATTCCTGCATCGCGAAGAGCGCGTGCGACGACAATGCTTCCCCGCCAGTGGGCATCCATCCCCAGACGGGCCATGAGTATTCGAATTTTTCTTTGCATTTTTTACTCGCCTTTCAAGTTTGATTTTGAAATCAAAAGAGATATTAAATTTTGCTTATGAAATAAATGGTTTTGTTGTTGGGAGGATCGGTCTGCCGAAAGTCGAATTTATAGTTATAGCTGCCGTTAAATAAATCCCAATCCAACCGGCAATAAACAAAGACCACCCCGCAATCTGTGCTAGCAAAGCCAACTGAAATCCGTCGAGCTTCAGATCGACAATCGTAAGACAAACAAGAGCAACGTCAACCAGAACAACGAGAAAAAAGAAAAGTTTAGCGCTCTTTAAATAGTTCGGCGTCACTGCAATCAAAAATGCTGCGCCGCCCATCCACGCCCACCCATTGACTGTCGCGTCAAAGTGAAGACCTGCTGACTCCAGACCGTATGCTGTCGCAATGCGAATTGCCGTCGTCAACATGAAGAAAGCGGAAAAGAAGGTAAAGACATTCCCGCCGACCAGGTTGTGATCTTTTAATTCGATTAGCCCCGTAGTAAGCTGACATACAAAACCTCCTACTAACCATGCAGCCAGTATGGGGTAACTGTTATGACCGATTTTACCGGTAAGTAACGCAAAAAACGCAAAACAAATTATCGCTAATGCTCCTAAACCGCAGGGACCTGGATTTGCAAAAGAATGCTCTTGTGCCATGTAATACTCTCCTTTCGACTCTTTTAGTAGATTTTCAGGATTTCAATTAAACAAAAAATTTATAATCCGTCGCTTCCTTTACGTGTACTCACCTTAAAACAGGGGCGGATTCCAAACACCGTAAACTTTTCTTAAGGCTTGTGATACCTCTCCTTCCGTCACATAAACCTTTACTCCCTCCACAAGCAGTTCCATAAGGTTTCGTCCCTCTTCACATCCCCTGCTAACCGCATCCAACGCTTTCTGCACTTGTGCGGAATCCCTCTTTCTTTTGATCCGTTCGAGTTTTGCTTCCTGTATTTTAAGCGTTTCCGGCAGACTAAAGAGCTCAATCGGAAGTTTTTCATTTTCGATTTGAAAACAGTTTACGCCGACAATGGGCATTTCTACTGACTCGACCCTCGTTTGATATTGATACGCAGCTGAAGATATTTCACCGTGGATCCAACCTTTCTCAACGGTTTTGACGATACCTCCCATCGAATCAATTTCAGCCAGGATGCTACCGATGCTTTCTTCCATTTGATTGGTCAGGGATTCCAGAAAATAGGAGCCTCCTAAGGGATCCACCACATTGGTTACACCGGTCTCGGACTGCAGGATCTGCTGGGTCCTCAAGGCCGTGAGAGAGGACAGTTCTGTCGGCACGCACAGTGCTTCATCGTAAGCGTCGACATGAACGGACTGTGCACCGCCCAGAACCGCCGCCAAGGCATGATACGAGGCGCGGGCGATGTTGTTCAAGGGCTGCTGAGCTGTCAGCGCCACTCCCGCTGTCTGGACGTGAAACCTGAACATCAGGGAGCGGGGATCTTTCGGGGCGAAACGCTCCTTCATGATTTTGCAGTAGATCCGCCGTGCCGCGCGATACTTCGCGATTTCCTCAAAGAAGTCGTTGTGGGCGGAAAGGAAAAAGCTCAGCCGCGGTGCAAAAGTGTCAATATAGTACCCCCGCCTAATCAACTCCTCCGAGCAGGCAACGGCATTGGCAATCATAAAGGCTACTTCCTGAGGGGCGGTGCATCCTGCCTCGCGGTAATTGTATCCCGAGAAGCTGATGGGATTCCATCGCGGTGCGTATTTCGTGCAGAATTCAATGGCGTCGCAACTCAACCTGAAGGAGACCCTCGGCGGTGTAACACCGGGCGCGATGGTGATAGCGGTTTCCATTAGAAAATCATTCTGGCTTGTTCCCGCCAGTTTATTCAGCGGCACCCCTCTGTTCTGGGCGTTGGCAAAATACATCGACTGAACCGATATGTTGCAGATGGGCTGACACGTTACGAGAGAAACGCTGACTTCATCAATGGGAATGCCCTCGAAGAGGATGCGCATATCTTCAATGGAATCTATTGAGACGCCTCCACGCCCTACATCAGCATAAACATCAGGGTCATCGCTGTCGTAGCCCCGCAGGGTCGGGTAATCGAAGACACCGTTTATCCCTGTTGCACCCTGGTGGAGGAGGAACTTATAACGTTTGTTCGTCTCTTCCGGTGGCCCGAAACCGGCCAATTGTCGGTGTGTCCAGGTACGGCCTCTGTACATTGTGGGATGGACCCCTCGTACATAAGGCGCCTCTCCCGGAAAACCGAGATCACGAATGTAATCCAGGTTTTGAAGATCTTTTGGTGTATAAAGAGGCTTCACTTCAAAGCCTGATAAGGTCTCATATTTCTTCTTGAGCTCCTTATGGCAGGAATAAACTTCGTCTCTCCACGCCGTACCTGCTTTCCCGATTTTTTCCACTTCATCGTTATTAAATAGAGCGGTTGTCACCTTTTAGTGTTCTCCTTTCCATATTATATTTTATGCTAATGAAATACTGCACAGAGAATGCCAATATGAAGCTTTTACGATGAAACATGCAAACGTTTTTAATATTGATTAGTTAGAACAATATACGAGATGATAAGCCAAGACCCAGGAGAGGAAAATGTTAAAAAAATCCACGAATACAGAATTCAAATAGATGATCACGCTGATCTTAAATGAGCGTTTCAGAGAGAGAATCCTGATTATTAAAGACTAATAGATAAATGTGGAAAAAGATCACGGGAAATGTGGAAATATTTCACATTTGAGGAAATATGACGAGATTTTATGAAAGACCTATTTTGTTCATTAAATATCGGAAAGAAAAACGATCCATGTTCAGTAGGCTTGCTGCCTTTGATTTGTTTCCCCCTGTCTTGAGAAGAGTTTTCCTAATGAGTTGTTCTTTGACTGCAAGCGTGAATTTATTGATGTCCAGGCCGTTTTCGGGTATTTCAAAATCCACACTCTTGGTAAAATGCGAGTCTACACCCATGTTATCCATGACTTCGCGGGGCAGGTGCTTGCTCATGATCATATCGGGATTGTCGATAATCATAATTCTTTCGATCGTGTTTCTTAGTTCCCTCACGTTGCCCGGCCATGAATAACTCATCATAATTCGAACAGCCTCTTTGTCTATTCCCCTCGCGTTTTTTCTATAGCTTTGATTGAACTCATTAATAAAATGTTTTACAAGAAGGGTGATGTCTTCCCCGCGTTTTCGCAGGGGAGGAAGATAAATATCTATGACGTTTAGCCTGTAAAAAAGATCCTCTCTGAATTTATTTCGACTAATATCCTCTCGAAGATTGTGATTCGTTGCGGCGACGATCCGTGCATTTACTTGAATCGTCTGGTGCCCACCCAACCTTCTCAGTTTTCTTTCCTGCAACACATTTAAAATCTTCGACTGCATGGCAATATCCATGTCACCGATCTCATCGAGAAACAACGTACCATCATTCGCCTGCTCGATGAGGCCTCTTTTCGTTTTTTTCGCATCGGTGAATGCCCCCTGCTCATAGCCGAATAACTCGCTCTCTAATAACGTATAAGGTATTGATGAGCAATTGATCTCGACAAAAGGTCCTTCGGACCTTGAACTGTTATAGTGAATGGCCTTTGCAACCAGCTCTTTTCCTGTTCCACTTTCACCTTGGATAAGTACGGTTGACGTGTCAATCTCGGCAACTTTCTTGATCATGCCGAGCGTCTCCAACATAGCCTCGCTTTTGCCGATAATTTTACCGGTCTCATATAGAGATCTGGTTCTATCCCTAAAATCCTCCACCTCTCTTTTTAATTTGCGAGTTTCCAGTGCAAGTTTTATGATGGTTGAGATGTGTTTGGTTTTGAAGGGCTTACTGATGTAGTCAAAGGCGCCAAGTTTCATTGCGGTGACGGCATTTTCGATTGTCCCGTATCCTGTCATCATGATGACGATGACATCATCATTCACAGCTTTAATCTGCTTAAGGACATCAATGCCGTTGGCGTCCGGAAGTCTTATATCTAGCAACACAAGATCGATATTTTCTTTTTTTAAGAAAGAGAGGCCTTCTTTACCGGTTTCTGCAACAAAAACTCTGTAACCTTCGTTATTAAATGCTGATTTTAATGAGTTCCTTATAAGTTTCTGATCATCAACAATGAGAACGCTGTTCAAAACTATTCACCCCCATCACAAAATATATAAATCATCACAGGAGGTCTTCCGGCAATCCTGTGGCAGCAAGATGGTAAATTTTGTACCCTTTCCTTGATCAGAATCAACCCATATCGATCCATTATGTTCCTTTATGATACTGTGAGTAATGGAGAGTCCCAGGCCGGTTCCGTCACTGTGAGTGGTGAAGAATGGGTCGAAAATCCTGTCTTTGTGTGCATTGGATATACCAATCCCGGTATCGCTGATGGTAATCATAATGCATTGACCCTTGACGGGCGTACTATCCGGGCGATAAACGTTCGTTTCAACAGTAAGACGCCCGCCTTCCGGCATTGCCTGAATTGCATTTATAACGACATTTAAAAATCCTTGTCTTATCCTTTCCCGATCCACATAAACGAGTGGCAGTTTATTACAATATTTGCCGGTCAGTTCAACTTTCTGTTTATTGCACTGTTCGCTGATCAGCGAAGAAATGCTTTTTAAAATATCATTAATCTCAACGAGTTCATAATTAAGTTGCCTGGGATTTGCAAAGACGAGAAGATCAGCGATTAGGTTTTCCAGCCTTTCAATTTCGCCGTTGGCCTGATTTATTAAGTCGCAGTCAACTTTGGATAGCCGCTTTTTGCCTCGGAGCATGTCCAGTACCACCCCGATCCCTGTGAGAGGATTCCTGATTTCATGTGCCACACCGGCCGCAAGTTCTCCCAATGAGATCAACCGAGTCATTCTCTGCAAATACTCATCCCTTCTGCGCTCATTCGTTATGTCCCGAATGAGAAACATGAAACCGATAAGATCACCTTCTTCATTCATGATTTGGGAGATGCTTATATCAAGCATGATGTCCTGATTATTTTTCTTCGTAAGGGTATACTCCCACCCTTTAATATTTATATGCTGTTGAAGGGTTTTACTTATTCTTTTCTTCCATTCAGAAGATTCAAAAATATCCCCCATAAATTTATTAATTGCATCAAGCCTTCTTATGTCGAACATTCCTTCTGCCGCTGGATTTAATGAGGTTATCCGGCCGATAACATCCACTGTCAGGATTCCATCGTTAGAACTCTTTAAAACATTTTCGGAAAATTTTTTCTCATTCAACAAGTCTTCAACAAGTCTCGATTTTTCAATAATGATACTCGCGTAATTGGCAAATATTGAAATTGATTCAACCTCATTCTCGTTAATTTCAGGTTCATTATGTTTTTTGTCCACACCCAAAATACCTATAATATCACCCTTAATTTTCAATGGCACATACAGCGTACAGCCACGCCCCATTCTATTTGTAACCCTCCTGTCCAGTTCCGTCACAACCGGATCGGAGCAAAATTCCTTTACAAGAATAGGTTTACCAGAAAGGATTACCTTAGTTTCGATACAGTCGTGCTTAGTTATATCAAACGGTCTTTGCATTACGAATTTCTCTTTTTGAGGAGAAAAGCCTGTAATGTATTTACATTCAAGTTTTTTGTTATTCTTGTTTACAAGATAGACAGAACATCTGTTGAAATGAAGGTCCTTCTTTACTGTTTCCATGATGACCTTTAGGACCCTGTCGACTGAAGACGGTTCGGTCAAAAGAGTACTTATTTTATGGACATGGGAGAGAATATGATCGGTTATTACATAATTCATAAGAATATTTATCTTAAAGGCATCTTGGGTCTTTTAATAAGGTTATAAGCATTCTATTGAGTCAAGTAGACTGGTCTCATCCCGATGCTATGTTGAGGTTTGTTTTATCTGCTTGACCACATAGTATCTAAGCGATACCATAATAATTCAATCATGTGTCTGTTGGCCCAAAACCTTCACATGACTTGTCACAAATATCATAATTATCCGGAATATAACATCATTGATAACCGTTTGAAGTCCTGCATTTTCACCGAGGCTGACGCTTTGCGTGTTACAGGAAGTTGTCTTGTAAAATCAACGCACCCCGAACCATGATACTTTTTAGTGGCTCAGGGGTCTTCCTTCCATCAATGATCATCATCTATATTGCCGCTTCTGGAAAATATGCGTAAAGCAATATCATGAAAATGTCAAAGAAAAGCTTTTCGAGATGGTATCACCCCGCAGCTCTCACCATATCCCCGGAAACGCAAACCCTTGCAATAATTCCATTGGATTAAAACTGTTAACTACTTATTTTAGGAATAAAAGTCCATAGTATTGCCGTCTAAACATATATCTCCAGAGTCGCCCCACGGCGCTATATCATCAAATAACGATCGGCAGGATTTTCATATCCTCTCTGCATAGGCAAAGACAGCGTTAACGTAGGTTTTTTCATGGTTGTATCTTTAGACTGCTCGATGCATTTTCCTATCTTTGTCTATTTTCCAGCCCATATGATAAAGGTAATTTGCGATGCTGGCTAAGGGATAGTCATGCAGGTCGGTTTGCTCGCTCCATTGGCCGCTGCCTTATGGCCCCAAAACGAATGAATCGTTGTCGTACCCCATGACCCGCAACAACGAGGTGCTTCATAAAGCAAGAACAGCGCTAAACGCATAATCACGTCTACGAAATTTTTAAATTGTTAAAGATTACGAATGCTTGGTAAATTAAATGTTAAATATGGGATTAACCTCAAAAAATATTGTACATTCCGAAAAATAGTGTAAAGTGAAGCTCGTTAGTATACTTAGCTAGTTCGGCAACAAAAGATTGCTGCCGACCGTCCATTACCGCAACTGGGGAGCCAAGGGTCCAACAACATTACCGCAACTGCGGAGTCAAGGATCCAAAAACATTACCGCAACCGCGGAGCCAAGAATCCATCAACATTACCCGCAACTGGGGAGCCAAGGGTCCAACAACATTACCGCAACTGCGGAGTCAAGGATCCAAAAACATTACCGCAACCGCGGAGCCAAGAATCCATCAACATAACCCGCGATGGGGAGCATGACATACATCTGAGCTTGTCACCATGATGAGGCTCTCGTCCGAACAACGGTTTATGAATACATTGGCTGGCACGTCGGCGTTCGTGCGTCATCGGCAAAAGCACGACAACGAGTATATTAACAGATTGGAGGAAGACAATAATGGCTAAATCTGTAAATCCTAAAAATTCGCGATACCTCACCATACAGGGGTATGGCACCTTGAGTAAAAAAGGAGAAATTACAAATGAACATCTTAAGAGAATCACGTGGCGGCGAATATTTCAACAATCTTTATGCTTTGATGGGTCTGCCTGCTGACCGATGGCAGAAGGCCATAATTAAGGAATTGCTGGATAACAGTTACGACGGGCATCCAACGGGGATAGATATTGCAAAACAGCCATACGGTCCCAGCGGCCCCGCCTTCGTGCAATTCAACAAACGTCAATATTTCGAAGATGTTGTGGCTCAAGCAGAAAAGGGGGAAGATTCATGATGGAAAAGAGTCTTTTTGAATTATTGAAATCGGATCCGTTCGGAGCATCATTATCGTTGCAATCGGAGCCGATCCCTGCCCGCAGCCGCAACCTGCAAACTCTCGGAACCAGTACCTTTTTGATAGAAACGAGACATGTCTCGTTTTCCGAAATTCGCGTGTCGGGATTCAATGAAGAAATCTACAGGAAAATTTCTTGTGACGATCCAGCGATCCAAGCACTGGCTGAATCTATTCGCGCGCGCGGACTGCTTGACCCTTTGGTGCTCAGCGATGATTTATACATTATCTCGGGCCATCGGCGTTTTGTAGCCCTCTCCATGACTCGTTTTAGAAACGGAAATGTTCAGTGTTCGATAGCCAAGGGACTGTTCCATAACGATCCCGATTTTCTCATCTATCTCAGGGAATTCAATAGACAGCGCGTGAAAGGAGTAGAAGAAAGCGTTCGGGAACAACATGTGGACGCGTCTATATCTACAAATAACGCCAGGGCGCAGCTGCAAATTGACAAGATAACCAGGGCTGATATTCGAGTATCGAAGATGGAGATCTTTGGAACAAAAAAAAGGTCCGAAATCTCAGATGCCATGCAACCATTCATCGACGCGATTAAAAAAGTCATCAGCGAGACAAAGGAGTTTTGGCCATTATCGGACAGGCAGGTCCATTATTTGCTGCTGAACGCACCCCCTTTGCGTCATGCGTTTAAGGCAGGCTCAACATACAAAAACGACCATGCGTCATATCAGCGGCTCACTGATTTGCTGACTCGTGCGCGTCTGACTCAAATAATACAGTGGCATGTCATCGCTGATCCGACCAGACCCATGGTAAACTGGGCTGTCTACACTTCCGTAGCGCCTTTTATAGAACGTCAAATGGAACGGTTTATGGTGGGATATGCACGAAATTACATGCAATCGCAGCCACACCATATTGAGATAATCGGGGAAAAAAACACAATCGAGAGCATCATCAGACCTGTTGCGTCCGATTTTCGGATTCCGTACACGATCGGGAGGGGCTATGCATCAATCCAGCCGCGCCACGATCTGTTTCTCCGGTATGAGAAGAGCACTAAGGAAAACCTGGTGCTCTTGTTTTTAACCGATCATGACCCGGATGGGGAAGAAATCGCACAGTCCTTCTCCAGGTCAATGCGAGATGATTTCGGGATTAAGAATATTTACCCGGTTCGAGTCGCGTTGACACGTGACCAGGTGATCGAGTTGCAGTTGCCCGCTGGCGGAAAGGCTAAAAAAGGATCAAGTAATTACGATAAATACGCAAAGCTATACGGTGACGACGTGTACGAGCTGGAAGCCGTACCGCCCAAGAAGCTGCAACAGATGCTGAGAGACGCCATCACTCATGTCGTGGATATTGATGCTTTAAACAGGGAAAAGGAGCAAGAACGCGAGGAAAAAGCGGCATTGCTGGATTATAGAACGAAGTTTCGGAGTGACAACAAAAAGGTTTGACGATTTTCGGGCAAAAAAAAGAGGGCGGATCATCTGATCCGCCCTCTTCACATTGTCCTAATTTATTTTTATACAGACGGCCCGCAGTAACTGTTCGTGACATCCAGCCTAGAATGTCCGAGTTCTTGCGTGACGCCGTTCTTCAATATGGTCTTTCCGTCAGTTCCCTTCATGCCAGCTCGGATTTCTTTGTCGATGCGCCGGCATTCCGCTGGCGATAACCCGGTCAATTTTGAGGCGTATTGTTTCCACTGGCCTTTTGCTGTGCAGCCAGCAGCAACGGTACACTCAACGCGAATACCTGTCCGGATTTGCCATTTTTCAGCATAGCTTTCGTGGGCGTAATGATGCCTAAAACCATGATATTTCTTGTCATTACCGACGGCGTGGTTTATTTCACGCATTCGTTTGTCTGTCCAGTTAGTCCAGGTTTTATAGTTTTCCGTCATCGGAACCAGAGTTCCCCTGGTGAACATGCCGGGGTTATTTAGCACGAAAATTTGAGCGGCCTTGAATGCATCCAGCCCGCCATTCGCGGGCTCAAAAGTCCGCGGCCTGTCGTTTTTCGTTCCGTCCTCACCACGCAATGTCACCCGCCCCGTCTCGAAGTTCGCGCTCCGAAGATCCATGAGAGCACTTTCTTTAAACCTTGAACCTCCTGCGCGCTCCATATCGATCATATGCCCTAGCGCCAGGTATCTGATGTCCCCGGTTTTTCTGTACT
Source organism: uncultured delta proteobacterium (assembly GCA_903885795.1). Taxonomy (GTDB): domain Bacteria; phylum Desulfobacterota; class Syntrophia; order Syntrophales; family UBA8958; genus UBA8958. The sequence continues at coordinate 29,129 of CAISJV010000055.1, read as the reverse complement.
CTCCCACGATGTGCGCCATGATTTTGTTTTGCATAGGTTTTTCTATTGCTTTATTTTTCCATGATGTTCGATTTTCGTTGGAAATCCCATGTTCACGGGCGGACAGTTTCAGGCCTCTGTGCGTTGGATCCAGTTGAAAAATTTGATTCAAAACTGAGATCCTGTTCGCGCTCGTCCCGGTTCCTATATCGCCGCCCCACACTTGCTCAGCCAAATTTGCTGCGTATTGGTTCAGAACGTCCTGCGTAACCGCTTCGAGACATTTGATTCCTGGATACTGATCATCCAGGAACTTTACGAAATCCCGCAAGCAGGTATTCGCCTTATCGATGCTTTCGGATCCATTGCCTCTCGCTTTAGCGCTTGCAATTGCCAGTCGATTAAGCGTCTGCTCTGATAGCGTGCGACCGCAGCCAAAATTACGATGATCTCTTCCCATTGTTTCGTCCCCCATACATTGTGTTTCCGTATTTTTACCTGCTCGGCAGCAGGACTCCGGCTGTGCCGGTGCTCAATGTTCTTGTTTGAATGCCCTACTCCATTAGGTAGTCCTAACGTGGGATTGCCGCGTGTTCGTTTTTGCCGGGGGGGGGGTTGTTTTCGACCTCAAGAGGGGCGTCGTTGTACGCGTTGAGCCTGTTTGTGCGGTTCTTAAAATTAATCAGTAACTCTGCTTACGAGCCTTCGGCTCTTATCAGAGTTACTGATTAGAGCTTTGCTCCTGCATTTCAGTTAGTTACGTGCTGCTGATTTCGGAAACACACGAAATCTCGAAATCGCCATTTTCCCGCTGATGGGTTCCTGTCTTGGCGAGCATGATCGCCTCTTTGATCGGGGTTGCCCCACCGAGTACATGCTGCACGTGGTGATATATCCATCGGGCAAGCTTCCCTGAGAATAATGAACTGAGAGATTCAATATATGTGCCTGGGACGTGGATCCCTTGAATCGATTAAGCGCCATTGCTGGCTGACAGCCTAAATTCGGCCTGGGTCAGAAGGAGCTCTCTGAGCATAATGAACTAAGAGAGCAGTCCAAAATATATGTATCAGGGACGTGATCCCTTGAAGCGATTTAGCGGCCTAAATTCGACCTGGTTGCGAAGGATGTTTTCTCCTTGATTTTCTAAGGTAATTATCCAGTCCTGCGATAGACGAAAAAAAGCCGCTTCTGTCCCGTTGTCTAGCAATGGGGCAGCCAAGCGGCTATGTTCGTGACCTACTGAAAATACTAACTGTCTATATACTACTTCCGGGCGACACGATTATCAATATTCTTTTTTAGGGGCGGGCGAGAAATCATCCGCTTTTTTGTTCGGGCGGGATTGTTTGGACGTAGTACACGGATCTCGTGGCCAAACGAGTAGCTGATGATGCAGAGAAACTTTACACAAAACTTGAAGATTTCAACCGCAGAGGAATACCCGCACACATGACCGCGGGAGACATGAGCTTCTCAATAAATCACGCGACGGCGAGTTAGCGGAAAGAAAAAAGTAAGCCCGATGTCTGCAAAACAGCTGGCTTCCACGAACTAAAATGCCGGGATAATCGGATATACAAGAACACAGACCACGGTTACCCCCCTACATGCGACGGAGAGCTTCATTTCTTTTTACATTTTATCTCCTGTTGCCTTTTTCGTTTTTACCGGCACCTATCCACGGCCTTGAACAAATACACGCCGCTGCATTTGTTCAAGGTCTTCGCTAATCGAGAATTGTTTGCAATTCACTTATTGGCAACGTAAAAACGTTTTTCCCTATAGGATAGATCTCGCTGCCCGGATATACAACATATCCTCGCTTACACGATAAATCTTCGTAAGCGTTCCAAAATCCCCTGGAAACAGTGGGGCTCATCGAGTATTTGATCTCTATGGCAACGGGGAGATTCTGTTTGTCAAAAAACAGGAGGTCGATCTCGGCGCCGGCATTGGACCGATAAAAGAATATGTTGCTGTTTTCCGGCAAGAGGGCAATGATCTGCTCAATGACGAATCCTTCCCAGGAGCTACCGAGAGAAGGATGGCTCTGTAGATTGTCAAGAGTCCGGATACTCAACAAAGCGTGAAGGAGTCCGGAATCTCGGATGTTTACCTTGGGTGATTTGATCAAACGCTTCTTGACATTGGCGTAGTATGGCTGAATCTGGCGAACAACAAAGGTTGATTCGAGAATGTCCAGATAGTGCCGAATCGTCGGGGCTGAAACTCCAAGGCTAGAAGCGATTTTGGTTCCGTTCCAGAGTTGTCCGTGGGAATGGGCGAGCATCGTCCAGAATCTTCTCAGTTGAACAGATGGAATGCGGATGCCCAGTTGCGGTATGTCAGTCTCCAGATATGTCTTGATGTACGATTCTCGCCAGACAAAACTGTTTTCATCGGTATCCGCAAGGTAACTCCCTGGATAACCGCCACGAAGGAGCAATTTCTGAAACTGGTCGGAACTTGTCTCAAACAGACTGAAAGGCATTAGCTCGTGATAAATGATGCGACCGGCGAGGCTCTCCGAGGCTTGGCGAATCAGTTCCGGAGAGGCGGAACCGAGGATCAGAAAACGGCCACCGATCCTGTTCCTATCAATCAGTGCCCGGATGAGTGGAAACAGCAACGGCATGCGTTGGATTTCGTCGATGATTACCAGCGTATTCTCATACTGTCGCAGATACAGTTCCGGATCTTGAAGCTTGTTCCAGTCGGAAGGTAACTCCAGATCGAGATATATCGCATCCGCTCTCACAATCGCCCTGATGGCTTTTGCCAGGGTGGTCTTGCCGACCTGTCGCGACCCGAGTATTCCGACAACGGGATATTGGCTTAAGGAAGAAATGATTGAATCTTGCAGTTTTCTCTTGATCATGATTGCATATTAATACATACGGTTTCGTTTTGCAAGGCTATATTGCTGTTTCGGTAATGAAACAGAGCTGCGTTTTCAGTCAATATTAATTCCCTTTTCCGAACTGGAACTATATTCGCAATCCATTGAATCGGGAAAATTCTTCACTGCATCCCAGTATTCCTTCTATTTATCAGCAAGAACCAAGTCTTTATAGATGCTTAAACTTTCTCGATTCTTATGCCCACTGATAAGTTAGATTTTCACATCCATGATGCCTTTACTCGTCAAGTAGGTCAGAATTTGGTAACGGAAAAGGTGTGGGTGGATCATCGTGATATGCCGTTACTATCGGCGCACTTCTTAACGATCTCTCGGATCCAACGAGTTTTAGATTGGGATTTCCCCCCTTCATGATGCGCGATAAGCAGGTTAGACGATAAAGAAAAGTGGCCTTACCCAAAAAATACCGCCAGAATGTCCAGGTCAGGAAGTAGTATAAGAGTAAATCATTGATCATCATCAGAGCACAGCCTCGACTAAGAATCCTTAAGGGTCATGATTCAAAGGTTCTACGATGACTATTGAACAAAGGTTAACGCTCATAGAGGCCCAAAATAGGGAAATCATTGCCTTATTGAGGGTTTTATTGCCACCGTTAAACGAACCTGATATCTTTGTTGAGGCAGAACGGAGGTCGCGTCTGCGAAAAAAAATCAGGAAGGGGGAAGAAATATGCCAAGAGGGGACGGAATAACGATTAAGTCACTCTCCCCGACAAAGCATGTGCTCAGGTGGAGAGAAGGCGGCAGGGGGTCACAGGAACATTGGCTGACAGTTAACAAAAGCTATGAGGAAGTCGTTGTCATAAAGAACCAGAAATTGGCAAGTATGGGGAAGATCGCCTACAACCCCGAAACTCTTTCAAAGCTCCGAGATTCCTACCTGAAATACTGTGAACACCAAAAAAGTCATTATGACAAGAAACTTCTATCAAAAGCAATCCTTGATAAATTTGGTGATATACCTCCAGCATCGCTCAATATCATGGCAATGGAGCAGTATCAAACAGAGCTATTGGCAAAATACAAAGTTGCTACGGTCAATCGCTATTTTGCCTGCTTGAAGCATATGATCAGCAAGGCCGTTGACTGGCGCATGGCCGATGAAAGCGTCCTGAGAGATGTCAGAAAGATCAAGTGCCTAAAAGAGAATAACCGCCGGTTACGATACCTTTCAAAAGAGGAAGCCGAAGCCCTGTTGAAGTGCTGCCGGGAGAGTCAGGCGGCCGCCTACCTCTATCCCATAGTCCAGCTTGCTTTGAACACTGGTATGCGCCAGGGAGAAATCCTCTCTCTCCGGTGGGACAATGTTGACATGAAGGCCGGGTACATCCACGTCGTTGACACAAAGAACGGCGAAAGAAGATCAATCCCTATTAATGATACTCTCCGGGCCGCGTTCAAGCCGATTCCTGTAAAGATTGACGGAGGAAGGGTATTTGATACTCAACTGGCTGGTGATTCATTCCATACCGCACTCAGAAGGGCCGGGATAAGAAATTTCAAATTCCACGATCTCAGGCATACCTTTGCCTCATGGCTGGCAATGGGGGGATGCGACTTGACCACTCTGAAAGAACTTCTGGGTCACAAGAGTATTGCAATGACCTTGAGATATGCTCATCTCTCAGGGGAACACAAGAAGCAGGCGGTAAAAATATTAGATGCTCCGTGTGTGGTGTGCGTAGTAGAGAAAACCTCTGAGGCCCAGTAAAGACGTGACAAAATACTAAAACTAACCAGACTTCAAATCTGGTGTGGGGCGCTAAAACCGTCCCAGGTGGGTTCGATTCCCATGCACTTCCGCCATTTTTTTAATAATATCAGGTATATTTCTTTAAGGAAGGCAATCACATGGTAAGAACATGTTCTTTATCAGGTTGCTTCGATAATTCTTATGTTGAACGGTAAATTAATCAACTTCTTTCTGAACTCCACATTTGACATAACCCACAGGGAAGTGTAGATTACGAAGCATGAGAACAAAAGGACTTGCCTCTTTAGAACTTTGTGCTGGTGGTGGTGGACAAGCGCTTGGGTTGGAACAGGCTGGCTTCACTCATCAGGGTCTTGTAGAGATTGATCGTCATTGTTGCGAGACGCTACGCTTCAACCGCCCTAACTGGAAAGTTTTTGAACAAGACCTTGAAACGTTTGACGGAGCACCATTCAAAGGGATTGATCTTATAGCAGGCGGTTTGCCCTGCCCACCTTTCTCCAAAGCCGGTAAGCAGCTTGGTAAGGCCGATGAACGCAATCTATTTCCGGCAGCCATCAAACTCATTGATCAGATCCGTCCCCGTGCCGTTATGATTGAGAATGTCCGTGGTATCCTCGATGCAATATTTGATGACTACCGGAAATATGTGTCTGGTCAGATTGCAAAACTCGGCTATATAACAGATTGGCAGCTGCTGAATGCATCTGATTATGGCGTTCCCCAACTACGCCCTCGTGTTGTCTTTGTGGCTATACGTAAGCAGTTTGCACCGTATTTTGAATGGCCTACCCCAAATAAGCATAAGCCTCTGACCGTTGGTGAAACACTTTTTGATCTTATGGCATCTCATGGCTGGCATGGTGCTTCAGCGTGGCGTGCAAGGGCTAATGATATTGCACCGACAATAGTGGGAGGTTCAAAGAAACACGGAGGCCCGGACCTTGGCCCGACCCGCGCACGGAAGGCATGGGCGGCTTTGAGTGTTGACGGACTTGTAGTAGCAAACAATCCGCCAGATCGCGACTTTATAGGTATGCCGCGTCTAACTGTTCCAATGGTTGCACGCATTCAAGGTTTCCCTGATGATTGGATTTTTACGGGTAAGAAAACACCAGCATACAGGCAAGTAGGCAATGCTTTTCCACCTCCGGTAGCCTGTGCAGTTGCTGAATGTGTCGCTGCGGCACTAACTAGCCGTCAATTACTAAGAGCAACAGCTTAAGGGGGGTCTGATGGTGAGAAAAGGTTCAAAGGAAAAAATACGTCAGTTCCTTATTGCAAACATTGGCCGCGTTATTGAATCCCACGAATTACAAGAAGCGGCAGAAGGCGCGGTTCAATATAGCCGCCGGTTAAGAGAACTGCGCGAACAAGAAGGCTGGCCTATACTTTCGCATCTTGACAGCACCGATTTAAAGCCAGGTCAATATCTAATACGAGAAGAGCCACCTGAAAATTATGGCGTTTCATTTTCGCCTTTAATCTCTGCCCGCCTAAGGGCCGCCGTTCTTGACCGAAACGGATTTACCTGCCAGATGTGTGGGTTAACGCCCGGAGACATTGATCCTTCTACCAGCCGCAAAGTGCGCCTTCATGTAGGGCATATTGTTGATCGTAGTCACGGCGGTAAAGATGAATTATCAAATCTTCGTGCTCTATGTTCAACCTGTAATCAAGGTGCAAAAAATATTACGACGGAAAAGCCAAGTACAATATGGCTGCTAACACAAATCAGACGTGCAGGAATTGATGAGCAGAGATCAGTTTATGATTGGCTATTCAAGAAATTCGGCGATAAGAGTTGACCGATAAACTAACGTCTGAGCAGCGCAGTGCAAACATGCGCGCCATTCGCAGCAAAGATATGACACCCGAAATAGCCGTCCGAAAAATGGCTCATCGTTTGGGTTATCGCTTCCGCCTCCACCGAAAAGATCTCCCAGGCAAACCAGATATTGTTTTTCCAAGTCGTCACGCAGTTATATTCGTTCATGGTTGTTTCTGGCACCAATACCCCGATCCCAATTGCAAAGACGCCCAGATGCCAAAGTCAAATACCGATTATTGGCACCCAAAACTTGCACGCAATCAAGCCCGTGATGTAAAAAATGAAGAGGATTTAAAGGTAAAAGGCTGGCGCGTGTTAATCATTTGGGAATGTCAGACAAAAGACGAGTTAACCTTAGAACAGCATTTTTTATCCTTCATCACCCAGTAATTTAGCAGACATTCTCTATATAATCAACATTTACAAAGAGTTACCAACAGCCAATTCCCGCCCGCTGCCCTTGCTATAAGCAGGGTGGGCGGGTCTTGGCTGTTGGTAACTCCTCTGCATGGCGAGGGATTTATTTTTTATAACAATCACAAAGAAAATACTTGACAAGACCATTGTTCACGTTTAATGCAATATTTAACTTAATAAACATAATGAAAAATAATTTAGATAGGAGGTGTGGCCATGGGGAGACCAAGGGTAGATGAACCTAAACAACAATGCACAATAATGCTGAAACCAAGCATCATTAAAGAAATTGACAGAATTGCTGCAATAAGAGGTCGTAAGACCAGAAGTGAGATGATATCTGGTCTTATTGAGCTTGGGTTAGAAGATCTTCAATCTCTAGATAGGTTAGGCATCCTTCAAGCGGTCGCGATTGGAGACAAGGTTTTCAAGAAATTGAAAGATGCGCTACGGAGTGGCGATATTAGATTAGATCAGGATGGAAATTTAGAGATTAGAAAATAGATAGAAAAACGAGAGCCCGGACTGTGCGTCAACATAATCCGGACTCCCTAACCACGTTCCCTGAGAGCACTAAGCTTAGTCGGCACAATGCACAGGAAGTGATGTATTAGGTAGTATAGCATCACATCGTATTCTGTCAAGAAGCCTCTCACGGAATGTTTATGAGGGGCTTCTCATGTCTGTCGATCAAAATCAAAGTTTAACATTCATCAGGTCCGAGCGGGCGCCCGTAGAGCGCTACGACCCGGGCTCGCTGGCTCTCAAGCCGGAAAGTGATCAATTCAATGATAATGTTTCAGTGGGCTCTTTATCGGAGACGCTTGTATTAAGTGACATATTTAATCAAGTTAATGAATGCAATGAGTTAGATGAACATTTGAAAGTGCATAGTGGAGTTACTTTTATTCGTAACAGAGCAAAACAGTTTTTTGGAGAGCCGAATTTCAGGGGTGGGATTGGAAAAAGGGGGCCGGTTACCAGCTTTTCAAGTAAATCTCGCCGGAATATGCAGCTGAGAATTGCCATGATTGAAGAGCCATTGAGGTTTTGGCAGGATTTTACGTTCGCAGATGATGTGATGGAGGGATTAAGTATTAAGGAAAGAGCAAAAGTGGCTGCTGGATGCTTACGTGAATTTAAACAGTACTTGAAACGTGAAGGTATAGATTTTCACGGTGTCTGGAAAAAGGAATGGAAAAGGAGAAAAACTGGAAAGCTTGAGGGGCAATTCGTCCCTCATTATCACATGGTTTATTACGTCAATGGAATGGATCAAAAGGGCTATCTGGATCTTTGTCTAAAGATTGCTGTGAAATGGGTAGAATTTACAAAAACAAAGAATTCCGGTCATGCGTTGTCTGTGGCTCTCCATCATAAAAGTTATCGTTTTGTAGGTTCATTGAAAAAAGCTGCCAAATACATGAGCAAATATATCTCTAAACATGAGGGATTTGAATCGACGGAGAGTATAGGCAGAAATTGGGGGTTACTCGGTAGTCCATCAACAGGTGACGGTAATATTATCGAACTCACACAATATGAAATGGTCCTATTTAAGCGATTATTGAGAAAATACGCAAAAAGAGCACGAAAATATTTCAAAGCAACTTTAAGGGCACAGTACAGGAAATTTTTTATTTATATGTCAAGATCAACGGTATTGCGGATTTTGACGTGGATTAAGGATTTTGAAGCGTCGGCAATGGTTGCGGGTGTGCCGTTTTAACGATAAGGCAACATCTAAATTTGGGGAATAAATTGAATTTATCCGTTAGACATGATAGCCCACATTTAATTCATGGTGGGGGTGTGAGCATGAAAGGGTCTGTCGGGTTCCGCAAGGTCGGCAATGGGGGTTATTATTTCGTTTCGTGGTATATTGGCAAGAAGCAATACAAAATAAGCAGGTATAAGGGCTTTCTCTGCCCAACTCCCGATATGGCAAATCGACTTTTGTCCGTTATGCGATCAGATGAGGAAAACGGCATATTTCGGATAGAGAAATTCACAAACCAGTCAACCGATGTTATTCCCTTTCTGTGGGAATGGCTTGAAGCGCAACCATATTTGTCCCCGGCCACAAAGAAAGATTACCATAACAGCATCAAGAATCACTTGGAGCCATGGTTTAGAGTCAATCCGGTCATGCTCCATGAAGTACAATACAATGTTCTTTGTCGTCTCTTGGGGGCCATTCAGAGAGAGGGTAAGGGTAAACTTAACGTCATGTACTGTCTTCATGAGGCCCTTGTTTATGCTCATAAATCAGGGAAAATTTTATCAATGCCTCAATTCCCGGAGCGACGACGTTATGGGATAGAGCCAACAAAAATAGATGTGGTTTCAGAAGAAACGCAAATCAAAATCATTCAGACCATACCTGTTGAACACCAGCCAATTTTTTGGTGGCTGAAATATCATTATAGACGTCCGTCTGAGGCCATGGCTTTGCATAAGGACGACTATGATAAACGGCGTGACTGTTTCATCATTCGGCGGTCATTCAGCAATAAGGAACTCGTCCAGCATACCAAGACGCATAAAATACATGAGATCCCTTGTCATCCCGACTTCAAACAATGGGCTGGCAGGCTGCATTTATGCGTAAGCCCCTATTATTTCACACATTCGTCAAGCCGCATGGAAGGTAAACGATATCAGCATGACTTTCTTGTAGATCTTTGGAATAAAGCCGCTCATTCGTGTGGTGAGACCATAAGAATGTATGCAGGGTTGAAACATTCATCCTGTACGGCGTTCATCAATGAGCAGGGTGGATCAGTTGATGAGCTGCAAATGCTTACCGATCATTCCCGCCGTGATAGTGTATTAAAATATGCTGATGTGAAATTGGAAGCAAAGCGGAGAATTCAAGGAAAAGTGATAGCTCTAAGAACACAGCAAGAACGTAAGAACATGAGCGCATTAAAAGATGAACAATAGCGAACACTTAAAAAGCTGTGCATGCATTCGATTCCCATGCACTTCCGCCATTTATTCTTTTAATATCAACTACTTGACATTACAAAACCGATCCGATGCCGATCCGATAACCGGATCGGTGCGGCTTATATAATATTCCTTTCAACCGTGTTGGCTAACCTGCACATTTGTGGAAATGACAACCAGTGGTTTTTATTTTCGGCTTATCTTTGTGCTAAGAATTTGCTTCCTCTGTTAAAATCAGATGGGTACCCTTTTAAAATTTAGTCTGTCGATTTTAAGTCCCTGCCTCTGACTCACCGCCGGTATCCATCGCCACTGCACAACCGGGCTTCAATGGGCCTCCGGATCTCGTAAATGCGTTGTGGGCGACGATCTCAGGGCGGGGTGGATCAATGGTCGGGCTTATGATGTGGTAAGGAGAAAGCATTTAGACAAGATGGCGGACAGTTATTTATTGAAAGTGAGATTTGCGGTTGATGCTTTTGTATGGCAAGTTTCCACCCGTAATCCTCATGCAGGTTCAATGAGAATATGAATTGTGCCAGTTGTTGCTGTTACCTTCAAGTTTGCAGAGGCTGATATGGAATTGATGTGGGAATGACCAACCGGAGTAAGTAATTTTATCAAGACGGGTAAGACTATTGTGGAAATAAATGAGATAATGAGAAATCCCCCGTTCGACTATTAACAGGACATTACTGTGGCAATTTCCAAATATTTACTATGAAAATCCGACAGCTGAATCACTTTACACCAACCCAAATTCAAATCATAGATCGGTCAAATTCTCTTTAAATAGCAAAGATTTGCATTGAATCAAATTCATTTTTTTGCTACGTTTCCCATCGCTTCATAAACGGTCATCCTATCATTTACCAATGGAGGAAGCAGACCTGCCTTGTTTCCCTGAAAAACGAAAATCCGTCCGGTGAATGATAGAGGCTGAATTCGATAATGGCCCTTAAAAATCTCGAAAGATAGAATATGTGAATCGCATCATATAAGTCAATTATATATCAAATCCAAGAAGTTAATTCATGCTGAAAGGTTAATCTCGATGAAACTTACAGATATTCTTAATGCCACCAAATCCCAGCCATCATTAAGTTTATTCAACGCCAAAACGATCAAGGCCGTGGAAGCCGGCTTGCTGGAGAAAAACAGTAAATATTATCTCAAATGCCCGGTTCGTGGGAAGGAGATCCAGGTAAAGCCGGAGGAGGTTGTCCGCCAATTGTGGCTTCAGCGCCTTGTCTTGGATTATGGTTATTCCCTATCCCGCCTGACGGTCGAATATCCCATCACCTTCGGCAGAGATACGTCGAAGAGGGCCGATATTGTGGTCTTCGACGCCGACAGGCCGACGGTTCCCTATCTTATCATCGAAGTTAAGCAGCCTACCGCCAAAGGCGGGAAAGAACAGCTCAAATCGTATACCCATGCTACGGGCGCCCCTCTTGCCCTTTGGAGCGACGGGACGCAAGCCATCGTCTGGCATCGAAAAAATCCCAACTACTTTGTCGAGATTCCCGATATCCCGACAAGCTTGCAAATCATTGACGACATCATCGGGCAGCCCTGGACCATCCATACTCTCATCGATAAAGAGCAGGAGCGTGAAAAGGAAGGGCTTCGCGCCCGGTCGCTCCGTCAACTGATCGAAGACATGGAAGATGAAGTGCTCGCCAATGCCGGTGTGGATGTATTCGAAGAGGTTTTCAAGCTCATTTTCACAAAGCTTTATGACGAGCTGGCCTGTTATCGCGGCCATTATAAATATCTGCGCTTCCGTAATGCCAATACGGCGGCCCAGCTCAAGGCCAACATCCAGAATCTCTTTGATGATGCGAAAAAAGAATGGGAAGGGGTATTCCCGGATGATGAAAAAATCAAGCTCACACCCGATCATCTCCAGGTTTGTGTCGGCTCCCTGGAAGAATGGAAACTTTTCAACTCCACCTCGATGTCATCGACGACGCCTTTGAATATCTGGTTACCAAGTCTGCCAAAGGAGAAAAGGGGCAATATTTTACGCCGCGCTGGGTCATCGACATGTGCGTGAAGATGCTCAACCCCAAGGAAAACGAAACGTTGATCGACCCTGCCTGCGGTTCAGCCGGGTTTACCGTTCACAGCATTTTTCATGTCTGGAGGCAAATTCTGGAAGATGAAGGGATTGAGGCGTCCCATCTCTTTACGATGGATGAAAAGCCGCAGCGCTGTAAGGATTATGTCCGTGACAAGGTCTTCGCCGTTGATTTTGACGAGAAAAGCGTCCGTGTTGCCCGTTGCCTGAACCTCATCGCCGGTGATGGTCAAACCAACGTGCTCCACCTTAATACTTTGGATTGGCGCAAATGGGACGAGACGATCAAACAGCAGGATTGGGTGGATACATACAACGAGGGGTGGAAAAAGATTCGCAAACTGCGTGCATCCAAAGATGATTTCCGGGCCTTCCAGTTCGATATTTTGATGGCGAATCCGCCCTTTGCCGGAGATATCAAGCAGACAGACATGCTGGCTTCCTATGAACTCGCGCACAAGCTCAATAAGGACGGCTCTCAGGGAAAACTGGAGAACGCCGTCGGACGGGACCTTCTGTTTATCGAACGCAATCTTGATTTCTTGCGACCCGGCGGACGGATGGCCATTGTCTTGCCTCAAGGGCGGTTCAATAATGCAAGCGACAAACGGGTGCGTGAGTTTATAGCGGGAAAGTGCCGCATCCTGGCGGTCGTCGGGCTGCATCCGAGCACCTTCAAACCCCACACGGGCACGAAGACAAGCGTGCTGTTCGTCCAGAAGTGGAATGACGACCCCGCCGCCGGTCCCCTTTGCCCCCGCGTGCAAGACTACAATATCTTCTTTGCCACACAGAAGCTGCCCTCCAAGGATTCATCTGGAGATAAGATCTTTGTGGAAAGACCAAAGGTTTCCATATTCGAGAAGGACGAAACATCAAGCAAGAGCAGTTTAAAAAAATATAATCGCGAGGATTTCCTGAAAAAATACGGCACCGTAAAAAGAGCTACCATCTATAGAATCAAGGAGAGCGGCCAGACCGCGACGATGAATCTGGAAAACATTGAAGAGGAGTTTGGCAGCTTGGATAAAGTCGAAAAATCCCTGAACATGGTGATGCCCATAGAATCCAAAGAACGGCTCCGGGATGCCCACGGCCATTGGATCGTCCAGCATGACCTGTTCAATCACGACGGCCTGACGCAGGACGGCATCGCCGAGGCATTCGCCGAATTTGCTAAAAAGGAAGGCCTAAGTTTTTTTTGACAAGCCCCTTTGACGAGGCCAGATACAGGGTCTTGTTGGAGGGGCTGGAAATAACGGTATTACCTTATTCTGAGATAAATATGGGGGATCGTTCTGATCCCGAGTTCTATTCAAGAGAAAATATCCGCATTGAAAAAGCATTAAGAGACCACAATGCAAAGCCTCTTAATGATTATTGCGAGTTAAAGGCTAGTGCATTCTATCCCGCGGCTACACACCTTTATGAACAAGGAGAAGTTCCTTTTGTTCGCTGTGTGGACTGTATTGATTATCCTTTGATTTCAAAGCTTCAAGAAAATGACTTCGAGCGTATTCCGCGTTCTTTTATTGCAGAAAATAATAGTGTTCAACTTATCCATAAAAGCGAAATTGTTCTTACTAAAGTGGGCACGCCTTGCTATGCAAGCATAGTTCAAGATTATGATGAGCTTGCTCTTTCACGTACTGTGCTTGGTTTGGTCAACATTCAAGGAATCAATCCATATTATTTGATGGCTTTTTTACGTTCACATTATGGTTTTAGTCAACTCATGCGCCATCGTGAACAAACTATTCAATATCAATTGACACTTGATCGAGTTCGTGCAGTTCAGGTTTATAGTGGCTCTGAAAAATTACAAAAGGCTGTAGAAACAATTGTTTTAGAGTACTTCTCAAGATTACAGGAAATTCAGATGAGGAATAGATACGCCGAACAAACCCTCCTTCACGCCCTTGGTCTTGAGAACTGGCAACCACCAGAAAACCTGACCTATGAGCGCAAGTCCGCCGATGTTTTCGCAACCGGACGGCTGGACGCGGAACATTTTCAACCAAAATATGATGAGCTTTACAGACAGATCAAAAAGACAGGGATTGAGACGAGACGATTGGAAGAAATCATTTTGCCGGTCATGAATGGTTTTGATTGTCGTGATTTCGTCGAAAGCGGCACACCCTATATCCGCGTCGGCGATATAAAAAAGGGAAGAATAGAGATTGAAAGTGCATTTCAAATACCGTTAACCTCCGATAAAATCGGAAAAGATATTTCTTTACACACGGGTGATGTCCTTTTTACAAGAAAAGGCAGCTTCGGTAATGCGGCGCCGGTGTGGGATGAAGCAAAGCACGCTGTTATCAGCAGTGAAATCATGCTTCTGCGGTTTTCTCCAGAGCATAAAAATGCTGTCCTGCCTGAATATCTTGCCCTTTTCCTAAACAGTATGGCAGGGAACATCCAGGCGGAGAAGTGGGCGCACGGTGGGGCATTCTACAGCATTATGCAAGATGACCTGGGACAGTTCGTAATTCCCTTGATACCAAAGCCCGAACAGGAAGCGTTGCGAGATTTGATTGTAAAATCGGAAGCAGCCCGCAAACAAGCCCGTTTCCTCCTTGATGCAGCGAAATGCGCCGTCGAGATAGCAATTGAAGAAAATGAAGACGCAGCCATGGCATTCTTAAACAAATCTCAGAGGGTATCATTATGAGCGATATCAAAATATTCAAACTTAACGGAGATAAGGTTAGCGAAATCGAGGGCACTTCCTCCGATATCGAAAAATCTTTGCAAACCCTGATCGAAAGTCATTTGGAGACATTCTTCGGCATCCGGTTTCTCGCCTCCGAATACGGGACTGGCAAGGTCCACGGTGGACGCATCGACTCCCTGGGCATCGACGAGAACGGGTGCCCCGTCATTATCGAATACAAACGGACGGTGAACGAGAATGTCATCAATCAGGGGCTTTTCTATCTGGACTGGCTGATGGATCACAAAGCCGAATTAAAACTCCTGGTCCTGGAGCGGCTGGACAACGAAGCTGCTGCGGCCATTGCCTGGTCGAACCCTAGGCTATTGTGCATCGCCGGTGATTTCACCAAGTACGACACCCATGCCGTCGGACAGATGAATCGCAACATCGAGCTGATTCGATACCGGCTTTACGGCAAGGATCTCATCCTCTTTGAGCTCGTAAATGCCGTGACATCCGACAAAGTCGAGGTCGTGGGCAGCAACAAAAAAAAGAAGGGAAAAACGGTTTATAAAACCGTCAGTGAATTTCTGGCACAATCCGATGATGAATTGAAGGAGCTTTTCGAGACGGTTAAGAATTATCTGATGGCCCTGGGCGATGATGTGCAGTTGAAAACCATGCTTTATTACTTTGCCTTCAAACGGATTAAAAACTTCGCCTGTATTGAGGTCCACCCAACAGCCCAGAAACTTCTTGTTTTTGCCAAAGTCGATCCTGATTCCATTGATGTTGAGAATAATAAAGGGTTCCTCCGGGACGTCCGGAAGATTGGCCATTTCGGTACGGGCGATCTGGAGATTACGATCAGTTCCAAAGAAGACTTCGAAAAGGCAAAATTTCTTTTCTTCAAAAGTTATGAGCTTAGCTGATCAAGGGAATGATGTCGATTCTTATCCATTACACTTTGAAAGAATATGAACATGCTAAAATTTGATCTGTGTATATCATAAAATAGACTGATGTTGTATTCGTTATTCATAAATATACATAGCACATTTGCTGGAATCTAATTCAATATTTTGTGTCCATTATTCTGTTGACATACAAGATGTAGTCATGTATGTACAAAATAAGGAGGGGGCGAGATCTAAATTCTCTTTAACAGTAATTACCTTTTTGCTTGACTTTCTTGTTTTTATTAATGTAAGTGTTACCGTTACAGCGTGGTACAAGATTAACCTATTGAAATTGCAGCGAAATATAACCGGGGAACTGGCGGGGTGCAATCAGGGGGTTAGGATTATATGGCTGGGAGGGTAATTCGATGGAAATAGTTAATAGGAAGAATGCGAAATCGAGGGTTTTAAAGGGCGGTTATAATATGTATACAGCAACTATCTCTTTAGGCTTGCCGTTTAAGCCGGAAGCAGATTCATTACGGCTTGATGAGTTCATAGGAAAAGTAGCTCGGCACTGGTCTGAATCTGTGGATGATGGACTCGAAGGGATGAAACGAGCGGAGTTCTAGCAATTGCTCTTATGGTAAAAAAGGGAAGCTTTTATGCTTCCTTTTTTTTTATTTACAGGAGGCAATTTGTGCACAGTACAATTGGAAATGATGCGATAAAGATTTCCTTAATACAAACACTACCAGGTGAGGAGTTTTCCGTAGCCTTGGCGCTTGAAAAGGCCTGTGCCGAAGCAGGGCTAGAAAAATTTGCTATCTTTAAGGGTTTTGGATCCTACGACATCATATTCATTCACGCATGGCATGATTTTTCGTCTTTATTACCAGTAATTGGCCCCATTAATGGTATATTGAAAACCACCAAATATTTTTGCTATCATTATTCTATAGGTGATAGTGCGGCATTTTTCAAAAAGTTAAACGATTATGCTTGTGCTGCCATTATAATAACCAAGATTTGCAACGAGAAAAGTCTATGCTGTTATGCGAGTGAACACTCACTTATAGAGGAATTAACTACTGCCCTTGATGATGGAACTTTCTTCTTTGGAACACTCGGATGGAGTGAATTAATAGTAGTTTCTGCCGGCAATAATTTGTCTAATATCGTTCAAAGATGCACAATCCCTTCTTACGGAACAACAAGTAGATACATTCAAAAAACATATTCCATTATCGCAATTAATTATAGGGTGCTACCTTCTAAGACAGAATGGCCAAACATAAATGATTTTACAAAGCTTGCCCCATCTTTTAATGTAGCAATAATTAAAGATATAACACCGATAATTACAATAACCTGTTTCCCGGGAGCGAGTAATGAATTGTTAAGCTTTTGGTCTTCAAAAGATTACACAATTAGTGATTTAATTGGAAAAGAAGATGTTCAAATAATACCAGAACTAGGAACGCAATGGATAAATGTGATACATGATTTATTCATTTTCCGAAAGAAGTTTAATGCTGAAATATATGCGACTACAACTTATATCTCATACTCTGGTAGCGTTGATCGACAACATATTCAGATTTCTCACAAACATCCTCTCCCACTCGATTATGATTATGAAAACATAAAAAATATTTTTAATGATAGAGGTCTTGCTCTCGCGGATGCACTTAACACACTCAATGGTTTGATTAAAAATAAAATCATAAGTGATGCTTTTGAAGATATGGCACGTTATCATAAGTATTTACAAGATTTTGCCTTGCAGATGGATCCAAATAAACGTACTAATTTTGCATCACAAGTAACTGATATAATAAACGATAGTGCTGGAATTAGACTGTATGGCACTTATGGTACTATTGAGGAAAATGTTGGACAATTCAGTAAACTTAGAGGTGGAGTTCAAAGGTCAATACAAGCGATTTCATTTTTACCAGCAACGGTGCTAAAACGTACTCTGGGTCCATACGGTTATACTTGGAAGGGATTCATATCTGTTAGTAATCATCAATTTTTTAACAGCTGCGAGGTTATACATGTTCCAATAGAATCTTTGTGGAATCCAGGAATGTGGTGGGCAATAAATCATGAAGTAGCTCATATAATTATTAATAATGTTATTTTCGAAGATGGATCTGGAATCATCGATGATAACGATATAGAATTAAAGATGTTTTTGGCATCAAAAAACACCCCAGACAATTGGCTGCAACTCGTCAATGAGCTTGCGGCAGAATATATTGGCTATGAGCTAGGATTTTACTCAGATTATGATTTATTTTTAAAGAAAGTGTGGCACTATCTGAAAGAATTGGCCTCAAAGAATTTACTGTATTCTCCATTATCAATTTATGCTGTCAGAACTTACTTCGTAAGAATATTTGAGAAGGTTTTTATAAATGGAGAAATGGAGGAAAGTTATGCTTCTAATTACGATTTAATATACGAGGAGATCATTGAACATATCGGTGATATTGAACGTATAGAAGGTAATAACGATTCTGAGCAATTTACGGCTTTTCTTGCTGATAAGTATATTATCGCAGCTTATTATGCACCTAAATTTAAGTCATTATTACCATGGATGAGATCTGCTTTATATCAGGCCCTAGAAGGCATAAGGTGCATGAGAAGCAAAGATGAGTTAGAGGATTGTAATACAAATGAAATACTTTCATCATTAGAATCGGGCATAGTATGGGATGATGAAATAAAGTATCCAGAAGCTGTCATGTATAAACTTTATCAAAAAGATGAAATCCCATTCAAGACATCTATGGCAACGGTTTTATCCTTTTGGAATCAGTTTAGAATGATGAGGAATAATAATGTATAATTTTGATAGCTTCGCACATGGCTATGGCAGTACTTATAGTAAGAATGCTGAGAAGAGAATCATTGAGTGTTTGCTGAAGGAACCTTTTTTTCGTAAAACCGAAATACATCGATTAATTGCTACTTATCCTAATTCACCTAATGTTGATAAAAATAAAATTATCATTAGGATTATGGAATTAATATGGGCCAAAAATAAATCATTCGACACATTTAGAGCATTCGACCACTTTTTAAGTATTCCCAAGAGAAGCCATTTCATTCACCAATTTGAGGTATTTCTTCTTGGAATGAACATAATCCTTAGCGCCAAGGACAAGGGATGTGATTTAAAAAAGTATTTTGAGTTTGAGACAATAGACGAAATCACATATTGTTGGCTTTTTACTTCTGCAGCCCATGATTTTGGATATCCAGTAGAATCATTTGAAAATATAATTGGAAAGTTAAGTGACTTATACTCTGAGTTTGGCCTTAAAAAGGTGA
Source organism: uncultured delta proteobacterium (assembly GCA_903885795.1). GTDB lineage: Bacteria > Desulfobacterota > Syntrophia > Syntrophales > UBA8958 > UBA8958. Next base: position 10,322 of record CAISJV010000055.1, on the reverse strand, counting down.
GTGAACAGCTAAATAGAATAAAGATTAAGAATATTCTTGAACTCGAACCAGAATTTTCCAAATTATTATTGCCTTCTCCTGAACCTGGCGAGATGATTACAATCAACGATATCGGCAGCATAGTTTTTAACGAAGTATGTAATTCATTAGAGATTAATGATGGTGATAAAAATAAAATTAATGAGTTGCAACATCAATTAATTACTGAAAACAATCACGGATATGTAAGTGCGATCCTTCTTTATAAAGCCATAGTGCAATCCATGAATGAAGAGGGTACTCATTCAACTTCATGGATGCATAATGCTGTAAAGAAAGCCATTGCAGCTGTCTGTTTGCATTCCTTAACGATAGATGAAGCAAAAGATGATTCGTTTTTTATAAAGCGGATTTCTTTTCACCGTAACCCCTATGCATTCCTCTTGTTCCTTATCGACAATATCCAGGACTGGAATCGTTCTAATTTCCCAGATATAGGTGATAAATGGGCTGAATATTTCTTGGATCGGTTTTCCGTTGATTCTTCTCTTATTACTATGAATTATCGTATTAACCATGAAAGATGGGAGGATCAAGACAGGATAATGGTTAACAAATTTCTAATAAATAAAAAGAAAATGCTGGAAATGATTATTCCCCATCCAGAAAAAATGAATATTACTGTAAGAGTCAATTTTGCTTCAAATATTGGTGAGGAGTTTGAACCGATAGTGATTATTATCTAGCTTAACATTTTATCTGCCGATGAATGTTAACGTTGCGGACATTCCAAATTAGCAGTACTTTGACAGCGAAGGTAGTTACGGGAGAGTGCCGGAGAGCATGCCCATAGCCGGAGGAACTGGCTTCATATTGTTCGGAAGTGGTGTGAGTGGGAGAATATGAAGTTGATGCCCCCTATTGACAACCGAACTCACTTTTACCGCCTGATTTCCTGACAAGGCCTCATTGTTTTAAGCATTACTGTTTGTACACTCGCATGATTCTCGAAATCCGTCAATTAATTGACTTATTAGGAGGGAGGACGTCCAGACTATCAAGGAAAATTTAGCTGTCATCCTTATGCGCATTTCAAATGGTTTTCATTGATCTGGACGGTCTTTTCGCTTCTTGCTTTGTATTTGCCAGTCATAGCTGAATGATTCAACTCATTGAAGCGAAAAGTACAATGGTCCGTTTTTTTATAATCGCCGCTTTGAAAACCAGCACTAGAAAAGCCTCGCTCTCGATATTATTCGTGCCAAATAGTTGATTTTATTTAATAAAAAATCATAATTTTTGTGCTGGTAGCGCCGCTCTATGAAGGGCGTTATTAAGGGCATTTCAGCCAATTCGATGAATTAAAAGGCAATAATGCTAAGAAGATAGTGGGAGGCGTCTGTGGGAGGGCGTGCTGGGCGGGGGGCGCTTTTAGTGACCGTCCGCCCCCTTTTGACAAACGGGTTTTCAAAAAAACAGACGAGTGGCGGTTATGAGAATTCTAAATAACAATCTTTTACCTTGCAGAGAAGCGGGAACGCGGAGCTGCGGTCCTATCAGAGGCTTTTAAATTCTTAAAATGGGGCGCTTCAATATTCTTGTGGCCGGCGAACCAGAGAGGGGGAAAATTTTTCTGGCGTTCGGGCCGCGCCCTTGCCTCTTTGCGGCTCGCATGACAGAAAAACATGTCGTAAAATATCGCATTATGTAAATCCATAAAAGCCGCTTCAAATAATCTTTCCCGGCTTTTTGGTTTACATCAATGCCGTGTTTTACGTTATGCCCCCTTCCACAGACGGCCATGAATAACGCGCCCTTCCGCAAGTGCTTTAGACCATATGCCTTGCAAATAAAGGGTTCTATCGAAAGTTGCTGACATACGGCCCCGACTAAGTGTTTCGCCTCTGTTTTGAAATATGAAAGCTGTCCGGAGGACTTTGCTCCACTAAAAAAAGACTGAAGCATGAAGCTATTTGCGAATTCTGAAAACAGCTTAGATGGCCGTAGTGCATGAAATGTAGCGCCCTCGGGACGAGATTCTTAAGCGGAATGAATTCACGCAGGCCACTCGGTACCTCCTTAAGAAATCTGATTGATGCGCCGCTCCGCAAGGGTTCTATCAGATCAGGATTGAGGGTTCTCTATTTGAAAAGCTGTCCAAAGGACTTTGCGCCACTAGAGAAGGTGGCGGGGCGGAGTGAAGCGAGCACGCGCCGCGAAGTATGAGGGCTAATGGCCGAATTCTGAGCTCCCTGTTAGATGAGCCGAAGTGTATGCAGCGAAGCGCCCGCGGGACGCGATTCTTAAACGAAGAAAATTCACGGAGGCAAGACGTCTGGGCGTGAGCACGGACGGCAGACCCGTAATGTAATGGAGGCACCAGAGGAAAAAACAAAAGGAAGAGACGTGAACAGCGAAGTTGGGCACGGCTCTTGCCTCCAAAGAGGGCTTGATATTTGGGGCGTTGCGGGGTGTCCCCGCTGTGAGGGGGCAAGGCAAGACCGCTTCGGGCTTGCCGGGGGGAGAGACTTCTTCCCTCTTAATATTCTGAGGAATGAATAAATTTCCATTGGCCAAGAAGTGCCGCTCTTGATCATTAACAAACAGGCATGGTCGGACATCAGCGCCACGAGCAACCCGGCGAGATGGTTCATAATCTGATGCCCTAAAATACGACTTCTTCCTCGCGGGAAGACAGGGCGCGGACTCTTCCTTTGCGCCATTGTGCTTTCCGCTCTTGGTTTTAGATGGACGCGGAGGCGTCTCCATCTCCCGGCCGGAGGGCCGGGGTTCTGCGACTCGACCTGATGGGGGGGTACCTAAATATGGCAGTTCTCGCAATAAATGAAGGTACGCCGTTCCTCCATCTGAGCATTTTTTTCGAAAAATCCGACATCTCATTCATCATCAGGATTATATTCTAAATCCGTAACCAGAAGATATCTCAAGTAGCCAGTCATTGATCGCTGCGTGCCGCGAGCAACTCTACGAAGGTCATCGCGCTCTTTTTTCGACAAGACAACTACGACGCGATATTTTTTTTCAAGCGATTTTTCCATGTTTTTCTCCTTTCAAAAAAATGATTGACAAGAGTTCTAATACAATATAAGGGATAAGTCCACTTATAATCTATTATTCAGAAAGGGGAGTTTCATGTGGTCACAGAGAAAGATATTTGATGTGATTCTTAATACTGATTATAATTCTTTTCTTTCACTAGAGACGAATGCTAACAATAGGGAGGTAAAGCATTACTTCAGCAAGGAAATTCAACATAAAGCTAACATAAGTAGCAATCAACTTAAGCACTGGACCATCGCAGGCGTTATTTCACCAGCCAAGCCTGTCCGAGGGACCGGAAGGATGCATCAATACGACCACCAAAATCTTATCGAAGTCATGATTTGCCGAGAATTAAATAAATATTCCATAAATTATGTAGTTATGAATGATTTGATAAAATATTTAAGGAAAAAAGAATTAAATTTCAGCTTTACAATTCCCTCTTATGACAGGCCAGATCCTTTAGAAATTAAGAAGAGCCTCACATTGTACGAATTTATTAAAATATATTACCAAAGTGCTGAAATATTCCTGACTTTATCTAAAGATCCACGAATTCCTAATATCATTGATCAAGACGAATACCGTGTGGACATAAGCTTTGATTCTGATGATTTAAGCGATATTCTTCAACACTGTCCAAGTATAGTATTAATCAGTCTATCCCGTTTAATTGAAGAAGCAGGTGTGTTCTTTAAGGAGGATTAAATTAAAAAATGAAAAGCGAAGATAATGAAGAAGATAATGTTAATGATATCCCTGAAGTTATAATTGCCGATAACTATGATTACGTGAGTACAAGCAAAGTAATTGCTAACATAGTTATTAAAAGACATCAAGGGGAAGAGACGAGGAGGCCTCTGGTACGAACTAAAAAAGGTGGGTACATGATGCTGTAAGCAGAAATACTTTCAGGAAAAATAATTAGGGCGAGCCAGTCAAAGGTTAGTAAGCCAAATCCTAAGCCAGTAAGCCGCGAAAGACCATTAAAAGGTTATTCGCGGCTTTTTTATTAGTTACGGAAAATCTTTTAGGAGAACAGAAAATGGCAACGTTGAATAATGCAAATTCCATAGCAACCCTATTGGGCAGAGAGGGAAAGGTCCCGAATGAAAAGATCTGCAAAACTGGATCCTTAACTGCACATGGAGTCAATACAAAATTAATGTAAAGCGAGGTGAAGTTATGACAGACATTTCGATTCCATTAAATAAAAAAATCCCTGCCGGAGATATTAGGCTTATTTCATACTTGGAGGATCTATTTCTTGGTCGGAGAGATGTCATTCCCAAGAGATGGGAGAACAAAAAAGGGAAGAGCGGATATAGCCCCATCTGTGAAAATGAGTGGAAAAAAAATATATGTAATAAGGAGAAATCCAGCATGGGTTCGTGTGACTCCTGTCCAAACAAGAAATATGTAACAGTCAACCATGAACTGCTAAGGCAGCACCTCAATGGTGACATCGTTCTTGGTACGTATCCTATTCATTCGGACGAAAAAGTAAATTATGCCGCCGTAGATTTAGACGATCACAAAGGTGATAAAGATCCATTAAATGATGCTCGTAAATATTATCACACATGTTCGGAGAATAATTTCACGTTGTATGTACTTCGTTCAAAATCAGGAACAGGATACCACGCTTATCTATTCTTCAAGGATCCATTACCTGCTTCAAAAGCCCGAAAAGTAGTCTTTGAATTATTACTAAGAGCTGGAATCGACAAGAGCACTTTTAGTGAGAATTCCTTTGACCGCATATTTCCGAATCAAGATCATCTCACTGGTCAAAAAATGGGAAACTTGATTGCTCTCCCCTTTCAGGGGCTTGCTATGCAAAAGGGTCACACTCTATTGCTTGATCCGAATACTGATTTTCTGGAACCATTTGAAAATCAGGTGGATACCCTATCAAATATCAACAAAGTTCCCATAGAAGAAGTTAGTGAGTTCATCAATACTATTAGAACCGCCAATAATTCATCAAAAAATGTGAAAGGGAATGCTCGCAAACAACATGAAACAAATTTTACTGACTCCTCCTCTGATGCTGATTTTGAAATTATCCGCGAGAAATGCAGCTTCATTAATCATTGCGTCATCGATGCGGAAACTCTGTGCGAAATAGAGTGGTACGTTGTCCTTTCGGTAGTTAGCCGATGCCAGAACGGGGCTAAAATTGCGCACACAATTTCAGAACCTTATCCCAATTATAGCCAGGGTGAAACGGACAAAAAGATCAAGCATGCCTTAAAGGGTGGTGGTCCTTATACTTGCGCCTACATAGAAGCATCAGTCACTGGAGATTTTTGTGCTGATTGTAAATACAAGGACCTAATAAAAAGCCCCATCAGTCTGGGAATAAACGATAATAACGAGGTCTTTAACGATGTCATCCCCATTGATATATTCGGTGATGTGGACATTTTTGGTGAACCTGAATGGTTGGATAATGCCTGTCCACCTGTAATTGACGAATTCGCTCGTGATGAAGCAGCCCGCCTTGGTGTTTGCACATCAATGATTGCTATGCCTGCACTAACAGTCGCCGCCGCATGCATTTCTGATGAATATACTGTGCAACCGAAAGTTAACGATTCGGAGTGGAAAGAATCATCAAGGATATGGAGTTTACTGGTGGCAGAACCAGGTATGAAAAAAACCCCCGCCATGAATAAAGCCTTAAAACCATTAAAAGAGCTGGAGAAAGATTTGTATTTGATAAATCAAAAATTGCTCAAGAGCTACGAGCAAGAACTTGCTGAATTTGAATCATTAAAAAAGAAAAAAAACCTTGGGGGAACCCCTGAAAAGCCAGAGATGCCTCCTCTGAAAAGAAGAATGACCAACGATCCAACTGTAGAATCTCTATCAGAAATTCTAAAGGATAATCCCGAAGGAATACTTGTTAACTATGACGAAATGACCAGATTTATTGGGTCTATGGATTGTTACCGGGCGGCAAAAGGAGGAAAGGACCGTGCTGACTGGCTTGAGATGTACAACGGGGGACCACGCGTCATTGATAGAATAAAAAGGGGGAATATTTTTGTTCCTAACTGGAGTAGCTGCGTCCTTGGGTCAATTCAACCAGGTCCTGCAAAAAGGGAGTTCGCTTCAATAACAGATGATGGATTGCTGAACCGATTTGATATCTATTACGGCAGAGCTATCAGTGAGGGAGAAGATCGAGAGCCAGATTATGAAAAAATTGAATCCTACAATAAACTGATAAAAAACCTCGGTCTCCCAGTTGAAATTGACCTGCCTATTCCCCAAACCCCATACATGTTTTCTGCTAAGGCTCAAGAGCAAAGGGAAATTGTAAAGAGGACGATAAAAAATGTAATGGCTATACCTTCCACAACTGCATCATTTCGAGCCGCTCTTGACAAGTGGGACGGAAAGTTCGCGCGATATGCATTAACTTTTCACATGGTAGAAGCCATATCAGAGAATAGGATGCCTCACACATATATATCCGGTGAAACCGCAAAGCGCGTAGCTCGCTTAATGATTGCCTTCCTCTTGCCAAACGCGGCGCGCTTTTACAATGAGATATTGCCAACAAATCGAAATATAGGTCATGCACGATGGATAGCGGGGTTTATCCTAGCGAAAGGAATCATAAATGTTAGTGAACGTGTCTTATATCGATCAAACAGGGAATTACGCAATTTCCCAGATCTCCTCCAAGAAGCAATGAAAATTTTATGGGCAGCAGGCTGGGTGGACGCTACCAAATATAAAAAGGATCATCGACCCTCACATTGGAGAGTGAACGAGCAATGCCATAGCCTCTATGCGAATCGAGCCAACGAAGAAAAACAACGCCGTGCAATGGCGGTCATAAAGATCCAAGAAGCTACCCGATTCCTGGGGTTATCAAAACATAAGGATATTCAATAATGAACCTATATGATCGCGTAACGACATCTATAACTAAAATGTCCCAATTGTCACCAGAAGTCAGCAAGTTAAGCTATGCCGATGATGCAGATATCATTAGCGATATCGACAATTGTCCCGATTGTCACTCGCGCGCGTATAAAAACGAAATGAAAAACCAAATTGTCCCAATTGTCACTTGTGCGCGTGAGAAAGATAAAGGCGTTATTACTATATCTATTGGTAATAGTACCAATACGGATAATACCCCAAGCGCGCAAGTGACAATTGGGACACGACCTATCACAGGGGCAAACCAAACAGATGAATCTACAAGCCTACGAAACATAACAATTAAAATGCCTGCATCCGCAAGATTTTTAAAATGGGATGGGGACACGCAGGAAAATATTCACTGGTTTATGACAGCGCCCAGAATGAATAAACCATTCTATCTTGATCAGTACACTCAAATCATTCTACCAGCTCTTTATTATGAATCAATAGAGCGTGATATTCAGGTAGGCCCATCGGGACCCAGGGCGAAGTATGGCGCGCTGATGGACGATCTTAAAAAACTAAAAGCGATAATATGTGGGCCAGCCAGTGAGAACAAAAACCACAAATAACTTTCGAATTATCCATACTTGCTAAGAGTGCAGAATGATGTTGACGGCTGACAAAAAATATCCCATAACCCCTTCGAAGAAAGGGGGTGAGGAAAATTCGGCCTTTGACTTGGCCGAATTAATCATGAGGGGTTCTATCTTATGTCAGCGGTGTGGAAACCGGCGAAGGGAGCGAGTTTGCCTAAAGTGCGGATATGATTCCTGCGCAATCCGTATTTCTGTTAATGGAAAGTATGTCAGAATCTATCACGACAAAAAAGGGACAGCTCTATCCTACACAGAAGCATTCAGATCTCTGTCTGCCATCAATGGAGAAATCGAAAGCGAGAAAAAAGGTGGGGTAAAGTTCGACATCCGGAATTGGCTGCTACCGGAGATCGAGGCAATGAAGTTCGGAATTAAGTATGACGAATGGATAGCCTATAAGCGTAAAAAAATTGAACTCAACCAGAGCAACTGCCGTAATGCAACGCTCAAGCTCTATGAAGTCTATCGCACACACTACCAAAACATGAGTGACCTGGATGTACGGCATATCAAAAAAGGAGACATTGAAAAGTATTTTCTCCACGAGCTGCCGACAGCATTATCTCAGAAATACACACGTAATATGCTGCTTGCCCTCAAGACATTCTTTCGGTGGCTGAACGATCAAGAGCGGATTGAAATTCCTAAGTTTCCAGATTTCAGGGTGACGATCACGAAAAAACAAAGATCCATCACCTACGAGGCACAAATGGAAGTCATCGGGAATTTCCCTGAACAGCACCGTGACATCCTCTATTTTCAGCGGGAGACGGGATTAAGGGTATCGGAGGTCTGTGCTTTGCAGATTCGTGATTGTGATCTTGCGTCATCACGAGTTTTGATTCAACGAACCTATTCGGGCTACGATCTGATTGAGACAACAAAGGGTAATAGAGGGGAGTGGATTCCGCTTTCACGATTTGCCCTTGAAATTGCTGTTAGACACGGAAAGATTCGCTTTGGCACAGATTTCCTGTTTATCAATCCGTCGACAGGTAGAGGATACAAACCGGCTTACCTGCGGGATTTGTGGGCTATGCATGGCATCAAAGGATTGAAACTATACGAGGCGACGAGGCATAGCACCATTACGGATTGGTCGAAAAATGCCACGGCTTTTCAGGTGAAGGATTTGGCAAGGCATAGTGACATCCGGACTTCTCAGAAGTACGTCCACAACGCCATGACGGACCTGCGGGATGTAGTAAACCGGGACAATGTAATTCCGATCCGATCCGATAAGAATCCGATAGAGGGGACAGCGCCTTGAAAAATCAGCTACTTAGAGGCGAAAGCACGGGTTCGATTCCCATGCACTTCCGCCATTTTATTCGTAAATTTCGATTTTTATCGATAATATTTCTTTAACGTGTCTTTAACCTTCTTTAACCTTCCGAGTTTAGCGCCCCACACCGGATTTGAAGTATGTGGTGGGGGCAAAAGTACGTATATCTTCCAGTATTCAATGTTTGACTGATTTTAAGATCCGTGCGAAAATATCACATGGCACTGTCAGAAAACCAGGCTCTAAACAGAGGATACAAACATTAACTCATATATTGGGATAAACCAGTAAGCTAGTCTACTGGACGAAAAAAGGTAATTAGGTTATGTGGTACAATTACAAATTTACCGTAGGAACACCAATCGCTCACATTGTAATAGGGATTTGGACAATTATCGGAGGTTTCTTCTTATTAGCAATCCTCTTTGCATTCCTTAATTTTTTCTGGGAAACATTTTGGTATAAACCATTCTTTATATCGGGGTTCATTATAAGTGTTTTCGCCATCTGCATATTTCTTGGCCTTAGAAAACAAAAAATCGAAAAAGAGAGTAAAGAACGCCTACGGCTATTAGAAGATGCGAAGATAGAAGATGCTCGACTAGCAAATGAAAAAGAGCGCGCTAATTGGAAATATAGTAATACAGACCACATAACACATGACCACCATAACTAGAAATAACAAATAGTGATATTGCTGGGTGTGACTTTGGTGGATGAAGTCAATCGAGGCTCGACCAATAGATTGTTAACTTAAAAGACCAATAAAATGACATAAGGGGGCTTATGCTAGAAAAAGACATTGAGAACCTGATTGCCGAACACCCTGATGATGTTTTCCCTGGCGAAGGCTTTAGACTCATTGATCAACAATATGCTATTGAGGGAAAGAGAATTGATATTCTTTTTGAAGATAAACTCAAGCGCAAAGTGATAATTGAAGTAAAGCGAGGAATCTTGAGTAGAGAAGCGTCTGGTCAAATTGCAGAATACTATGGCCTTCTAAAGAGTAAGAATCAAAATGATTTTTATGAGATGATACTATGCGCTAATGTAATTCCAAAAGAAAGAAAATTATTTCTTGAGAATATTGGAATAGAATGTAGAGAATTGGGAATATCTTTTATCTCCGAATTAGCAATGAAATATGATTATACATTCCTCGATGACCGTGTATCATTCAAACGCCATCTGCCTACAAAAGTTGAGGTTGCGTCATTACTCAACACAGACTTCGATGATGAAGATGTATCGATTTGGATATTTCAAGGTAATCCACAAAGATATGATGTTCTGAATGCGTTATCTGAGAGGTGGTCGGGGTTGTTTGGACAGGAGACAGGTTTTTATAAGTGGGAAATTGCCCTTGGTTCATGATCATGCTGCAGCCTGTCTCTGCGATTGTGTTCCGAAGTAAACCATAGCAGGTGTCTTCCTGTCAAAGTTAT
>CAISJV010000054.1 GCA_903885795.1 uncultured delta proteobacterium | reverse complement strand
AGTGATTTCTCATAAAGAACAAAAGGAGAACAGTCTTGCCCTGGTGCGGCAGGAAGAGCAGAGAGCATGAGCATACGCGATAGAAGAGTTGTAAACATCTCCGTAAACGCCCCCGGGGATAATCAACGTAGCCGCAGAGTGGTGTTAAGCAGCAAGGGCGGGTTCTGTTTCTGGAGGCTGCTTCTGATTCTGCTTCTGATCCTGCTATTGCCCGTTTCCTCAATGGCCGCAAACCTTACCTGCAGCCGCCTGCCCATGCTGATGGAAAAGTACCTAGCCAATCACTACGCGATGAAGAATATGACCAGGGAGATCAATACTCACGCAGTCGACCAGATGATCAAGAGTCTTGACCCATCCAAAACGCTGCTATACGAGTCCGATTTGAAAAGGATAAAACCGGTTCTGCAAGGCGTGTTTGCAAGTATGCAATCGGGAGAATGTGCCGCGCTTCAGAAGGTTTACGATGTAATCGTCGCACGGGCGCGGGAGAATGAGGCCATTGTAAAAAAGATTCTGGGGCCGGACTATCGACTCGACGAGACTGTGGAGCTGAACATCAAAGTGAAAAAGCGCCCCTATGTGAAAACGAAGGCGGAAAAGCATGGGCTCCTTAGAAAGGTTGTACAATTTCAGATCGAAAACGCCCTGCTTGCAGGCATCGACTTGGCGGAGGCCAAGAAGCAGCTGATTCACCGCTACGAACTGCAGACGATGAGGGTTGTCGAGCACAATCCTGAAAAGCTCATTACGAGCATCGCTGAGGCCTTTGCTCTGGCCCTGGACCCGCACACAAGCTACCTGTCCCCCGAAAACTTTGAGGACCTTCGCATTCAGATGCAGCTTTCTCTAGAGGGGATTGGGGCCGCCCTCAGCAGCGACAACGGGTTTACCGTAATTGAGGAGTTAATTCCTGGGGGAGGCGCCGAGCGTTCGGGCCTGCTGAAGCCGAAGGACAAGATCATCGCCGTGGCCCAGGAAGGTGAAAAGCCAGTCGACGTCATCGACATGGACCTGCGCGACATTATCAAGAAGATCCGCGGCAGGAAAGGCACGCAGGTAACCTTGACAATCCTGCGTCAGGAGGAACACACGGACCGCTTCGATGTCACTATTACACGCGACAAGATCGATATCAAGGAGCAAGAGGCCAAGATCACCTACGAGACACGGACAGTGAACGGCAGGCAGTATTATTTCGGCGTGATCGATCTTCCTTCCTTCTACGGCGACGGGGAGGGGAATAAGTCCTGCTATGAAGACGTGAAAAGCCTCCTCGCGGAGGCAAGACAGCGGCATGTCGATGGTATCGTGCTGGACCTGTCGCGCAACGGAGGGGGGCTGCTAGTGGAGGCGGTGCGCCTTGCCGGCCTGTTTCTTGACAAGGGCGGAATCGTGGCGACTAAAGACAGCCGCGAGCAGGTGACGATTCTCGCCAATGGTTCGCCTGCATCGGGCACGGAAGGCAACAAGCGCAGCGTGCTTACGTTTCCCGCAGAAGATTTCCGCGCGCTTTACCCAGGTCCCCTCGTTGTGCTGACGAGCCGCATGAGTGCATCAGCCAGCGAGATCGTGGCGGGCGCTCTCAAAGATTACAATCGCGCTGTAATAGTCGGGTCGGACCATACCTTCGGCAAGGGATCCGTGCAGGTACTAACGCCTCTGCCCTGGGATCTGGGAGGCATGAAAGTCACCACGGAGCTGTACTTCCTTCCCGGCGGCAAGTCTACGCAGAAGATAGGCGTAGAATCGGATGTGCGACTGCCTATCTGGTTTATTCTCGAAGATATTGGTGAAAGGGAGTTGGATTACCCGCTTCCGTCCCAAGCGATTACACCCTTCCTCGGCATACGGGGAAACGCTGTGCCGTTCTGGAAACCTCTGGAGCAGAAAATGCTCACGGAGCTGTCAACAAGGTCCAAGGTTCGGGTCGCTAAAGACGTGAAGTTCTCCGAAATCATCAGGAGCAACAAAGAGGCCGCCGGCAAGAAGGGCGTTATCCGGCTCACCGACTTACGCAAGGATATGAAGAAAGAAAGTGGCGGTAAGAAGAAGGAGACGCCTGCCGAGCTTAAGAAGAAAGCGCGGGACCAGTACGCTCCCTTCGTAAATGAGAGTGTCAACGTTCTACTCGATATGGTGACGCTGTGACCATCTCTGCACATTTCAAACCGCATTCAATGATCTGGTCCGATCGGCCCTACTGTCGCTTTGTATTTGAAGGGATTGACTGCTATTCATAAAATAATGACCTGCATTCTTTTGCCGATAATTATTGATGGAGTCACTATATTCGATTGAAATGGAGCATATTCCCACAAACCAGAGAATACTCTCTTATTCCGTTTCTAAATCAAAGATGAAATCAAGGCGGCAAGGAAGAGGCGACGCAGGCGTATTGTTTATACGTCAAGGAGCCGATGACGAAGCCAACGAAGATAGCGCTTTGATTTAGAAACGGAATTACAGGAAGCCCTCACTTCAATGCTCTGGCTTGCTTTATACGGATGCTGTTACCGCCGATGTCAGCGGACAGAACCAATTTCTTGTAATGATTGGTTCATGGTCATGGGTACAGTATTTGCGTCTTCGCCTTCATTGCCGGGCTCAATTGTTTGACCAGTTCTGCATTGTATGAACCAGTAGGCATCGGCTTTATGGTTGGATCATTCGTCGGATTATTTTTAGTTGTAAGATCCCAAGTTCCGACGATCTGCGTTGCCGCGATGGCATATTTACGTGATGTCGCAGCAGGCGTTCCTGCTCTGACTGCCGGATCAACATCGGTCGTCACGATGGAAATGGAATAGTCGCTGTTGAGGTAAATCTCAAAAGTCCTGAACTGCTGAGGGAAATCCCTTAGCGATGGTGTCTCAACCTGCCAGAAGCCTTTTTCAGGAGCGTTGACCGGATCAGGCGATATAAATGCTTTAACGGTATTTAAATGACGATGCCCCGAGATCCACATGAGCAGATTCGGGTGACTTTGAAGTTCAGTGATCAGATCCGGGAGGGTTACGGCATTTTGCGGATCGGTCCACCAACCCATTTCGGAATTAGGCGCCGTAACTTCGACGCCGATCGGGACGTGCGCAGCGATGATCATAAGCTGGCCTGCCGCATCGCCATCGGCAAGTTCTTTTTTAAGCCAGGCCCAGCGTGCCTGGTCCAGAAAGCCATGCCCGTGAATGTCGATAGAGTCATCATCTTCCTTTTGGGTATTGTCGAGGACAATCACCTTGATCGGAATATTCGACTTCGGCGCGAAGCTATAACAGGCAAAGCCATTGTTGGCGTTGGTCAAGTTGAATCCGTGGCCGACCGGATTGGAAGACGTATTAAAAAATTCTTTCATCCACTCCGTTCTTAAAAGTGAACGCCGGTTCGGATCGGCTGCAACCTTCGGCGGGCTGCTGAAATTTCCGGCAGGTCCTGCGTATTTGATGTCACCGTAGGGAGTCGAGCCGTCGAGTACGCCCATATAGTAATCACGGCTGTTCATTTTTCTAAGGTCTCTGAAGACGTCTCCCGTGGCGAAGACTTCGTCAGTTATGTAGGATTGCCGAAGGTCCTTTCGAAGACTATGGTCCACCGGGATTGAACCCATCCAGAAATGATCGTGGTTGCCGAGAGTCTGATACCAGTGGATCGTCTTATCCAGCCCTGCCGCCTTGTATGGCTTCTGGTAATCGATGGTGTCTGCTCCCAGATTGGCGCCTGAGCTTGGCGTAATGACTTTGCCGTCAAGGACATCGATATACCACCTAAGTTCGTTGTACTGAGTGGTGTTGCAGGTATCGCCAAGAGAGAGGCCAAAATCAAATGGATTTGCTTTGTTGTCTTTGTTGTGAAGGGCGTTTACCGTCTGGACGGCGGCATCGAGAACATGGGTTGTATACAGCATAATCCCTGAATACAGAGAGGCCCCAACCGGCAATGAGGGGTGCAAGCGTTGAAGATAGATCAACTGGTTAGGAGATTCTTTATCGGTGATATGGATGTCTGAAATGGTAAAGAAATTCAAAAGTTTTGTTTTTTTAGTGACGTTGGAACTGCTATAGGCAGTCGGCATAATATCGAGCCGCTTATCGTATGGTAGACCTGAGCCATAAGTCCAGTTTCCATAGCCGTATTGACTGTATTTGGAAACCTCACCCAGAGTAATCGCCGTCGAAGGTTTTGAGCCAGGCGTGACCGTCCTCTGGAGCGTCGTGGAAACATTGGAATCGATAGGGTATCCTTCAATCTGACTTTGATTCCTGACGACTGATTTTGAACATCCTGATAAGGAGAAAATCAGCATGCCCATTAAAAAGACTAACCAGAACTTCTTGAATTCATAAGCTGGTCTCATAAAACCTCTCCTCTGTTTTTTGGAGTCGTGTAGCCTGGTTTCTCCCGATACGTCAGATAGATGTTTATTTTCTCCGTTTGCCGCTTGGTTTCCCGACTGCCCCACATTATTTCAACCGTGTATCCGTTGCCCCTAACCACAAAGGAAACGATTCTTCAATATAATAGTTATCGAGGGGGCAACATCACTGATAACCATTTGAAGTCAAGTATTTTCATTAAGATCGACGATTTGTGTAGTTCAGGAAGGAGCGGATCTACTCCAAAAGGGAGGAATTGGCTTTCAGATGTATGCGCGCTTTCCAATGGGATTCATTGGCTGGCCAAATTTATCTATGTGTGGACTTGTATTTGTTATAGTTTCGGATGCATAATAAAAAGAATAGCTCTTCCCCTGCTACCGGCTTAACTTCGAACCGACAATCCAGTTTAGGCTGACACCTGATTCGGATGCCTGAATGGCAAGATTTCTGTCTCAAGCTAGGATATTCGGTACATAGGCCTACATATTCCTGATCATCTTCAGACCAGGTTACTCGATATATATAACGATCAAATAATCTATTTGCCAGAACGCACCGGGAGAGCCCGGTTGAGGTAGGCCTTCGACTGGGGATACGAATGACGTAGGCCTTGGTCGAAATAGAAGTTGGCAGCCTCGGAACCGCGCGTTTCGGAAGCCCAGGGAGCAATACAAGTAAGACGAATCAATTCCGTCAAATGAATATCCCATGTTTTAAATAATAACTCCCGACATTCAGACTGATAAGTTTTATCCCTATCATACAACCCCGCCAGCTCATCTTGCGTCGGCATTCGCCAATCTGTATATCCGCCCCCGCGATAATTCCCGCAATAGTTCTTGGCGCCTTGCCAGTTGATATCCGCCCCATTGTCCTTCGCAGCCCACATCAGGTTCGTACTCGTGTCTAAGACTGTCCCATTGTCATAGGCAATGAATCGACTGTCTCTTTTGATTTCATTGGCTGTGGAGACAGAAGGCGGTTTGGACGTGGCAATCTGTTTTTTCTTTTCTTCCAGTCTGTTGCGCTCCGCCTTCAGATCCTTCCACTTTGCCTCGAAGGCTTGCGGCTTCAATATTCTTCTTTGCTTTTCGAGATTCCGCTCCTCTTGGTCCAGCTTTCTGCTTTCCTCATCAAGTTCGTCCGTAAATGAGGACTTGGGCAGGGAGATTTCAACACGATCTGTTGCAGCTTTCTCCGATGGATGATCCTCCACCACTTTTGTTGCCATACCAGGCACAAAAAAGAAATCCCCCTCCAGAGAGGATAATTCCCAGGGAATCTGACCTGTCTCTTTCTTTACCTTGCTGCGCACCTTCATGAAGACGTTATTTATCGACAGTCCTGGCTTGTCCATGTTATCCAGAAGCGCCGTAGTGTAAGGGCTGTTTTTCCCTTCCCCATCCCTCGCCACTTGGTTTGCCCCCGTTGAATAAGAAATGAACGTCCCCGCCGGGGCGTTGCTCACAATCGCCAGACCACGAGCGGCATTGCGGAAGCTGCGGGAATAGGGATTATCCCGACAGGCGTCGAGGATGACAATATTTAGCCCATTCTCGGCATTTTCCATCTCGGCAAGCACCATGTCCGCATTGACGGACTGAAAGCGCACGTCCGATTCTTTCTCTATCCGCGCATTGATAGGCAAAAGATAATTCACCCCACCGATTTGAATGCCGTGGCCCGCATAATAAAATAAGCCCACGCCCCGGGTCCTTTTTAGATGCCTTCCAAATTCCCGAATAGACTCATCCATCTCCTGTTGCTTGGCGTTTTTTTAAGGGTAACAGTAAAGCCGAGTTTCTTTAGCATGGCAGCCATGGCGGTTGCGTCATTGACAGGATTCTTCAGGGGACCAGAGCTGTAGGTGCTGTTACCGATGACCAAGGCGATACGCTGCTCCGGGGCGGCAATCAATCCAGGCAATGCTTCTACCGACTCCCTTTTGTTGGCGTTGGGTTTGATGATTTCGGGCGGCGTGGGCAACTCACTCTTAATTTGAGGAGGCGGTTGTATGCGTTCGGCATTCAATGAAGATGGGTAGATCAAAGCAAGTACAAACAGGATAAGGAAGATTCTCACAGGCATGGCTTGCATAGATATACCCCCTATTTAACGAATCGCCGTCTTTCATACTTCAAACAACACCAAATGGCAATTATATGTTGCGGCTTTCTGATTGATAGAGAGGATCTCTGCACCGTCTAAAAATCAATCCATTAGATGGCTAAGTGAAAATAAACCTCTTCGTAACAGCCTGTTATTTATCGCGGTCAACATCCGCTTCCATTTTAACTCTTACCATAGAGTTTATTCCATCATCGATCAATACTTTTAATCCGCTTTTGCTTGCCATTCATAAAAATGGTCACATATTCTTGTTGACCTTTTTCTTTGCTGCCTTTTGACTTGGAGACAGTTTTTTCTTTTGTTTAGCCATATGAATGCCGTGATAATTAATAATCTTCCTGGTTGCTAGCACATTCAGCCTGTGTCACGTCGTCTTCCTGAAGGTGTAAATCGAATAGCGAATGGGAACCATTTCAATTTGGAATTACGCACACTTCCTCGTCAATTTATCAAACTATTTGTCCTTCTCGTTTTCCGATTGCATTAGGCTAATCAGACGATTAAGTAGCCAAATGATCTTTTCCATAGTCACTGTCAGGTCCAGTAGGCATCCCTTGTCATTGGCCGAATCGAGCTTATTACTATCCATATATGCCTTGCGCAGTTGTTCCATCGTCGGGCCATTGCTAGAACTAAGGTCCTGGAGCATTCTGACCTGCTCCGGAGCGTTTGCTTTTTCAGTATCGGCGGCAAAGTTCAGCAGGAAGTCTATCGATTCCAGGCAAGCGTCCGAAAGCTCCTCCAGTGAAGGGTATGCTCTTGCCTGCAGGATGATTTTCACACCTGAAGCGGTACTGTCGGCAAGTTGATCAAGCAAAGCCTGACGTGTCTGAAAATAGGCATGATTCTTAGCAGTCTGGGGTTGCATATGCATGGCTGCAACCGTTGCTGTCGAGGCCGCTACCTCGCTCGAAAGGGATTTGAAGGCAACATGACGGGATGCGAGGTCAGTACCATCATAGTCTTCTCTTGCCGTAGAGACAAATGCCGCGATCTGTTTCAATTCGCGCGTCTGTTCCAGACGGATCAGTTCTAGGCCCGTGTCCGGGTCCTCCGGTTGAAATTCCGATAGATATTTGGGATGGGACAGGTCCTCTTCTTCCGATGGCGGGAGAGTTCTTGCCAGCCAGCGGGTCAGCGGTCCATTAATTGTAATAAAAAAGATTGCCGATGTCATATTGAACAGCAGGAACACCCAGGCGGCCTGATCGTCCAGGTCTGGAATGAACGAATTCAGCAGGGCCATCACAAGCGGAACGTGCAAATAGACCTCTATATAATAGAGCAGAATAAAAACCACCGCCCCAAAGACATTGAACATGTTTACAAAGCGTACAAGCTGTCGCGACGTGCCGCGAAACGCCTGTCCGATCATCACCTTGAATATGGTCGAACCGATCGCTGCTCCATACATGAACAGGAACGCCTGAGGACCCGTCAGG
Organism: uncultured delta proteobacterium; assembly: GCA_903885795.1. Lineage (GTDB taxonomy): Bacteria > Desulfobacterota > Syntrophia > Syntrophales > UBA8958 > UBA8958. Next base: position 4,317 of record CAISJV010000054.1, on the reverse strand, counting down.
ATACCTTCCCTCGCCAAGCCTATTGCCACCAGCGCTACGGCCGTTGAGGACTGGGCTATGAATCCCAGCGTCATACCTGCCATGATCGACAGCAAGGAATAATCACGGCTAAAGGCCATTGCCCCGGTAAACCAGGCCTCCTCCCGCAACGGTTTAACCCCGGCTACCATCATCTCGATTCCGAAAAAAATTAAGCCCAGGCCCAGTCCGATGAGGAAATATGTGCGGTATCTCTCATCTTTTGTCAGATACATCGCGATTCCGCACAGGCCGACAAGGAACATTACGCCTACGGTGATATCCAAGGAGACGATAAAGACAAGGACACAGTTTCCGACGCTGAAGCCATTCAAGATAGTGATCGCCTGCGAGACTGTTAGCATCCCGGCGCTGATCAGGCTGGCCAAGATTACCAGCGCTGCCGAGGTACTCTGCATAACTGCCCCGGACCCCAAGCCAAAGGCCAGGGCACGTAGCCGCGATGAGACAAACTGGGTTGCCAGCATCCGGAACTGCCTGCTGCCCACTTGCTTGAGGCCGGATGAGAGCATTTGAACGCCTGTGAACATCAAACCCAGGCCCAGAAGAATTTTACCGATTACTACGATCATAATCACCCCAAATTTTCAGGCTTATTGCCTTTGAGAGTTTACCTTGCAGGAAAAAAAGATATAGGCAAAAAGGCCTTGCATGTCAAAAGAATAATAACTGAAGATGTTCTTCTTTTGGGTTGCTTTTAGGCGGGCTTGAGCGTATGTTCGCGCGCTTGCTCGAAATGGCAAAAAATATTGACACCCCCCGGATAAGATTGGGTGTTTGTTCGGGATGCTGGCGGCAATAGAGGCTGCCTCTCTGCGTGCTTCTCAATTGCTTGATGCTGGTAGCATCCCCGCAAGCGGGAAGCGGGTTATTGAAAGCATTGCATTTGAGTTCCGGAATATCGCACGGGAGCCTTTGTCTATTCCGAAGACAGTGGTGGGCAGTTTGCCGCCCGATGAATTTGAAAGCGACATCAGCAGACTGATCGATCTGGGGAAGCAGGTGTCTTTTATTAAACAGAAAAAAATTGGAGATGATCTCCTCGTGAAAGGTTATGAGCATGGATTGGAAAGCCGATAAGTTCTCCAGCGTAGAACAGGTTATGGACGGCATGAAGGCCGCCCACTATATTTGCGACTCCAAGGTCGCAACTACAATATATCTTGCCGGTAATATAGAAAAGCCGGTCCTGGTTGAAGGTCCGGCGGGTGTCGGGAAGACCGAACTGGCAAAGGTCATTGCCGAGTATCTCGAAGTGCCGCTGATCAGAATCCAGTGCTATGAAGGGCTCGATGAATCAAAGGCGTTATACGAATGGAAATACGGAAAGCAGCTCCTTTACACCCAGCTTCTGAAAGACAAGCTCGACACGATCATGAACACGCAGGACAAGCTTGCCGATTCAATCGAAAAGCTCCATCAATACGACGACATCTTCTTCTCCCCCCATTTTCTCGAACCCCGTCCCCTTCTCAAGGCACTGGAACAGCCGGATGGGGTGGTACTGCTCATAGACGAAATAGACAAGGCCGATGAGGAGTTTGAGGCTTTCCTGCTGGAGGTGCTGTCTGATTTTCAGGTCTCGATTCCGGAAATCGGCACGATTAAAGCGGTGCGCAAACCGTTGGTTTTTCTCACCAGCAACAACGCCAGGGAATTGAGCGAGGCGCTGAAAAGACGCTGCCTCCATCTCTATATCCCGTACCCGAGCGCCGCGCTGGAAAGGGAGGTCATAAAGACCCGCCTCCCGCAGATCGGAGAAAAGTTGAGAAAACAGCTGGTAGCTTTTATTCAGGCTGTCCGCACGCTCGATATCAGAAAACCCCCCTCAATCAGTGAAACCATCGACTGGGCAAGGGTATTGTTGCTTATGCATGCTGAGAGCCTGAACAGAGAGCTTGTCGGTAAAACCCTGAATGTCATCTTAAAACACGAGGAAGATATAAGGGTGGCCGAGGAGAAGCTTGTCAGCCTCACCGCGGAGGCGCTAAAGGCAGATGACGGCATGACAGGAGAATGATTTGGAAGGCGTTTTGGGAGATTTCATAACCGTCTTGCGCAAGGCAGGCGTGAGGGTATCAATATCCGAAAGTCTCGATGCGGTGAAAGCCGCGCAGATAATGGGCTATGATAATCGCCGCCTGCTTAAAGAGGCTTTGTCTGCATCGCTTGCCAAAAGCCATGCCGAAAAGGACATTTTCGATTCCTGTTTCGACAGTTTTTTTTCTTTCAACTTTTTCCAGTCCCCGAAAAAGGCAAACACCCACAATCCGGGGGCTTACCCGGAAGCTCTGAAAGACCAGCTTTCCGCCCTTGTCTTAAAGGACGATAAGGGACAGCTTGCCGCGTTGATGACGGAAGCCGGCCGGATGGCAAATGTCTCCTCCATTAAAAATCCCATGCAAAAGAGCCTCTTCACCATGAAAATCCTGAATCAAATGGGAATGCCAGGCATGGAGGCAATGGTTGGGCAGATAAAAAACTCCACCGGATCGGGTCTTTCCCAGCAGACGGCGGAGTTGCTGGAAAAGGGCCGCGATGATCTGGTGCAAACCGTAAAAGATTATGTGGAGCAGCAGCTTCAACTGAACGCCGACGGCGTGGATTCCAAGGACCAGTTTCTGAAAACTACGCCCCTGTCCCAAATCGAATTGCGCCATTTTCACAGGATGGACGGGCTGATTCAGAAACTCATCAGACAGCTTGAAGACAGACATTCCCGAAGACTGAAGACTGCAAACCGCGGAAAACTGGATTACAAAAAAACTCTGCGGAAAAGCATTTCTTACGGAGGGTTTTTATTTGCCCCCCTGTGGAAAAAGAAAAAGGAGAACCGCCCCGATGTAATCGTGATCTGTGACATCAGCCGTTCGGTGTTGCGGACGGTGCGTTTTTTGATGCTTTTTATTTACGGCCTCAATAAACGAATCGGCAAGATTCACACCTTCATCTTCTATTCAAACATGATCGATGCAAGCTATATCTTCGACAGGTACAGCATCGAAGAAGCCTTGTCAAAAATCACGACCGATCCGAGCCTTCCGATTATAAGGGGGAAAAGCGATTACAACACCATGTTCACCAACTTCCGGGATCAGTACCTTCATCTGGTAACCAAAAATACCACCGTAGTTATCCTCGGAGACGCCAGAAACAATTTCAATCCCCCCCACGCCGAGGTTCTCAAGGCCATTGGGGAAAGATGCAAACGGCTGATCTGGCTTAACCCTGAGACCAAACCTTTTTGGGGCACCGGCGATTCCGAAATCAAGACCTACGCGCCTTATTGCCATCTATTGCAGGAATGCAATACATTAGTCCATCTGGAAAGGGTCGTCGGGACATTGCTTAGCGCGAGGCGTTAGAAATCCGGGGCTGAGGAGCCATTGGGTTGAAAGCTCCGCGAAAGGACCCCATCATGTCCGCTGGACTATTGAAGAAGCTATAAGCGAATCAAGCATACTGAAGAATTGGAAGCTTCTCCGGTAAATCATCGACCTCGATGAAGATGCAGGATTTCAAAGGGCATTCATTTGTCTGGCCGGGCATTTTGTTTCTCGCTTTGAAATCTAAGAAAAATAGAAAGAATGCGGTCTATTTCTTTCATTAAGTTGTCCATAAGCCCCTGTCAACATTATTCATCTTCAAAATTATTCCAGATATCCTCAGTAAATCCAAGGTTCGTTGCGGCGTTCTGTTCTTGATAATTTAAGTCTTTCCACAATTTACTGGTGCTTGCTGGTGCTTCATTTCTATCCCATTTGTCCGCTTGCCAGCCGAGGAGTGTCCAGAGTTCTTTCTCTTTGCTACTCAGATCTGCCCACGACAATTTTTCCCAAATTCCCGGGTTTCCTTTCATGTCTCTAACTTGCATAATTTCCTCCCACATAACTTTATTCGGATAGAGCCGCGTTGTCTAATGATGGTGACAAGATATTGTGCAGATGGGTACATTGTATACTTGCGGGATTGGGCGTCTGCACAATAATCCGGTCGCCATGTTTTACGCCCAGATTCTTCAGAGCGGTGACCAGTTTTCTTGCCTGACGGACTACTTCCCTGTTGGATATTTTACGGTCTTCATAGCTGAGTCTGATCCAATCCGGTTTTTCAAGGCATCTGACTTCATTGAGTTTTGCTCATCTTTAACACTTGATGTGTAAGTCGCCAAAATATTTTTTGTAACCCATTGTAAATATTGGGTGTGCTCTTTGATAATTTAAAAAGCGTAGTGCCACTGGATATTCATTTAATGCTTGACATATCTCATTATTGTGT
>CAISJV010000053.1 GCA_903885795.1 uncultured delta proteobacterium | reverse complement strand
GGCCTCCAACGCCACCTTGGCCTTGAACGCCGGTGCATGATTCCGTCTTGGTCTTTTGCTCATTTTATGATCCTCCTGGAATTCATTATAGAGCAATCCTCCCACTTATGCACCTGTCCAATTTTGCCAGACCCGCTCTATTCCACGACTTTAACCTGGCGGAAGGAAGAAACTAATTACCGGGCTCGGAGCCCAAGGGACAGACCTTCTCTTCCGACATACTGAAAATGGTCTTACCAAAAAAGAACGAACTCGCAAACATACACTTTATGCTAACTTTCAATATACGAGGGGCAGCTCCGTCCATAAGGTCAGTGACACTCAACAAGTAATTTATTCATATCTTGGTTTTTCATGAAAGTTTCGATCATTTCTGTTGCTTTGAACAGTGCGGCATACATTGAAGACTGCATCGAAAGTGTTGTCAAACAGGATTACGAAGACATTGAATATATTGTTATCGATGGTGGGTCAACTGATGGCACGATTGAGATCATTAAAAGATATGAAGAGGGAATAGTAAAGTGGATCAGCGAACCGGACCGAGGAATCTATGATGCTATGAATAAAGGTATCAAGGCGGTAACAGGTGATGTCATCGGGATTTTGAATTCTGATGATATTTATGTTCATGATAGTGTTATCACAATCGTGATGAGTTACTTGTCCAAAGATATGGATACCTGCTATGGCGATTTGGTGTACGTTGACCGCAATGATACCAATAAACGGGGGAGATATTGGAAACCCGGTCCTTTTATCAAAGACAAGTTCAAACGAGGGTGGATGCCGCCGCACCCAACTTATTTTGTCAAAAGAAAGATTTATGAAGAATTTGGCTTGTTCGATATCAATTTCCAGCTTGCCGCAGATTATGAATTGATGCTTCGTTTTCTCTATATCAATAATGTTTCAACTATTTATATACCGGAATGTCTAGTTAAGATGAGAGCCGGTGGATATTGTAGACCTGGATTGACCAATACCATCAACAACATGCAGGAGAACTATCGGGCGTGGAAAGTGAACGGCCGAAGGCCCAATCCCCTTACCTTTCTTATGAAACCTCTTTTAAAAACACTCCAGTACATCAAAAAATATTGAAGCAGGGGCTACTTAATTAAATGTTTGACCTTAAGAGTAATTAAGTTGGGAAAGGTGGAGTCATTGAAAACTTCTTTCCCTAAAAAGCAGACCATTCTACTCGGCGGCGATATCATCATGATCATCGCCTCTTTTTATTTTGCGCCGGTTATTCGTTTCGGGGTCTGGTTGGAGCCCGTGGTCGTCTTCGGATTTTCCGACGCGTTGGCGATGGTTGTCTATCTAGCTGCCCTTTATGTCTTTAATTTTTATAATTTTGAAGAACACGTCTACGGGATGTCCTATGCTCTCCGTTTCCCCTTTGTCATCTTAGGCGTAAACCTTCTTAATTCGTCGCTTTTTTATATCTTTCACCTGCGCCCCTATAACTCTGGCATTATTGCCATCAGCGGAACAGTCGCCATGGTTTTGTTGTTAGGCTGGCGGCTTGCTTTTATGCGGCTTCTGGATTCAAAGAGGCATCCTCTCAAGATTCTCATCGTGGGGGCGGGGATTACCGGTAAGGTGTTGCATGGTCTGTTAATTGGCAATCGTGAATACGAGGTTGTCGGTTTTATAGATGATGATGAAAAGAGACAGGGGTCTTTAATGAATAATGTTCCCGTGTTGGGCGACAGCGGGCGGTTAATGGACATTGTCAAAGAAAAAGGGATCAATAAGATTATCGTGGCGATCACCAAAACCATCCGGCCGGCGATCTTTCAAAAGTTGGTGGAGGCAAAGTTCAGCGGGGTGACGGTCTATGAAATGCCCACATTCTATGAAAAGGTTTCCGGGAAGATTCCGGTGTTGCACACCAATGAGATGTGGCTCGGTTATGCGGATATTGTCGGTGTGAAGAGGAACATCTACAACGTCCGGCTGAAAAAGGTTTTTGACAAGGCTTTTTCTCTGATAGGGGTTCTTTTATCCTTCCCGATTATGATTGCCACTGCGGCCTTGATCAAACTGGAATCCCCGGGCCCTGTTCTTTACCTGCAGAAACGGGTGGGATGGGATGAGAAAGAATTTGATGTGATCAAGTTTCGTTCCATGCGTTTGGATGCCGAGTTCAACGGCGCTGTCTGGGCGCAGGAAAATGACCGGCGTGCGACCAGGGTAGGGAGAATCATCCGTTTGCTCCGGATAGACGAATTACCCCAGTTGTGGAATGTGCTGGCAGGGGAGATGAGCTTTGTCGGACCGCGGCCGGAACGCCCTGAATTTGTTAATATTCTGAAGCTGGAAATTCCCTATTATTCTCTGCGCCATGCCGTCCGGCCAGGCATCACCGGTTGGGCGCAGGTAAACTACCCCTACGGCTCATCCAAAAAGGACGCCCTGGAAAAGCTTCAATATGATCTTTACTACATCAAAAATATGTCCATGTTTCTGGACTTTCACATCCTGCTGAAAACAGTGCGGGTGATGCTGTTCAGAAAGGGGGCGCGGTGAGGGTGGATGGCGATATGGATATGGCGCCCCTATTAATTTGGTTGGTTTTTAGCAGGCCTTGCGTTTTTGTGACTTGATTAAATTATTTCACTTGACTGATCGATCAAATTGGCTTATTTAGTCAAGCATGAGCGACAAACGTAAACAGAGTCATTGGTTAGCTGGTGCAACTCAGGTATTTTCCGAGCTTTTGGGCATCGAACCTGATACCGTATTTGTTGCCCAACCGATTCCCGGTGTGGATCTGGTTCTTCAGGCGTTGGGTAAACTATTTGTCGTGGAGTACAAGACGTCCAGTTCGATTATCCCTCTGAAAATGGCGATCGAGCAACTCCGTAAGCCGTCTCTTCCCATAGACGTCCAAGCCGTGCCTGTCATTTGCGTCCCTTTTATGGGTGAAGCCGGACGCTCCCTCTGTGAAGAGGCCGGCATCGGCTGGTTCGATCTGTCCGGCAACGGACGGATCATGGGTTCGGGACTTCACGTCCGTGTCGAAGGACGTCCCAACCGCTTCAAAGTTAGAGGCCGTCCATCCGATATATTTGCACCCAAAAGCTCGCGGATCGCCCGCTGGTTCCTCATTCATCAGGGGAGGTCTTTTCCCCAGCGGGAATTGGCGCGGGACGTCGGTATGGACGAGGGCTTTGTGAGCCGGATCGTCTCCCGGATGGTAAAAGAAGGGTTGATCCGGCGCGATGAGTCGGGAAATGTGCTGGTGCAGGATCCTGCAGCTCTCATAGAAGCATGGAGGGATACATACCGAATCCAGGCGCACTCATGGATGCGAGGTCATATCGCGGCGCGAACCGGCGAAGAGGCGTTGCGGCGGCTTGCGGACTCTTGTCAAAATCGAGGGATCGCATATGCCGCCACCGGCCTTGGCGCGGCTTGGCTCTATACCCATTTTGCGGCATATCGTATCGCAAGCCTTTACCTGAATGAGGCTCCGTCGCCGTCCTGGCTGGCCGAGATCGGCTTTCAAGAGGAACCTCGGGGTGGCAACGTGTGGCTGATTGAACCCAAGGACGAGGGGGTATTTCATGGCGCCGGGGAAGTTGAGGGCATCCGTTGCGTTCATCCGGTTCAAATTTACCTCGATCTCAAGGATCATCCGGAAAGGTCCGCGGAGGCTGCCGAACAACTCCGTAAAAATTTCCTGAACTGGAGGACGAGTGATCGCTAAACCGACACGGGCATCTGATTATGCTCCGAAACAAGTGGCGCTTGTTCGGGCTGTTTGTCTTTTTATAGCAACGAAACTGGGCGATATGATGGAAGATCTTGTGGTGGTGGGAGGGCTTGTTCCTTCACTCATCATCGACCAGTCAACCCTTTCTCTGGAGACCGATACTCATGTGGGTACGATGGATCTGGATGTCGGCTTGAGCCTGGCGATCTTTGATGAGAAACGGTATGAAGCCCTTGCGGAACGCCTCCGGCGGGCCGGGTTCGTCCCGGATACAAATGAAGAAGGGCGTTTGACGAATCAACGATGGAAGATCAAGGACTTCGGACATGTTACCGTGGACTTTCTAATCCCGCCATCGGACGACAGAGATCGGGGTGGCAGGTTGAAACACATTCAGTCCGATTTTGCTGCCATTGTCACCCCCGGACTTCGACTGGCTTTCATCGACCGGCAACGGATCACACTGTCAGGTAGAACCATTATTGGTGAGGAGGCTTCACGTGAGATATGGGTTTGTGGTCCCGGGGCTTATACTGTCCTGAAAACCCTTGCGTTCGATGGCCGTGGGGAAAACAAGGATGCCTATGATCTTTTTTATGTGCTTCGCAATTATGGGGCCGGGATAGGGGACGTTGTTGACAGGCTTCGGCCCCTGCTTAAGGAATCTGAAACCAGAAAAACCATTGATATTCTTAAGCGTGACTTTCTAAACCAGGATGGGCTTGGTCCCCGAAGAGTGTCTGAATTTATGCTTGGCGCTTCCGATTATGAAATCCAAGCGGATGTAGTGGGATTTGTTCGCATGTTGCTGAAGGGATTGGGCGAATGAGGCGGGAATAGGGGGGCAGCGCCCCTATTAATTTAATTCTGCCACCTTCCGCCAAAACAACTCAAGATGGTACAGGCATGGATTGAAATTCATAAGGAAGAGTTGATGGTAGATTGGGAACTTGCCGTAAATGGCGATGAACCTTTCAGAATTGCCCCAGTTGTGGAATGTGCTGGCGGGGGAGATGAGCTTTGTCGGACCACGGCCGGAACGCCCCGAATTTGTTAATATTCTGAAGGAGGAGATCCCTTATTATTCCCTGCGCCATTCCGTCCGGCCGGGCATCACCGGCTGGGCGCAGGTAAACTACCCCTACGGCGCATCCCAAAAGGACGCCCTGGAAAAGCTTCAATACGATCTTTACTACATCAAAAATATGTCCATGTTCCTGGACTTCCACATCCTGCTGAAAACAGTGCGGGTGATGCTGTTCAGGAAAGGGGCGCGGTGAGGGCGGATGCGAAATTCCGGGGGTAGCACCCTATTTATTCATGACCCATCCCCACCCCGACCCTTGAAGGGGAGAAAGAAGGATATCGGGAGTGGAACGAAAAATAGAAAGAAAGGGAGGACACGATCTTTCAATTCAGCATTGAGGCGGTTTAAGAGTCCGTCCTCATAATAATTATCAAGTTGACTAAATTTATCATATCGACTATTACATAGGCAATGGAGAAATTTAAACCTCATTACAAGCTTTCAAAAGTGCAACAAACGGTTGCAGATCCGGAAAGTCAACCGTTTACAATAACCGCACTACGTGGAGGGCTCGGATTTCACCGATGGGCGACCGCCGGTGATCCAGTTTAAGGCAAAGTGAGGTAACAAAATGAAATGTCCAAGCTGTGATCATGCGGAAATGGTGAAAAGGACACAGGATGAAAAATTATCCTTCGGAGGTCAGTCGTTGACGCTTCATGGCATGAAAGGCGATTTCTGTCCCAAATGCGATGAGGGTGTGTGGGATGCCGAAAGCTATCGACGCTATGCAGAAGCACAGGCCGCATTGCTGAGGGCCGTGAAAGGTGATCTAAGCGCGGACATCCGGCGTATCCGGAAAAACCTGAAACTTACACAGGCTGAACTATCAGAAGTTTTCGGTGTCGGCAAATTAGCGTTTTCGCGCTATGAACGAGGCAAAACACAACCTCCAGCGCCGCTGGTCAAACTTCTCAAACTGGTGGAACGACATCCCGACCTAATGAATGAGATTCGTGAGGTTAGTACATCACATAGCCTGATAGATCAATCAGCCAGGATCAGCGACAAGCAGCAAGCCGGGTTTTAAATAGGGACAGCGCCCTTATTAATTTTCCCCCTTGACATTCGCTTGCGGTTTGGTAAGACTACACCCAGTAAGAATAGGAAGGGGGAGTTACATGCGGATCACATCAAAAGGTCAGGTCACCATTCCTCAGAATGTCCGTGAGCAAATGGGATTTCTGGCGAACACGGAGGTTGAATTTTTCGTCTCCGACAACAAGGTATTTCTTCAGAAAGCCGAGAGCGACGCAGGCCGTGGGAAGGATCTGATTGCCCGCATGAAGGGCAAGGGGACCGTGGCTTTGCGTACAGATGAGATTCTGGCCATGACGCGGGAATGATGGATATTCTCGTCGACAGCAGCGTTATTCTGGATATCCTGACGGAGGACGAGAACTGGTTTGCATGGTCGGCGGAAACCCTGGCCGATTGCGCACAATCCAATATCCTGGCCGTCAATCCTATCATATATGCTGAAGTCTCGATCAGGTTCGAAAAGGTGGAAGATCTCGACGCGGCGCTGCCTGCAGCTTATTTCCGCCGCCTGCCCCTGCCGTGGGAAGCAGCGTTTCTTGCGGGCAAGTGTTTCCTCGATTATCGTCGCAAAGGCGGGCAGAAAAGGTCGCCTTTGCCTGATTTCTATATCGGCGCCCATGCGGAGGTCAGCGGCATGACATTGCTGACACGCGATGCCGCCCGCTATCACACCTATTTTCCCACCTTGCGGATCATTGCACCCACCTGAATTTTATTTAGGTTTTATTTAGAAATAAATAGAGACAGCGCTATATTTATTTTCCGCAGATCCCCTAATTTTCCTTGCGCCATTCCGTCCGGCCGGGCATCACCGGCTGGGCGCCGGTAAACTACCCCCACGGCGCATCCAAGAAGGGCGCCCTGGAAAAGCTTCAATACGATCTTTACTACATCAAGAATATGTCCATGTTCCTGGACTTCCACATCCTGCTGAAAACAGTGCGGGTGATGCTGTTCAGAAAGGGGGCGCGGTGAGGGCGGATGCGAAATTCCGGGGGTAGCACCCTATTTATTCATGACCCATCCCCACCCCGACCCTTGAAGGGGAGAAAGAAGGATATCGGGCTTTCAATTCAGCATTGCTTCGCAACGCTAAATTGATTTTGGATGGATTGAACCACTCCTGGACATTCTTGATGGATTTTACGGGGAAGGTTTGTTATGCTGTCGCCAATGAGTGTATGAGGTGAATTATGACTCGTTCTGATCTTATGCTACAGATTGATAGTTTGAAAAATCAATTGGCTGGTCGCTACGAAGCAGAGAAAATTATATTGTTTGGTTCCTCTGTCCGGGATTCAGATGAAGTTAATGATATAGACCTGCTCATTATAAAGGACGATGTGCCGCACACCGGTACAGAACGCATTCGCCAGCTTTACAGAATGATGGACACAGATCTCCCAGTGGATTATCTTGTATACCGCCCGTCTGAAATTATTTATCGCCTTTCCTTGGGCGATCCTTTCCTTGAACGCATATTTCAAGAGGGGATTGTGTTATATGGTTGACCCAACGATTGTCAGGGAATGGTTGGACAAGGCGGATGAAGATCTTCGTTTTGCTGAAACCATCCTGAAGGACGGGAGTGTTTGCGGAAAAGTTTCTCAAGACTTTTATCATTTCCCGAGGATTACCATTTAATAAGGTTCATGATCTTGTCAACCTGCTTAAAGTATGTACTGGAAACGATCAAACTCTTGCAGATCTCAAGGAAGACTGTATTACGCTGAACTCTGCGTATATTGAAACCCGCTATCCTGTCCACTGGCCCACCGATTATTCCAAAGAAACAGCGGAACAATCTCTCTCGGCTGCCCAATCAATAGCATTTGAAGTTCGAAAGAGAATAGTACAAGGTTGCGTCGTTATTTAAATAGGGACAGCGCCCCGATTATTTTCATCCCTTTTCACCTTGACAACATTCTGAAATCATTATTATAACGACTAGCGAAAGTAACGGAGAACCCTGGAGGACAAAATGGGAAGCAGTTTTAATCATATGAGCAAGACAGAGAGACTTGCCATTGAAGGGTTTGGGTAACATATCTCCAAATATAGGTAAGGAGGCTTTATGCCAACCATCAGCATGTTTTACGGGATTTTAGTTTTGATGTTCTATCGTGATAACGGGCGTCATCATTTACCGCATATTCATGTACGTTATCAAAGTGATGAAGCCGCTGTTTCAATAGAGGAAGGAAATGTCCTCGATGGTAATCTTCCGCCAAAACAACTCAAGATGGTACAGGCATGGATTGAAATTCATAAGGAAGAGTTGATGGTAGATTGGGAACTTGCCGTAAACGGCGATGAACCTTTCAGAATTGCCCCATTGCAGTAAGGAGGTATGAAATGCTGATCGATGTTGTGAGCGTCAAGCCTCGGCTGGATTTTCAGTTGGATCTTGAGTTTAAAAACGGTGAGCGCCGCCGTTTTGATATGCGCCCGC
>CAISJV010000052.1 GCA_903885795.1 uncultured delta proteobacterium | reverse complement strand
CAAGCGACATATATACACCCCCATTCATAGGTATAATTATACCTATGAATGGGCAGAAAAGTCAAGCAAAAAAATGCCTTTATCCTTGATTTATAATGTTTTTGCACGATCCTTGTTATAATTTTGTCGGGAATTTAGGATCCACAATAGTCGCCGTGCCCAGTTTTGCAAGCACGTATTTCTTGTCTACGAAAAGGTTTTTGTTCACCATGGCCTGATACGGTTTTGCCTTCACCTTCACCATCTCCTGAGACAAAGCCCTCTTTTCCTTTATCCATTGGTCCTGGCCGCCGTTGAGAATGGACGCATTTTCGATGCCGGCAAACTTTAATGTCCAGGCAACGCGGGTCATATCAAACTGATCGGGAATTTTTTCCGTCTTCCCAACGACAACGACCCAAGACGCTTTCCCGATTCCCACACTGCCAATCGCATCCATCAAATCATCCAATGGCGGCAACTCGTTTAGAAGATCACCTTTCTTGATTGCCCATGATCCGTAAAAAACATTCACGGCGCCGGGAATGTGGCCTGCCTTATATTCCTCGGTCTTTCTTACATCCACAATAACCAGTTTCGGGTTGCTTAAATTATCCTGGAGCCAATTTGTGGACACAATGGGATCCATGTCTCTGGCCATGACGGTCAGGGGCAGAAACAGCAGAGCCAGGACCAATAACACTTTCAACCATCTCGTCTTTCTCATAAAAAACCTCCTCCTTAAATTTTACGGGTTATGTTTAATAAGCCTCCGTCGGCCATGGGACCAGCCTTAATGAGTCATTCGCCTTTCAAGAATCCTGTCCTTTTTCTATTTTTTATCGGATTCACATGAAGAAAAGCCAAAGGGGATATAAGCCGGACACCAACGTATGGTGCCTGTCAATATGAAAACGAGACCAACGGCGCCCCACCAGCTCTGAAAATAAAACCCCAATAAAATTATACAAATACCAATCACATACCTTACCATCCTGTCTGCATTACCCACATTACATTTCATAATCATCCTCCTTTATTCGGGCGGCTTATCGAACCGGGCCATTCTTGTTTATTAATACTCTTCCTTCACGATCAACGGCTGACTTTCGGCATTTTTGCCTTCTTCACTTCTTCAATCCCCCTAAGCCAAGTCAATGTATCTGGACAAGGCCTTCTGGAAATCATCCAAGGCCTGATCACTGCCTTGAGAGGATTCAGCAATACACTCCTGCAGGCGTGCCTGGATGATGGCATTCCCTGTTTTTTTCATTGCCGAGGTCACGGCGGACACCTGAACGAGGACGTCAACGCAGGGCGCTTCGCTCTGCACCATCCGCTGGAGACCGCGAATCTGTCCCTCGATTCGCAGCAGACGGCCCATAATTTTTTTCCTGTCAATCATAATATACCCCCCAGGGGTATTATTAAACATTGCCCCTTCCTTTGTCAAATGCTTTTCATTCCAAATCCTGCATCAACGAATATGTGGATACTTATTATGCGCATGGATACCATAAATGGATAAACGGTATCCATTTATGGTCTGCCGTGAATCGTATATGCAATCATGTTGTTTATGAATATCAAATATGCTCTATATAATCAATTATATAGGAACACTCTTCCAACGCTGGCATAGCCCTTGCTGAAGATAAAATCAAAATATTAGGAAAAGACAGGTTGAAACCGTGAAAAAGGTTGCCGAAACAATAATCAAACTGATTTTGGTTTTCACCGTGGGAAGAACGATCGGCTACTTTATACCGCACATTTATTACCAGGGGGGAGCCTACAAGGGGACTCTTTCATCCCTGTTGTCAAACCCTTTACCTACTGTCACCGGCCTCATCTATGGATTACCAACGGATGGAGAAAGGATCATGAAAAGGACGCTGGTCATTTTATCGATTCTGCTCCTTTTCACTTTGGGAACGGCAAGCGTGCTCCATGCATGGCGGGGAGGCCCGGATGGCGGCATGGGTTACGGGAGCGCCCCCTACGGCGCCGTCGTATTGGCCGATCCCAACCTGGATCTGTCAACGGAACAGGCCGCCCAGATATGCTTCCTGGACGAAAAATACTTGCGGGAGATCAAGCCGCTCAAGGATCAGCTATACAGCAAGAGCCGCGAATTACGATCAGCATGGTTGCAAACAACACTGGATCGGATTAACATAAACAACTTGCAAAAGGATGTGACGAACCTGCGCGGTCAGACACGGGAGAAGTTGGCCGCTCACCGCCTGGATGTCCTCAATGTTCTGACTCCCGAACAGCAGGCAAAGGTGCAGGCTTATGACGCAAGGCGCAATTATGATTCCGGCAAAGGCATTAGAAGCCGGGGCGGTATGACCGGCTTCCCACCGAATCCCGCAGTTCCCATCACCGGAGGCAATGAATGAATCTGCGTTACGTTTTCAAGGAACTTACCCATCAAAAGCGAAGAACGGTCATTTCCGTTCTCGGTCTCTCCATCGGCATCGCGCTCTTCGTTATCCTTAATGTCCTGTCCCTGGCTTATCGCGAGGCGGCGCGCGCGCCGCTGAAAGAGGTTGGGGCCGACATTACGGTGCAGAGACCCGGAAATGTACCCCAGGAGCTTACAGGCGCAGTCTTCCCCTGTTCCGCCGTGACGATCAGCGAGGAGGAAATAGAAGATATCAAGGCGATACCGGGCATCCGGGGTATGGGGAAAGCCGTTCTCCTGTGGATCTTCGACCCGAACCGGGCCTGGATCGTGCTGGGAATCGAACAAAATAATCCGGTCGGACCATCGATTCTTAAAAACTTTATCATGGAGGGGCGTTATCTCGAAACCGGGAAACCGGAGGCCCTCGTGGAAGCAGCCTACGCCCGTCAATTCAGCATCCGTCTTGGAGACAATGTTAACGTAGCCGGAAGGCCATATCCTGTCGTCGGCCTGATCGATGCGTCCCACGCCTCCAAAATCGCCGTGGCCAATCTCTACCTGCCGCTGTCGGAGGCGCAGGCCATTGCGGCGGCATCAAAAAATTTGCAATCCGTATCCCCATTTGCCGGAGAAGATGTCAACCTCCTCTTTATCAGGGCCGATCAGGATCGGATCACAGCCGTCGCCGCGGCTATCAAAGGCATCCTCGGGGAAAAGGCTACCGTTGCCACCCCGGAGTCATTTCTGAAACTCCTGGGCAGTCTCTTTGCCCTGTCGGACAAATTCACGTTAGCCGCCTCGATTATTGCCATGATTATCGCTATCCTCATTGCCTTCAAAACCATGGCGGGAAATGTCGCAGAACGGGCCAGAGAGATAGGTGTTATGAAGGCTGTGGGCTGGACCCATCGTAACGTCACGATGCAACTCCTGGCGGAATCGGTCATCCAGGGTTTCGCCGCCGGACTCCTGGGGCTCCTGATCGCTCTGGCGGCCGCCTTCGCTCTGGGTTTCATGACCGTCAACATCCCCATTCCCTGGGAGATGAGCCCGACCCCCCATTTTCTCCCCGGCGGCGGCGACCCGCTCTTTAAAACCCTGCGCCTTCCCGTCCATATCCCCTTGTCCTTGGCGGCCTTTGCCCTGCTTCTCTCCGTGATCATCGGGGGCCTGACAGGGGCGCTCCTGGGCAGACACATTTCCAAAATCAAACCCTCGGAGGTTTTAAGGCATGAATAATAAATCGGATATTCTGGTCGGTATCGATCTGACCAAAACATACGGCGAGCTGGAAGTTGTCAAGGGGGTCTCCCTGGCGGTCCGGGAAGGCGAGTTCGTTTCCCTGGTCGGCAAATCCGGCTGCGGCAAGACCACGCTACTTTCCATTTTGTCAGGATTGGAGCATCCCACCCATGGTCAGGCATTCCTCACCGGCAAGGAGATCACCGGCGCCTCGGAGGACGAGCTCGCCCTCTTCCGCCGGGAGAACGTCGGCTTTATTTTCCAGTCCTTCAATCTGATTCCCACGCTCTCGGCATGGGAAAATGTGGCCCTGCCGCTCTTTCCCATGCAAATGTCCGAAGCGGAGCGCCGGCGGCGGGCAACGGAACTCCTCGACCAGATGGAACTGTCACACCGCTTGGAACATCTGCCGGCCGCCCTCTCCGGGGGAGAGAAACAGCGGGTAGCTATTGCCCGCGCCCTGATCAATCACCCCAAGATCGTCTTCGCCGATGAACCGACGGGCAATCTGGACACGGCCACGGGCGACGCCATTATGGCGATCCTGAACCACTTGCATCGACAGAAAGGCATGACCATCCTGATGGTTACCCATGAGCCGGAACTGGCCAAAACGGCCGATCGCGTCCTGCGCATGCAGGACGGAGAGGTGTTGTCATGAAAAAAATGATCTTGTGCGGCTTGATCCTGTCACTCTTTTTTTGCATTCCCACAAATATCCCGGCTGCCCCCAGCGTTTCCGTGGAAATCCTCTACATGAGCCACGGCCCCCTGATGCCGACGGTGAAAGAGATCCAGAATCTCTGCAATCGATACGGCAAGAAGATTAACGTCTCCTGGCATGATTTTGAAACTCCGGACGGGGAAGCGTTCATGGCGCGCAAGGGCATCCGCCAGCATGTCCCCCTGATCATCTGGATCAACGGCAAGTCCACCCTGAAGGTGAAGGGGAAAGATATTTCCTTTGTCGGCTTTCCGACCGGATCGGGACCCGCTTTCTTCCAGGGAAAATGGACCCTGGACGATCTGCGCGGGGCGTTGGATCTGGCTACCGGTCAGAGGTGAGGTGATTATGTATTATGCCTATATCTTGAAGGAACTTCGCCATCATCGTCACCGGACACTGGTCAACATCCTGGGCATTGCCGTGGGGATTGCCCTCTTTGTCTCTATTAACGCCGTCTCGACGGCCTACCAGCAGGCAGTGAGCCTCCCCTTCAAAAATCTGGGAGCGGATCTCGTGGTTCAGCGGGCGGAAAAGCGCGCCGTGAACTCATCACAGGCCGGCCCCTCCATGCGGGGGATACGTCTTCCTTTTTCAAATCAGCTTCTTTCCACTGACGATCTCGATAAACTCCGGATCTTTCCCGGTATCGACGCCATGGCCGGATCACTTCTCCTCTGGGATTTCGATCAGGGCGGGTTCCGGACGATCATGGGTGTAGACCTGTCTCAGCCGAGCCTGGGGCCGGTCCATATTAAAGAATGGCTGGCTAAGGGGCGTTTCCCTGATAAAAAGGGCGAGGTTGTCCTGGAAAAGCACTACGCCAAGTTTCACAACACGGGCTTGGGCGACAAGTTTACCATCGGCAGCCGGTCTTTTAAAGTCGTGGGGCTTCTGGAGATCCGGGAAGGCGCCCAGATCGCATCGGCGAATATCTACCTGCCTATGGCCGACGCCCAGGACCTGGTGGGAAATGAATCTAAAAGTGTGAATCTCGTTTATCTCCGCTTGCAGAACCCGTCCCGCCTGAACCAGACGAAAACAGAGATTATGCAGTCCATGCCGGGAATTTCCGTGGTCAGTTCCGACGCTATCCTAGAAGTAATGGGAGGCATCTCCCGGATTTCCGACCAATTTTCCCTGGTCGTCTCATTGGTAGCCTTGGCCGGGG
The DNA here is from genome assembly GCA_903885795.1 of uncultured delta proteobacterium. GTDB lineage: Bacteria > Desulfobacterota > Syntrophia > Syntrophales > UBA8958 > UBA8958. The sequence goes on along the minus strand of CAISJV010000052.1, from coordinate 158,004 downwards.
CCGTCTTTCTCATCATTAAAACGATGCTGGGAAACCTTGTGGAAAGATCACGTGAAATCGGCATTCTGAAGGCCGTGGGCTGGACCGGTGGGGATGTGCAGAAGCAACTCATGGGAGAGGTTTTTCTTCAATCCCTGATAGGGGGGATCGTGGGTGTCGCCGCCGGATATCTCATCTCTTATCTTCTGGGTTATCTTTCTATTCCGGTTACAACCCCTTGGGAGGTCAACCTTCTGCCCGCTTTTGCCAAAGAGACCGGGGCTGCCGCCCAGATGATCCGCCTGCCCGTCAGCTTCTCTGCCGGCTTGACCGCCGCCGCCCTGGCCCTTTCCCTGCTTGCGGGTGGCCTGGCAAGCTATTTCGTGGGGAGGCGCATGGCAAAGATGAAACCCGCAGATATCCTGAGGCGATTGTAGATAAAGATTATGAAAACTAAATCTTTGATTTTATTGGTGATGGGCGTTATAATTGTAACAGTCATGATTGCCGAAGCGGCCTTTTCCGGTCCCTGGCAAGGCTGGTGGCAGTTGTTATCTTGAGAGGTGAAAGAAATGAGTCTGGTTGTTGCTGAAGATATCACCAAGGATTATCGGGTGGGGGAGATGATTGTCCCGGCTCTGCGTGGGATAAGTTTCGAGATCGAACCGGCCTCCTTCGTATCCTTCGTCGGGCCCTCGGGCAGCGGCAAGACGACCCTCCTGAACCTCATCGGCTGTCTGGATGCACCTACGTCCGGCCGGATGACCGTGGCAGGGGCAGACGTGGGGGCACTGGACCGCAAGGAGGGCGCCGCCTTTCGGGGGGCCAACATCGGTTTCATCTTTCAGGATTTTAATCTTTTGCCCGTCCTGACGGCCTACGAAAACATCGAATATCCTCTCCTCATGGTCCAGAATATCCCCGTGGAAGAAAGACGCCGACGTGTCACGGCGCTGCTGGAAGCTGTAGGCATGGCTGACCAGGCGGGCAAACGTCCGGACCAACTCTCAGGGGGGCAGAAACAGCGGGTGGCCATTGCCCGGGCATTGGTCACGAGCCCCAAGGTGGTCCTGGCCGATGAACCGACGGCCAATCTTGATTCCAAGACCGCCCATACGGTTGTTGAGTTGATGAAGAAGATGCGTGATGAACTCCAGACCACCTTTATCTTTTCCACCCACGACCAGAAACTCGTCGATGAAGTGGAGATCCTCTTCAGGCTGGAAGACGGCCTGCTGGCAAGCCGCGGGAACGGGGAGGGATGAGCCATGATGAATCTTTTTAAAATCGCCCTGCGAAACCTGTTGCGCTACAAGCGCCGCACGTTGCTAACAGCCTCTCTGATCACGGTCGGCGTCGTTTTTGTCCTGGTTTTTGTAGCCGTTTCCGGGTCTTTCAAGGCCATGATGATCGGCCAGATCACCGACGCCATGCTGGGTCATATCCAGATTCACAAGCAGGGCTACGTTGCCTCCATCGATAACCTCCCGCTGAATCTGAACCTGAATGCCAAGACTGCCGCCCGGATTGACGAGATCCTCGGAAGTCAAAAAAATATTGAGGCGTCTTCGCCCCGTCTGAAATTCGGCGGCCTCTTCAGCAACTTTGTCGAATCGACGAACATCCGTCTCAACGGCATCTATCCGGACCGGGAATTTAAAACGGTCCCCCTCCTGACCTCGCGAATCTCCGAGGGCAGGAAAACCATCGCCAAGGGAGAGATCCTCATCCCGGCCTTACTTGCCAAAGGGATGAAGGTGAAAGTGGGGGATTCGGTGGTGATCGTGGCGACAAACAAGGATGGTTCCGTCAACGGCAAGCAGTTTGTCGTGGCGGGCATCATGGAAGGTGTGACCGGTCCCGGGGGACGGGACGGTTATGTCCACATCGAAGACGCCGCAGAGGTTCTACGCATGCCGGAGTTGGAAATCAGCGAGGTGGCCGTAAGGTTGAAAGATTTCGACCGTCTGCAGCCGGCATTCCAGGATATCAGGAAACAATTAGAGACGGAATTCCGGAAAGGTGATAAATTCCCCTTGGAGATCCACACGTGGGAGGGGTTATCGCCCTTCTTCAACATTGCCCGGATGCTCGACATCATGACCTTCTTCATAAAACTGATGCTGGTGGCCCTGGTGTTGATCAGCGTCCTGAATGTGATGATGATGGCCGTTTACGAACGGATCAGGGAGATCGGGACGATGGCCGCCATCGGCACTCCCCCGGGCAAGATCCTCTTATTGTTCATGATGGAAGGGCTGTCCCTGGGGGTTCTGGGAACCATCATCGGCGGCGGGGTGGGCTTGCTCCTCCTGTTCATCCTGAATGTTGCCCATATTACTTTTAACTTCGGTCAACAGCAGGGACTACTCCTGCAAGCTTACGTAAACCCGATGGATTTTGTGACGATTGCCGTGATCGTTATCCTGGTATCCGTCGTCGCAAGCTTGCAACCGGCCTTCAAAGCCTCGCGGATGGAACCGATTGTCGCTCTGCGGCATGTCTAAAATTTAAAGGAGGCTCCGAAATGCTTAAAACGATCGTCTTTTTTATAACCCTGCTGATGGCCTTTCCCGTTTACGCCCTGGACGGGACGGCCCTGCTCAAACAGGTGGACCGGAACCTCAACCCCGAATCCTACGAGATGTACCGGAAGCTGATCAACGTGGAGCCCGACGGCAAGAAGAAGGAATTTACGCTTTTCTCGGTAAAAAAAGGGGCGGACAAGGTCGCCGCCCTCTTCTTGGCCCCGGCCAGTGAAAAGGGCCGGAGCACCCTGCGTCTTGGCGACAACATGTGGCTTTACATCCCCAACGTGGGGAAGCCCATCCGGATCACCAGCCTCCAGTCGGTCGTCGGGGGAGTCTTTAATAACGCCGACATCCTCAATCTGGATTACGCCGTAGAATACGATGTCGCCCGGGTCGAAGAGGGAGGGAAGGAGTATATCCTGCATTTGAAAGCCAAAAACAAAAATGTTGCTTACGACCAGCTCAAGATGTGGGTGGACAAAGGGAAAAAGCTGCCGATGAAAACGGAGTGCCTCACGGAGGCGAACATGCTCATCAAGACCCTGTACTTCAAGGATCACAAGGATTTCGGGGGTGGGATCGTCCGGCCCGCCGTCATCGAGACGGACAGCCCCCTTTACAAGGGCTACAAGTCGGTAATGATCTATGCGAAGATCAAGAAGCGCTCTTTCAAGGATGAGGTCTTTACCCTGACCTACATGCCCAATCTGGAGTCTTTGCGGTGATGGGCGAAATGTTGACGAACTCGCAAAACCCCACATCTTCCCCTCCACCCTAACCTTCCCCATCAAAGGGGGAGGGAATTTCCGGACTTTTTGCGAAGACATCGGCAGGGCACATATGAAACGAATCGCAATCCTGTTTTTGATCCTCCTTCTGTCCTTTCCTGCTGCGGTCCTTGCCGAGGAATCCTATACCTTCGATGTCGCGGAGACCGAGAAGAAGCCCTATCATTTCGGCGGCTATGTAGAGTTACGCCCCGTACTGAACGTCCTGGACAAGGACGCCGCCCTCTACCAACTCCAGTATTATCGTGACCCCCGCTCGACCCTGATGGAATGGAACGGCCGCTTCCAGTTGGAGGGGAGCTACGAAAAGGGCATCGGCAGCGTCTTTGTAAAAACCAACACGGACTTGCGCTACTCGTCATTTGCGAACGGTAATGAGCGGACGGCTATCTTTGACGGTTACGGAACCCTGAAACCATCGCCTTCCTGGAAGTTTGAGGTCGGCAAGAAAACCCTGAAGTGGGGGAAGGGGTACGCCTGGAACCCGGTGAATTTCATTGACCGCCCTAAGGATCCCTATGACCCGGACCTGCCGATCGAAGGGTACATCATGGCGACGATGGATTACATCCGTAGTTTCGACGGTCCCCTGAAAACCTTTTCTTTCACTCCGGTCATCATTCCCGTCTATGATCATATCAACGACGACTTCGGTGTGAACAACCGCGTCAATGCTGCCGGGAAGGTTTATCTCCTCCTATATGATACGGATTTGGACTTTATCTTTGCCGCCGATGGCAGCCGCACGGCCCGCATGGGTATGGATTTTTCAAGAAATATCACGACGAGTTTCGAGATCCACGGCGAGCTGGCCTATATCAGGGATTACCAGCAGCAGTTCTTAGACGCAAACGGCACCCTGCAATCGCGGACCCAGAACGTAGTCAACAGCCTCATAGGGATCCGCCACCTGACTACCTTTGATCTGACGACGATCCTGGAATATTACCATAACGGTTCGGGGTTCAGCGTCGTGGACATGAATAATTATTACAGCTACATCCGCCAGGGGTATAACCGCTACAACAGCACGGGAAACTCACAGATGCTCAATGTTGCCCAGAACCTTGCCACGGGCGGTTATGGACGACTCAGTCCAATGGAGGATTATCTGCAACTGCGCCTGAGTCAGAAGGAACCCTTTGATATTCTATATTTTACTCCTGCCGTGACGGTCATGTTCAATCTGGATGACCAGAGCTACAACATCACGCCGGAACTTCTCTATACGGGCATTACCAATCTGGAACTCCGCTTCCGGGCGGGTTTTATCAGAGGAAGCCGGGATACGGAATTTGGAGAAAAAGCCAACGACTACCGTTTTGAATTCCGGGCAGGGTACTACTTTTGATGCAGCTTATTGCCTTGACAAGCTTCTCTGCTGGGGCTCATGGCAATCATTATCAGGATCTTCTTCGCCAGCACCAGCGGTCATTTTGCTAATATCCTGACATGCCGTCCCATGGACTTTCATGCCGCAATCTGCAACTCTTTCGTCTTCCACCGTTGATGGAGCCAGAACCACTGGTCCGGATACTCCCGGACGGTCTCTTCCACAACCCTGGTGAAACGTTGCGTATTTTCCTGGAGATCCTGCTCATAGTCTCCGGATCGTGAAATCTCTACCAGGGGTTTAAGGATAAACTTGTATTTTCCCGATTTCTGCCGTGCCATAAACATTGGCAGGACCGGCGCCCCGGACCGCAGGGCCAGGACGGCGAGCCCCACACCAGTGCATGCAGGGCGGCCAAAGAAATCGACAAAGACACCCTCCCGGGCGGCCACGTTCTGATCGCTCAGGATCCCAATAGATTGGTTATCCTTGAGTAATTCCATGATCCGCTTACCGGAGCCGCCTTTTTTGATCATCACATTGCCGTTGATCGTCCGTACATATTCGACTATGTTATCAAGGACGGGACTGTCCAAGGGACGATAGATAATATGAGAAGGATTGAGGAAAAAGGGGGCGGTGACAGGCATCAACTCCCAGTTGCCAAAATGGGCAATAATAGTGAGAAGTCCCTTGCCCTGAGCAATCCCAGCTTCAAAATATTCCAGGCCTTCCAGTTCGACCCATTCGTGGAGGTTTTCCCGGGTGATGGATGGCATACCGAAGAACTCCGCCGCTGTGATGGCCAGATTCCTGTAGACTCCCTTGGCGATCCTGATCAGTTCTCCCATGTCCTTTTCTGGAAAGGCGCGATGGAGGTTATGCAACGTGATGAGTCGATGCTTTGCCGCCGCGTAATAGAACAGCGTCAGCAGGGACGTGAAAAAAAGTTTACGGATAGAAAGAGGGACACAGCGGAAACAAAACATTATTATACCTGTTGCCTTTGTTTTTTCTACAGGCATGGGATCCTCATTGCTGCAGCGGGATGGTGAAGAGTCATCGTTTCAGTTCCTTTTTCCTTTCAGTTTGAGTCGAGTAGACCGGCTTCTCCCGATGCTACAGGTTGAGGTTTGCTTTCTCCGTTTGCCGTCAGTTTTCCCGACTGTGCCAAAGCGTTTCAAGCATCACCATTTAAACTCTCGCATTGTTCTCGGAATCAGTCAATCATTGCTTTCAGAAAATTACAAAAACCATCTATGCATAATAAAAGAAAAGTAGTATCTATCAAAAAGCGGGCGTTCTAAGGGACTGTTTCAATATCATTGACTTAAGGGTTTATTTAATCAGGAATATTAAAGCCGAATTCAAGATCAGAAAGGGGGAACACTTTGAAAAAGAAACTTATTTGCATTGTGATTTCAGTAATGACGATTGCTTTTGCCCTGACCCTGGGAGCACAGGTCGGCGGCGGCGACATTGTCATGAAAAACAGCGGCGGAGACGCCACCTTCAGCCATGAACGCCATACCGGGAAAGGACTCACCTGTGAGCAGTGTCATCCCGAGCCTTATATGATGGGCGAGAAGCACAAGACCGTCACGATGAAGGAAATGGCGCAGGGGGCGTCCTGCGGGTTGTGTCACAATGGGAAAAAGACATTTACCTTCAAAGGAAACTGCACCACCTGCCATAAAAAATAGGAGGGACGCATCATGTTCGAGGGAAAAGACGAGTTGATGGTCATGCAGGATGATCTCCGGCGGGCGCTTTCGAAAGACAACCCGCGCTGGTCCATGCTGATCGACACGCGGCGTTGCATGCTATGCCATGCCTGCACCCTGGGCTGTATGGTAGAATACAAATCTCCCCCTGGAATCCGCTATCGCCCCATGTACGAAGTGGAAAAGGGTAAATATCCTCAGGTGCAACGTCTTTTCGTAGCTAGGCCCTGCCAGCAGTGCGATGATCCTCCCTGCGTCCATGCCTGTCCCAACCAGGGCGTTGGCAAGGCCACCTGGAAAGGCAGGGACGGCATTGTCATGATAAATTACGAACAGTGCATCGGCTGCGGTCGCTGTGTCGCCGCCTGTCCCTACAGCGCCAGGAATCTCGACGGCGGAGCTTTTTACACCAGCGGTACGCCGGAAATTCCCGATATGGAGCGAGGTCCGGTCTGGGAGTATAACCGCAGGTGGTTCCGGGAAGGCAAGAAATTGCCCATAGGTAAGGCACGGAAATGCCAGTTCTGCTCCCATCGCTTGAAAAATGGATCTCTTCCTGTCTGCGTGACGACCTGTATCGGAAGGGCCACCTATTTCGGCGACGCCGAAGATCCGGAGAGCCTCCTCAGCAAGGTTATGAAGACCGACAAAGTTACCACCCTCAAGGAAGTCAGTGAAGCGGGGAAAATTGCCGCCCCGATTGCCGCTGCCGGCTACCGCCTTAAAAGTGCGGAATGGAAATCCAGTGTGGATCAGGCCGTCCGGGCCTACCCCGGCGTAACGCCTGTTTTCGGCAGCTCCAGCACGAAACCAAGAGTTTTCTACATACTGTAAAGGGAGGTGACGGCGATGAAAGATCTCGACAAAAAGGGAATATCCCGCAGGGATTTCGTAAAATGCACCGCTATCCTGGGCGGCGCCCTCCTCGCAACGGAGATCGAATGGGCTCACGACCTGATCCGGCGGGCCGAGGCGGGGCAACTGACCCCGGAAGAAACCTATGAACTGATGAGGGCCGAAAACATCCTTTACACATCCTGCCTGCAGTGTAACACCGGTTGCGGCATCAAGGTCAAGCTCTTCCGTAAGAATGGGAAGGCCTATGCCCTGAAAATCGATGGGAACCCATACAACCCCTTTGTCGCCGTGCCCCATCTTCCCTTCCGGACGCCCATGACCGAGGCGGCTGCGATTGATATGCCGGTTTGCCCCAAGGGCCATGCGGGGCTTCAGACGACCTACGACCCCTACCGGGTTGTCAAGGTTCTGAAACGGGCGGGAAAGCGCGGGGAAAGCAAGTGGCTGACGGTCTCCTTCGACCAGGCCGTTGATGAGATTGTCAACGGAGGCCTCCTGTTTGGCCATGTCCCCGGCGAGGAAAACCGCCAGGTCATGGGGTTAAAAGACATCTACGCACTCCGGGATCCGAAGCTCATGAAGGCCCTGGGGGACGATGCGAAGGCCATCGCCGGAAGCAAGAACAAGCAGGAGGCGGTGGAGGCCTTTCGGAAGAAGCACGCTGCCAACCTCCAATATCTGATCGATCCGGAGCACCCCGATTCGGGACCGAAGAACAATCAGATGATCTACGCCTGGGGACGGAAAAAAGGGGGACGATCCGAGTTTGCCCTGCGGTTTTTCCGCGATTATTTCGGAACCGCCAATTTTCACGGCCATACCACGGTCTGTCAGGGGTCCCTCTACTTCGGCAGCAAGGCCTGCAGCGACCAGTATGAATACAGTAGATTCACCGGCGGCCAGAAGTTCTACTGGCAGGGGGATATCGAAAACTCCGCCTATGCCCTCTTTGTGGGCAGCAACCTTCTGGATGCCAATTACGGTCCCCCCAACCGTGGCGCCCGGCTTATGCCGAACATAACCTCCGGGAAGATCAAACTGGCCGTGGCTGATCCCCGGTTCAGCAAGCTGGCCGCCAAAGCTCATCGCTACCTCCCCGTAAAACCGGGGACAGATGGGGCATTCTTCTCGGCCATCCTGCAGGTGATGCTCAAGGAGAAGCGCTACGACGCCGGATACTTGGCCAACGCCAACCGGGGAGCGGCAAATAAGACCGGTGAGCCGACCATGACCAATGCGGTTTGGCTCGTGAAAATCGGTCCCGACGGCAGGCCGGGCAAGTTCCTGCGGGCCCACGAGATCGGCCTCGCGGCCGTGGAAAAACGGAAAGACAAGGCGGGAAAGGAGCATTCCTTCGAATATCTGGTCGTCATGGCAGGGGGGAAACCTGTCGCGGTGGACCCTGATGACGAAAAGAACCCCGTGATCGGAGATCTATTCGTCAATACGGAAATCAACGGTCTGAAGGTCAAGACCCCCCTCCAGATCATTGCCGACGAGGTCAACGGGAAATCTCTCGACGCCTGGGCCAAAATCTGCGGTATCCCGAAAAAGGACATCGAAGCCGTGGTCCGGGAACTGACCGCCCACGGGAAGAGAGCCTGCCTGGACATTCACCGGGGTGTCTCCCAGCACACGAACGGCTTCTACAACGTCTTTCTCGCCTGGACCATCAATCTGTTCCTGGGCAACTACGACTGGAAAGGCGGGATGATCGCCGCCTCCACCTTCAGTCAGGCCGGGAACAAGCCGGGGCAGCCCTTTGATATAAGCAAAATGAACCCCGGCATGGTGGGGAATTTCGGAATCAGCATCATCCGCCATGACATCAAATACGAAGATACCACCTTCTTCGCGGGATATCCGGCGAAGCGGAACTGGTGGCCCCTGGCCAGCGACATCTATCAGGAGATCATCCCTTCCATGGGGGACCAGTATCCCTATGCCGCCAAGGCCCTGTTCCTCTATCACGGAGCCCCCAATTTTTCCCTGCCCGCGGGACAGACCAACACGGAGATATTGATGGACCTGCAAAAGGTGCCCCTCTATTTCTGCACCGACGTCCTGGTGGGCTCTACCTCCCTGTACGCCGACTACATCTTCCCGGAACTAAATTACCTGGAGAAATGGGAGTTCCAGGGCAGTCATCCCAATATGCCGACCAAGGTTCAGCCCATCCGGCAACCTGTTATCGCCCCGCTGACGGAGACGGTCAAGGTCTTCGGCGAGGAGATGCCCTGCTGCCTCGAGGCGCTGTTCATGGCTCTGGCGGAGCGGCTGGGAATGAATGGTTACGGCAAGGATGGCTTTGGACCAGGGCAGGACTTCACCCGCTGGGATGACCTCTACATCCGTATGGTGGCAAATATCGCCACCGACACCGGCGCGACGGTTCCCGATGCAGACGATAAGGAACTCAAACTCTTTCTGGATTCACGAGCACATCTACCGAAGACGGTTTTCGATCCGGTCCGCTGGGAAAAGATCTGCGGGGCGAACTGGCGGAAAGTGGTTTACATATTGAATCGGGGCGGCCGCTTCCAGGATTATAAGGATCAGTACAAGGGTGAACAAGTGGCGAATAAGTATGGCAAATTGATCAATATATATCAGGAAAAAACGGCCCAGACGAAAAATGCATTTACCGGAGTGCCGAATCCCGGCTACCCCCTGTACGTTCCTATTGTGACCAACCTGGGGAAGACCCCGGAAAAGGCCGGTCTGACCAAGGGCTACGGCTTGCGGATGATCACACAGAAGGATGTGACCCAGACCAAATCGCGAACCATCGTTGATTACTGGCTGGACGCTATTTATCCGGAAAACAGCATCCTCGTGAACCAGCGGGACGCCACCCGACTGAAGATCAAGACGGGTGACAAGGTGCGTATTTCCTCGGCTACCAACCCGGACGGCATCTGGATCGTTGGGAACGGCGAAAAGAAACCTATAATTGCCGCTGTCCAGGTGACACCCTCCATCCAGCCCGGCGTGGTTACCTTCGCCCACGGTTACGGCCACTGGGCCACGGGGGCAACAGACACGATAATTAACGGCAAGGTCATCAAGGGAGACCCTAGACGGGGAGCGGGATTCAACGCCAACGCCGCCATGTGGGTGGATCCGGATTTGAGGAACACCTGCGTTATGGACCCCCTGGGTGGCAGCGCCTCCTTTTACGATACTATGGTAAGGCTAAACAAAATCTGACCGGATATATTGGGAGTGATGTATTGAGGCGTTAGTCTTTTTGATAAATCGGCGCACCTTCGCCTCACTGTTGGCGTAAGATAATATGGTCGATCTCGCCCCACCCTGGCTGATTAGGAGGACTTAAAACTGCTTGACAGTCATCAGCCATCCTTGTATATCTCCAAAAAAGAATATAGGGGATGTAGCAATGAAAGATTATCTCAAGGTAATGAAGGCCGTATCGGATCCAAACCGTTTGAAGTTGCTAAAGATCCTGCAAACCCGGGTAATGTGCGTCTGCGAGATCCAGGCGCTGCTGAGCATCGCCCAGCCCACCGTTTCCAAGCACTTGAAGGTTCTCGAAGAAGCCGGCCTGGTGACCTTCACGAAGGACGGTCTGTGGGTCAATTATCAGCTTGCCGACGGCAGAAAGAGTCCTTACGCCGCTACGATTTTAGGTAATCTCCGTCACTGGCTTGGCGACGACCCCGAGATTCGGACCCTGGTGGAAAAGACCCCATATGTATCCCGCGAACAGATCCGCCTGAAGCCATGAAAAACACACAGATTCTGATCATGGTCTGTTGCGGATGAACATAAGGGATGGAATACCTGATCATTGAAAAAAGTGAAAGGAGCGGCGAAAAATAAAATGTGGACATGGGATATACGAGGCAAGAAGCGGGCTTGGAGAGTTCTTGCCGTCATTGCTGTCTTTGGATTTATTTGTGTGGGCGCCTCATTTGCCCAGGGTCCGGTTGCACCGTTTCCGACTTACGGTACGGGGGCGATTCAGGTGCGGTTGTACACAGACTATTTCTGTCCTCCCTGCCGGGCCATGGAACCGCCGGTGGAGCCGGTTTTACGTGATCTGCTGAAGAGAAAGCTGATCACCCTGACCCTGGTGGATGTCCCCTTCCGCCGTTACAGCCCCTTGTACACCCAATACTTCCTCTACGCCCTGAAGGGGAAAAACAATTTGGAGCGCGCCCTCAAGGTCCGCAATATCCTCTTTGAGGCGGCGGCCAACACACAGGTCACGACCAAGGAGCAGCTGGAAGAAATATTTAAAGGCAAGGGGATACCCTACGCGGTCTTTGACCCTAAACCCGCCTTTAGCCGGTACAACGTCCTGATCACGGAGGATAACATCCAGTCGACGCCGACCTGCGTCATTATCAGGGGAGTCAAGAAAGAGGCCTTCGCCGGGGGGACGGACATTCTCAAGGCCCTAAAACATTTGCAGTAATGGCGAATTTTTGCTGGCTTATCGGTGGGGGGTCAGAGGATGAGACAGGGTAAATTATTAAAAATCATCAATCTGATTTTCCCGATCATCGGCGTCGGGCTGATGATCTTCTACGAGGTCTGCGATACCTCCTGCTCCTCTCTGCGGGGAACTTTTTGGGGCGTCGATCTGAAATATGTCGGGATCATCTTTATGACGGCGCTCCTGGCGCTGAACATGCCGCCCGTTTCGCGTCTTGTGATCCCGGTCGGCCATCTGCGGACCACGATGATTTCCGGCGCCCTGGGTGGGGAAATCTTGCTCATTCGCTTTCAGGTGATCCATGATACCTATTGTCCCTTTTGCCTGGCCTTCGGATTGTGCATTATGATCCTTTTTGCAGCGAATTTCCTGAAGATGAACAAATATATAGCCGTGGGGGCTTTCCTTGCGGGACTCGGCGCCTTTGCCATTTTCTTCAATGGGTCGGTGCTGCCGCTCTATTGAAAAGGTGCGTAACTTGCGGGATACTCCAGATCAATGGTTTTGCACAGAGCTTGAGAGGCTGCGATAATGGCATCAATGGTTACGGTGATATAGAGGCTTCGACATTTTTTAGGTTAAGGGGAAATAATGGCGCGTAGATATGGCAGGGCATTCTTGGTGATTCTATTGTGCATGGTGATGCTGGGGGTTCCGTTGACCACGGGATTCGCAAAAACATCGAAATCCTCAGTTACCCATAAGCACTATGCGTCAGTTGGAGTCACCCGGGCGCCTCATAATCTCGTTCTGCGCTCTGCTTCGGCATTAGTGGAGGACCAGCAGACGGGTGAATTCCTGGTTCAGAAGCACGCGGCGGCGGTCGTTCCCATTGCCTCCATCACCAAAATCATGACCGCCATGGTAGTGCTGGATGCCCAAATGAACCTCCAGGAATCGCTCATGATCAAATCTGAAGACGTGGACAACCTTCGTCACAGCCGCTCCCGCCTGCCGGTTGGCGTCCGTCTCACACGCGAGGAGGCCCTGCTGGTGGCATTAATGGCTTCCGAGAACCGCGCTGCCCATATTCTGGGGCGAACTTATCCGGGTGGAATCGACGCCTTTGTTAAGGCCATGAACGGCAAGGCCCAGTCACTGGGGCTTGCCGAGACCCGCTTTAAGGATCCTACCGGGCTCTCCAGTGGCAACGTTTCCTCCGCCCGGAATTTGGCCCGGATGGTGAACGCCGCTTACAACTACCCTCTTATCCGCGAATTCACTACTCGCGACGAGGCCACGATCCACTCGGGCCGCCGCACACTGTCATTCCGTAACACAAATCGCCTGATCCGGAGCCCTAGCTGGCAGATCGGTCTCTCCAAAACGGGCTTCATCGATGAGGCAGGCCGATGCCTGGTGATGCAGGCCAATGTCGCCCAGCGCCCCGTGTTGATTGTCCTCCTCGATGCCCAAGGCAAGCTGACCCGCTTTGGCGACGCCAACCGCATCAAGCAGTGGATGGAGGGAGCACCGCCGTCGCGACGAACACGCAAAGGATAACCGGATCCTTGAACAAGCATTCTCTTTGGCATATCAGGAGCAAGGGACAACACTGCTTGTGATGAACCCAAAAAAGATAGTGTAGAATTCAGCAAAGCACGTATATGTGTAGGAGAGCCTGTCATGCCTGGGGAAGACATTGCAAAACTGAAGATCGAAAAGTCGGAAAAGATCGTTAAAATCAGCCGATACAAAAAGAAGCCCCTTGTCATCGCGGCTATTATCCTGTTGTTTTTGGTAACGGCCGGTCTTTACTTTGGCGGCATTATTGCCCCGGCCATTTCTGTGGATGTAACGACCATTTCCCAGGTTTACCCCTCTCAGTCGATATCCATATTGAACGCCAGCGGCTACATCGTCGCCCAACGGAAGGCAGCAGTGGCCTCCAAAGTTACGGGCCGCCTGGTGGCGCTGATGGTGGAGGAAGGAAGCAAGGTCAAAGAGGGGCAGGTGATTGCCCGGATGGAAAATGTGGATGTGACCGCGTACAGAGACCAGGCGGCAGCCAATCTTAATACGGTTCGGGCCACCCTTGAGCAGGCCAAGGCGGAAAGGGACATCGCCCTTTTGGAGTATACCCGTTACAAAAAACTCTTTGAAAGTAATTTCGTTGCCAAGTCCGATTATGATGTGACCGCTACACGTTACAAACGGGCCGTTGAAGGGGTAAAAGGGGCGGAAGCCACGGTTAAGGCAGGAATCGCCGCCCTGCAGAACTCCGAGGCGTCTCTCGACTATACCCTGGTCCGGGCCCCCTTCGATGCCGTTGTTTTGACCAAAAACGCTGATGTTGGCGACATCGTCACCCCCATGGGTTCTGCCGCCAACGCGAAGGCCGCCGTCGTTACGATTGCCGACATGCAATCCCTGCAAGTCGAGGCTGATGTCTCGGAAACGAGCATTGCCTCCATCCGGGTCGGCCAGCCCTGCGATATACAGCTTGATGCAGTGCCGAACATGCGGTTTCAGGGAGAGGTCTATACTATTGTGCCAACCGTTGACCGCAGCAAGGCCACCGTCCTCGTCAAGGTTCGCTTTCTCGACAAGGATCCCCGCATGCTGCCGGACATGAGCGCCAAGGTTTCCTTTCTTTCCCGGAAGCTCTCACCCGAGGAGCTGAAGCCTCGCCTTGCCGTCAGCCAATCCGCCTTGATCAAGAGGGGCGAGAAGACATCTGTTTTTCTCCTGCAGGGGAACCGGGTTAAGGAAACATCCATCCAGGTTGGTTCAAAACTGGGAGATATGACGGAGATCATTTCCGGACTTAAGCCGGGAGACCGGGCCGTCATAAAGCCTTCAAAGGGATTGAAGGATGGATCAAAAATCAAAATCACGGAAAGATGAGTATCTTCTAACCTGCGAAATATCATGGCTGAACAGAAGCAAAACATCGTAGAGATAAGGCATCTTTACAAGTCCTATCATCGGGGAAGCCTCGTCGTCCCGGTCTTGTTCGATATTACCTTCGACATCGTGTCCGGGGAATTCCTGGCCCTCATGGGACCCTCCGGTTCCGGGAAAACTACCCTCCTGAACCTCCTTGCCGGCATCGACAAGGCAGATGAGGGGAGCATCCGGGTGGGCGATTTGGATATCACAACCTTCTCGGAAACGGAGCTCGCCCATTGGCGGGCCAATCACGTCGGTTTCATCTTTCAGTTCTATAACCTGATCCCGGTGCTGAAGGCGATTGAGAATGTGGAACTACCGCTTCATTTGACATCGCTCTCCAAAAGAGAAAGGCGGGATCATGCCGAGATGGCCCTGCGCATGGTTGGTCTGGAACACCGGATGGATCATTATCCCCAGGAGCTGTCCGGCGGCGAACAGCAGCGCGTGGCCATTGCCCGGGCCATTGTCACCGATCCCACCATCCTCGTTGCCGATGAGCCTACGGGTGATCTCGACCGCGTATCGGCCGAGGAAATCCTGGCGATGATGGAACGCCTCAACTCAGAAATGGGGAAGACCATCATCATGGTAACGCACGACCCACGGGCTGCCCAGCGCGCGAAGATCCTCCGGCATCTGGATAAGGGATACCTGACCGATGATGATTCTCAAAATCCTCTTTAGAAATGCCTTTCACAATAAGCTGCGCAGCGGCCTGACGATCCTGGGAATCGCTGTGGCCATTCTGGCCTTCGGTCTCTTGCGGACGGTGATCAGCTCCTGGTATGCCGGTGTCGAGGCCGCTTCGACGTCCCGCCTTGTCACCAGAAACGCCATCTCCATAATATTTACGCTGCCCCTCTCCTATAATGAGAAAATCCGCCAGATCGAGGGCGTGAAAATGGTGAGTTACGGCAACTGGTTCGGCGGCGTTTACATCGAAGAAAAGAACTTTTTCCCGAATTTCTGCGTGGAACCAAGGACCTATCTCGAAATCTATCCGGAATTTGTGCTCAGCCCGGCGGAAAAAAAAGCGTTTCTTGCCGACAGGAAGGGTTTTGTGGCCGGCAGGAAACTGGCGGCGAAGTATGGCTGGAAGATCGGCGATCCGGTTACCCTGAAAGGCACCATTTACCCGGGAAACTGGGATTTTGTCCTCCGGGGTATCTATAAAGGCAGGGATGATACGACAGATGAAACCCAGTTTTATTTCCATTGGGATTACCTCAATGAAACCATCAAAAAGGTGTCACCCCCGCGGGCCGATCAGGTTGGATTCTATATGATCGCTGTCACCAGGCCGGATTTATCGGCGGATGTGGCCCTGGCCGTTGACAAAACCTTCAAGAACTCCCTGGCAGAGACATTGACGGAGACGGAGAAGGCCTTTAATCAAGGATTCATCGCCATGAGCGGCGCCATCGTCACGGCCATCCAGATGGTATCCTTCGTTGTTATCATCATTATCATGGCCGTTGTCGCCAATACCATGGCCATGACCACCCGGGAACGAATCGGCGATTATGCGATCATGAAAACCCTGGGATTCGGCGGCCGGGACATCACGGTCCTGATATTCGGAGAGTCTCTCGTGATCAGCCTGACCGGCTGCCTGACCGGCATGATCCTCACCTTTCCTGCGGCAGCGGCCTTCGGTCAATCCCTCGCAAACTTTTTCCCTATCTTCATTGTCTCTAGGGAAACACTCTATCTTGATATTCTGGCCGCCATCCTCATCGGCTGCCTGGCGGCGATCATTCCGACCCGCCAGGCAATCCGTATCGGCATCGCCGATGGGCTGCGGAGGATCGGCTGATGGCTGTTCCCCTGTCGTATAGCATCCGAAATCTCTGGCAGCGAAGATTGACGACCATTCTGACGGTTTCCGGCATGGCCCTCGTCGTATTCGTTTTCGCCGCCATCCTGATGATGGCCGAGGGTCTGCAGAATACCCTCGTGGAGACTGGTTCTTATGACAATGTGGTGGTGTTCCGCAAGGGCTCCACATCGGAGGTCATGAGCAGCATCGAGCGTAAACAGGCGTCGATTGTGGAAATGCTTCCTCAGGTTGCCATTGATCAGCATGGCCGGCGACTCCTGGCCAAGGAGGTAGTGGTCCTTATTTCCCTTCAAAAACAAGGCGATGAGAAAGCATCGGCCCATTCCAACGTCGTGGTCCGCGGTGTAGAGGAGAACTCCATGCCCTTGCGTCCACAGGTAAAGCTGGTCTCAGGCCGCATGTTCAGAATGGGGTCCTCGGAGATCATTGTGGGAAACAGCATCGCCAAAGGATTCAAAGGGGTCGGCTTACAGGGAGCCTTGAACTGGGGGATGAGGAACTGGACCGTGGTAGGCATTTTCGATGCGGGTAACACGGGATTCAGTTCGGAGATATGGGGTGATGTGGATCAGGTCATGCAGGCCTTCCGACGTCCCGTTTATTCAGCGGTTATTTTCAAATTGCAGAGCCCCGGGGATTTTCCGGCGGCCAAAGGGACCATCGAGACGGACCCGCGGCTGACCCTCGAGGCCAAACGGGAAACGAGGTATTATCTCGACCAGTCGGAGATGATGTCAAAGTTCCTGAGGATCCTTGGCCTGTCCCTGACCATTATCTTTTCGATCGGCGCCATCATCGGGGCCATGATCACCATGTATTCCGCCGTCGCCAACCGGATCGGGGAGATCGGAACGATGAGAGCCCTGGGTTTCCACAGGCGGAACATCCTGGCGGCATTTCTTGCGGAGTCACTGCTGCTGGGATTTATCGGCGGCTCTGTCGGCCTGTTTTTTGCCTCCTTCATGCAGTTCATCACCGTTTCTACAGTGAACTTTCAGACCTTTTCGGAGTTGGCTTTCAAATTCACCCTCACCGGGCCCATTGTCCTGCAGGCCATGGCATTTTCCCTCATCATGGGGCTCATCGGCGGATTGCTGCCGGCCTTTCGCGCCTCGCGCATGAATATTGTCGAAGCCCTGCGGGCAGCGTAAGAATGTTTATATGAAAATTCCATTTTCATGATGTCCATGAAGGGTTTTTTACGGAGACAAAACTTTTTGTCTCGTCAATTGCTAAATAATATCAATACATTAGTGGCATTTGAGCTCCGACACCCAGAACTGAATGGATACGGAGAGAAAGTTCGGGAATTGACCAGTGAAGATATGAAGCGTTTCCAACCTGCCGCTGAGATGTTGCCACAGGAGCTTTTAGCGGTATTGCCGAAACGAAAGCCGGGGCAACGGGGGTGCAGAAGATGCCGACGAAGGAACCTGTAACAGTTCGTTACAGCCTCGATATTCTCGAGTTTTTTCGTTCTACAGGTCCCGGCAGGCAGGCACGGGGGTGTCGGAGGACGGCGGGGGTGACCACGCCTCCTACCCGATTTCAGCCAATTTTTTACCGTTTTGGATTTACTGCCCCTATTTCCATATCTGCCCCGAACCATCCTTAGATGGCAGATCAGGCAATAGTGTCTAGTTCAACGTTTGCGTAATAGACGCGACGTTAGGAGGAAGCTATTGTCGCGCGTGTTAAACAATTCGTTTTTATTGGTTAAACTTTCCCTGCGAGACAATGAGCAATTGACAAATTCCGGCAAAGCAGGATATCAGTCAAAATTGATCAACCAACATCTCTGATCCTTAATAAGGAGCGCCATAGAAGCATCCCCCCATGGATCTTTGGGGCGAAGTCGGCATGAAACGCAGGTACATAATTTATGGCACTTGATGAAAACAGTCATGAACTCCGGTCAAGCAAACCCCCCTGGCGGCTTGGCATGTTGCTGACAAAACCGTTCGCCCGTATCGGCCGCTCCACGATCAGTTGGGTCAGCAATTTAGGCGCTTCGGCCATTTTCTTCATGCTTGCATTCCTGAAGATTCTGCATCCCAAGCAATGGTCCAAGATCATTCAGCAGATCTATTATATCGGGGCCAGGTCCACGATGATCATCCTGCTGGTCAGTCTGTTTACCGGTATGGTCCTGGGCCTGCAATCCTACACGGCCCTGGTCAAATTCGGCGCCCAGGGGGCTCTTGGGACACTTGTCGCCCTGACGCTGGTCAGGGAATTGGGACCCGTACTCACGGCCATCATGATTGCCGCCAGGGCAGGTTCAGCCATTGCCGCAGAGATCGGCATTCAACGCATATCCGAACAGATTGACGCCCTGGACACCATGCGGATCGATCCGCTCCGCTACCTCATCAGTCCGAGAATCGTCGCATCCATCATCAGTTTCCCCATCCTCACAGCTGTGTTCGACATCGTCGGCATCATCGGCGGCTACATATCGGGAGTCCTGCTCCTGGGTGCAAATGCCGGTACCTATGTGTATCGTGTTCAGACCAGCATGGATATGAAAGATGTCACGGACGGTTTCATCAAGTCGATTGTTTTCGCCTTCATCGTCTCCACCGTCTGCTGTTACCAGGGTTATTTCGCCCACATGCGCACGGACAGTCATGGCGCCAAGGCCGTCGGCCTGTCCACAACGTCGGCCGTCGTGATCTCCTGCGTCCTGATCCTGGTGTCAGATTACGTGGTGACGTCTCTACTCATTCGAGGTTAGTCCCATGGACACTCCGTTGATCGAATTCAAGGATGTCACCAAGCGTTTCGGTTCCCGGACCATCCTAGAACGTATAAATTTAAAAATATACGAGGGGCAGGTCACAACCATTATCGGACTCAGCGGTTCGGGTAAGAGTGTCCTCCTCAAGCATATCATCGGGCTGATCAAGCCGGATGAGGGGTCGATTCTCTTCCAGGGCGAACCCCTGCTCAAAATGAGAAAATCGGAACGAATGGCCAAACTTGCGCAGATCAGCTATATGTTTCAGGACAATGCCCTTTTCGATTCCATGACAGTCTTCGAAAATATCGCCCTTCCCCTCCTGGAAACGACGAGCCTGGGCAAAACTGAAATCGCAAGCCGGGTGATGGCCAGAATCGAACAGACAGAACTTGAAGATGCGGCCCACAAGTATCCCTCGGAACTATCCGGAGGCATGCAGAAGCGCGCTGCCCTGGCCCGTGCTTTGGTTACGGATCCGCGCATTGTCCTGTTTGATGAACCCACATCCGGCCAGGATCCCGTCCGGAAGAACGCCATCCTGAGCATGATTGCCCAATATCAGAGGAAATTCGGGTTTACGGCGATCATGGTCAGCCACGAGATACCGGATGTGTATTTTATCTCCAATCGCATTCTGGCGCTTTATAACCGGACCATCGTTTTTCAGGGTTCTCCGGAGGAGCTGGAAAATTTCGACCACCCGTTCAAGGATGAAGTTATCCGCAGCCTGGAAGGACTTCAGCAGGAATTAACGGGTATGTATTCCAAGCGTCAGTTCAAGGTCATGCACCATGCTCAGCTGACCCAGAGGACACGGGGGGAAACATATTCCATGGTGGTTTTTACGCTGGACGATTCGGATGCGATCATGACCAGCTCAAGTCATGAAGCGGCGAAGAGGACTATTCAAAGCATGGGGAAATATATCGATAAACACTTTGGCGCCATTGGTGGTTTTTCTACACGACGCCAAACCAATCAATTTGTTACGGTCCTCCCCTATTCGGACCTGACGGAAGCAGAAAACATCCTTAATGATTTCGCCCATGATTTTCAGGAACTAGGCATGAAGGACGGCTATGAAGGTCCGGAAAGGCGGAAAACTTCAGGGGGTTGCATCGAGCTCCTTATCCGGGCGGGAATCGCCCTGGGTCAGCCGATTGCGGAAGTAGAGTCCGTCATCGATGCTGCGGAATCCAATCAAAAAGAAATCGCCCGCCTGCGGTGCGATGTGAGGGGGTAAGTCAATGAAAAAATACACGATGGAAACCACGGTTGGCATTTTTCTCATCTTCGGGCTCCTCTGCATTGGATATATGACAGTAAAACTCGGTCATATTTCCCTGCTTGGCGACAACGCCAATTCCCTGTTTGCCCGCTTCACGACCGTAACAGGCCTGAGGGCCGGCAGCCTGGTCTATATTTCAGGTATTGAGGTCGGGCGTGTGGAGCGTCTCTCCATGGACCAGGAAAGCCAGAAGGCTGTGGTGGAGATCCGTATCCAGAAAGATATCAAGATTTATGATGATGCCATTGCTTCCATTAAAACGGAGGGGTTGATCGGTGACATGTATCTCAGCATTGACCCCGGTGGTGGCGGCGCGCCCCTCAAGCCCGGCGGATCCATTACGGAAACGCAACCCGCCGTGGACATCGCCAGCCTCATCAGCAAGTATGCCTTCGGCGATGTGAAGAAGCCTGAGGAGCCCAACGATACCAAGAAAGGAAAACCATGAGAAGAACACTTACTGTTGCCATAACGATTCTGATGATCTTTCTGTTTATTATGCCGGTGTACGCCGGCGTGCCTATGGATACGGTGCAGGCCAACGTGAACAAGGTGCTCGATGTATTGCGGGACACGAAACTAAAGGGAGAATCTGCCAAAGAGATCAAAAAGAAAAAGCTTCGCACCATCTATGAACAAATGTTCGATGATGTCGAACTCAGCAAGCGTACCCTGGGCAGGAACTGGAACAGCCTGAGCGTTCCCCAGCGCCAGGAATTCGTCATTCTGTTCCGGCAGGTACTGGAGAAGGCATACATTGACAAAATTCTTGCCTACACCAACGAAAAGATTGTTTATGAGCGGGAAACCATGATCTCCGGTGCCCAGGCGGAGATACAAACGAAAGTCATCACCGCTTCGAAGGAAATACCCATTACCTACAAGGTAATTCTGAAAGGCGGCTCCTGGAAAGTATATGACGTTGTGGTCGAGAACATAAGCCTGGTGCTGAATTATCGCACCCAGTTCAACGACATCCTGGCAAAAAACAAACCCGAAGAACTCCTTGATATCCTGCGGAAGAAAGTAAAGGGGCAGCAATAGCGCCCCCAAAGGTGTTTCCGGTCATGAAATCTTACCTGGTTGCGATTACTCTTTGTGTTATCCTCGCAGCGGGATGCGCCCACAACCCGGCTGTCGTCTCCGACCCGGCGCTATCCGCTGCTGCCCCCAAAGCAGAGCAGGTCCCTGCGACATCAACATCTCAGGCGGTACCCGCCAAAATCGCAAGCGGCAAGCTTGATGACTATCAGGACATCGAAGATCCCGACAAGGAAAGCGAGGGGGAAAAGGTCTCGATTGCCGATCCCCTGGAGCCTTTCAACCGGGCCATGTTCAATTTCAACGACAAGCTGTACTTCTGGGTCCTCAAGCCCGTCGCCCGGGGGTATAACAAAGCGATTCCTGAGCTGGCACGGGTCAGCGTCAGCAACTTCTACTCGAACATGAGTTTCCCGATCCGCTTTGTCAACTCCCTGCTCCAGACAAACTTCGCGGGGGCGGCTTCCGAACTTGGCCGCTTCATCATCAATACCGTCTGGGGCATCGGGGGGCTTCTGGATCCGGCCGTAAGCAAGGAGATCAATCTTTCAAAACAAACGGCTGATTTTGGTCAAACCCTTGGCATTTACGGCGTGGGCCAGGGTTTCTATCTCCACTGGCCCATATTTGGACCATCCAGTCCCAGAGATACCGTGGGGATAGTTGGCGACATATTTCTGTATCCCTCCATCTATTTAGGGCCTTGGGAAGTCTGGGCAGGCTCCCGGGTATACGAAAAGATTAACGATACCTCTCTGCAGATCGGCGACTATGAATCCCTGAAAGAGGCCTCCATCGATCCCTATGTGGCGGTCCGTGACGCCTATGTCCAATATCGGCTGAAAATGGTCAACAAGAAGGGCGGTCCACCTCCTGCGGGGGTTTCGGGATTGCTGGAAAATGATTGAAACGGAAGGGAGACATGCATACGAAAACTTTTAAGGTCATGGTGATCTCCATAGTCATCATGCTCACGATTAAGGGAACAGTCGCCGCGAGCGGACCATTCGGACTGCCCCAACCCGTTTCGAGACCGACTGGAGGCTTGCATACGGGCATTGGTTATTGGCTTGAGGAGAATAAATTCAAGAATAATGAAGAATACATCATCCGGCAACAGCAGATTTATTCCGAATTGGGCTATGGCTTTCAAAAAAACTGGGACCTGTACGCCAGGGTCGGTTTATCGAAGATAAAGCTTTTCGATGCTTTCAGCCCGACAACCAAGGCGACGACGACGTCCAAGAATGATTTTGAAGATAATTTAAAATTTTTCAGCACCCTGGGGGTAAAAGGCTTTTATCCTGTCCATCCGGCATTCGGCATCGGTGCTTTTATCCAGGGGACTTATTATTTCAGTGATTTCACTGACAATATTTCGGGAATCCAGGGCAGCGTACCCTTTACGGTAGAACTCGGCCTGAAGAACCTTTGGGACGTCAATGTCGGGATTGGCTTTCACGCCACCGTCCCCTGGGGCATCAACTTGTATATCGGGCCCTATTTTTACTATGGGGAAGCAAAGGTATCGCCGTCCGCAAACATCGCGGGTTTGGCTCTCACCTCGGGGGAGACGATCCTAAGAAACAATACCGTCTTCGGCGGCTTTGCCGGCATTGACGCGCCGCTGTCCAGAGGGTTCCGTTTGCAGGTAGAAGGAAAATATGCCGACAGGTTATCCGGCGGCGCAGCGGTGACCTATGCCTACTAACCCTAAGACGAGGCATATTGAGTAATCCCAAAATGGCCAGTTTTCGTTTTCGATGGGAGAGGTAAGCCCGATAGTTTATTATTTACACTTGTAAATGATTAGTATTACTACGAATTTAGAGTACATGTTTTGAACATAGAGCTTCCAGCAAATGAAGAATCAGCAAAAATAATCAATCAAGGAGGTATCGCAATAGCAAAAAAGGTTCTGGTAATTTTAGGAAGTCCACGAAGGGAAGGCAATAGTGCTATTCTTGCAGATCAGATAACGAAAGGAGCAGAATCAACCAAAGCAAAGGTTGAAACAATTTACCTCCAAGAAAAGTCCATTGCACCCTGCAAAGCCTGTTTTGCCTGTCAAAAGGAAAAAAGCAAGGGTTGTTCCATTCATGATGACATGCAGAAGCTTTATCCAAAACTGATTAAAACTGATGCATTGGTGATTGCCAGCCCTGTTTACTGGTTTACCATGTCCGCGCAGACCAAGATATTTTTGGATAGATGTTTTGCCTTGTCAGCTTACAAGAGTGACCCCTTCAAGGGCAAGAGGATCGCTGTCGCCATGACCTATGGTGGTGAAGATCCCTTCGATTCGGGATGCGTCAATGCCCTGAGAACATTTCAGGATGCCTTTGGATATATAGGAGCCACGCTTGTCGGAATGGTCTATGGAAGCGCCATGGATACCGGCAAGATCAAGTTAAATGAAAAAGTCATGCAGGAGGCCATTGATCTGGGAGTAAAGCTTGTTTCAGAGTAATTAATATCATCAAAAGGAATCACGATATGGCTGAAAAACTTGACCCCAAAGAACTCGTATCATTCGAAGAGCTGCTCACGTCAGAAGTTATTCAGTCAGAGACATTGACCAATCTTCTTGATCGGAAAGGTGTCATAACCAAGCAGGAGCTTCTTGAAGAAATGAGAAGAGTTCAGGCAACTATACTTAAATCGGAGCCATGAACAGTAACATTGACTATCAAAACCGAAATACGGCCTACTGGGGAAAGATCGCAAAGAATTATGATGGTTTCATGAAGCGATTTGCCCTGGAATACCCGGAACTCCTCAAACTAATCAAATCAGACCTGAATACTGACGATTCTGTTCTGGAAATGGCCTGTGGTACGGGGATTATATCTCTGGAGATCAGCTCTGTTGTCAGACAAGTCACCGCCACAGATATATCGCCTGAAATGATCGAGATAGCATCAGCAAAGGCCCAGGAGCTGAAGATCAATAACATCGGTTTCATTGTTCAGGATGGATACTCCCTTGATTTTCAGGATAATAAATTTGATGTCTGCATCATCTCGAATGCTCTTCATGTGGTCCCGGAACCGGAAAGGATGCTGAAGGAAGCAAAAAGGGTTCTCAAGCCGCAAGGTGTCCTGATCACAGCCACTTACTGCCACGCTGAAAATTTCAAAACAAAGTTTATTTCATGGCTGCTGACTTTTACAGGCTTCAAGGCATACCGAAAGTTTACATCAAGGTCATTCATAGATCTTATTGAAGCATCTGGATTCTCCATAATGAAGAGCCATGTCCTCAAAGGCAATTTCCCGTTGATTTATGTTGCGGCGAGATCTACGTAAGGACGATAGAAGTATCGTTCTCAATAATAAAAAGGCGTCAATTAATATCTGAGGAGGTTTCGTAATGGAAAGACTCTCGGGGTTCATGGACGTTCCAGGCAGAGATTGGGCATTAGATACTCAAGAAGCCGTAATAATTCGTGATGCCATACCGCCAGATATCTGGGATAAGCTCAGAAAATGTTTTCTTGACGGTGATATTGTGAGCGCCCAGGCAAAAGAGGTTCTTTTATATTTAAAAGACAACTCGACCATTACCCAAATGGTTCAAGCAGACCCAACATCTTCCCTCACCTTTGAATACCTCTATCTGAAAAAGCCTATTACAAACAATATCGACAAGTATTTCCCGGCAGGAAAAGCAGCTACAGCCATATACGAAAGATTGAACACCTTAAAGGCGTACTTGCCAGAAGTAATCAGAAAGGAAATAAGTCGTAAAGGGTCATCAAAAGATAAATATACTATTTTGAATATAGGCTCCGGACCTGGTCATGATACGATCGAAATCCTGAACGAGAACCGTGATCTGGCTGAGAAGGTTCATGTAACATGTCTTGATCCTGATGGAGAAGCTCTAAAGATTGGCATGGAGAGAGTAAAGGAATACGGCCTTTTGAATAGCTTCTCTTTCGTGGAGAAAAAACTCCAGGATTTCAGCGGTGACAAATTTGACATGCTGCTGTTGATAGGCATATTTTGCACAAGACAATCGGATATTTCCAAAAAGGTTATCGGCAACCTGACTGTCTATGCTCGTTGGGGTGGAATCATTGTGTTTAGCATGGTGAAAAATAAAATGGTTCTTGGGGACCCTCTTACAGACTTTATAATGCGCTTAGGGGGATGGCACATGAAATATAAATATGAGGGAGAACCGGCAGAAATTGCAATGGCTGCAGGTTGGAAACCAATTGATCGTTTTTATGACAATTTGGATTATAACTGCATGACCATTGCGAGGCTTCAATGGAATCCGACTGTTTGCATGAAAAAGACAATTTACCCCGTTTACAGATTTTTCAAGAGCAAGAAATCTTGAAAACACACTCCTGATTATTGATGATCGTAATGACATGTCCATCTATAAGGAAAGATTTAAAGGTAAAGCGTAAATAAAGGTGATGGACTACGAAAAGATATCTAAAGAGCCATGCAGGACAAAGGAAGCTGTGAAAGGCCTGATCAAGCAGAATCCTGATGGAATTACTTTTTCCGAAATATGCACTCAATTGCAGCAACAATCAATATTCTTGGGAACATACCGGAATCTGCTTTCCATGACCTCTTCAGTCCTGGGATTATTGGTTGAAGAAGGGACCATTTTATCCATAGAAGAAGGAGAATCCAAGATTTTCCTGTATGCAGGGCATAAATCTTTGACATGAAAAACGAACCCCAGTGCGTTTTATCGCCAAAAGCGCCGGATCCTGCGTTTTTCTGGTAATGAAAAATTTAATCGGGAGTTGATTAAATTGCAGGATCAACGATCATGGCCAAACTGGAAGCCATAACGGAGATGCGCCATAACGTGTTTCATCTCATGCTTCAGGAGATAAGTTTTGGACTTTCAAAATAATCATGGCAATTTCTTAATACAGATTAAAAGATTGAAAGATCTTTGGACTGGGAGCATGTAATGAATAACAAATCCGTACTCCTTCTTGGTGCCTCCGGCCTGGTCGGTGGGGAATGTCTGAAGCTACTTATCCAGGACAATTACTATTGAAAAATCAAGGTTCTGACGCGCTCACCATTAACAACGGATATTAAGAATTCCAGAGTTGAACGCCACATTATCGACTTTGAGCACCTTGGAGAATATCGCCACTTCATCAAGGCAGATCATGTCATATGCGCTCTGGGAAGGACTATCAATAAGGCGGAAACGAAAGATAACTTCTTTAAAGTCGATTTTACATAGTCCTACGAGATTGCCAGGATGGTTTCTGAACAGGGCGCTGAACATTATTCACTTGTATCTTCAATCAGAGCAGATCCTGGTTCTTCAATTTTCTATAGCCGGGTGAAGGGAGAACTTGAGGTAGCGGTTTAGAAATTGCCCTACAGGTGACCTGCCCCCGAAACTTTTACCACATGTTAAGTTAGAATCCTGCCATTGTATGTTCTTCAGTGCAACCAAGATTCAGGAGCGGGAGGACGGTCATTCAATGAGCTGGGAGAAGACGAATTTGAGTTGACAATCAGTTGTAAAAGGTGGTCAGATTACCTCCTGGATTGTTAGCAGCGATCAAGTTCAAGGAGGAAATAAATCATGACCACCCAGGAAAAGCTTATCAGAAAAAAGCAGAGTTTAATAGAGATGGCTGAATATCTTCAGAACGTCTCTCAAGCCTGCAAGATCAACGGTGTATCACGTCAGCATTTCTACGACATCAAATAGACCTATGAAGAGCATTGATTAGATGGTCTCCGGGAGAAGAGCCGGAGGAAGCCTTGTCTGATGAAAATCTAAGCTTCTGCTGGTCATCTCTGTCTCCTTATTAAATGTTTCAATAAGAAAAACAGATAGATAATTACCGCTTACCTAAAATCTGTCAACCATCATTTTGTTACGTATAGCAGGAAGAAGAGCTCAAAAAATCAGATTACTGATTTTCAAGATCGCATAAACGTCAGAATCACTAATGGTATCAGACATCGCCTTACGCCTCATGAGGCAGAACAGGCATGAAAGAGTTCGTCAATCTTTTTCGGAACATCTTTTTTCTTCCTAGTCATGGTGGACTTCTCATATATGAATCGTGGCGTGGCTCATCTTGATACTATGCGTGGCTGACGCGACAAACTGAGTTGACAAACCCTTTCGGTTGCTTGCATCCCTGTGGAACGTGAAAAGAACCTCCATTGGCAACTCTTGAGAGTATACTACCTACTATGGAAAATATTTCCCCTGAAATCAAAGAATCAATCAAAACCGTTGTATGGCCGTTATTCGTGCCGATGATTACGAACGTTTTATAGGCAACATTATTAGCTTTTATCACACCATTTCGATAAAATAATTGCCGTCAAAATCTTCTTGACAAATAAGCCCTCCCGTCGTATCCCCCCACTCCAGAAAAATAGGTTTTCAGTGCACCCGACTTTGGTTGCCATGAGTTTGGATGCCGCGAAGCGCGGCAAAATGCGTGAATTAAGACGTTCAAAAGGAGGACTTATGGAGGACACAGGCATTTGCCCGTACTGTGAAAAGGAGTTTGCAGTTTTGCGGTATGGATATGGTCTTTCTTGTCCGAAATGCAAGCATCGCATTGATATCTTCCCCGACCCCGACCTTTGGGTTGAGACAAAATGGGGAAATATGGGTGTATCAGGGAATATTCTGGCGTCCCTGTGTAAGGTAATATAACGAGATCTTGAAAAAACCACCTCTTTGACGGAGGTTCGAATCTTGCTGGGCGCACCATATAAAAAGAGGGGTTATCCGTTTTTGGTTAGCCACAAGAAGTTACTTCCATTTCTACAAAACTGAGAGAGTTCATGAATCTCTGGTTTATAAATCCCTTTATGGAATTTATGCCAAAGAACGTGTAAGCCTACAAACAAAACAGACGGCCTGATTACGCACCAAGTACAGCCCAATTTTTTGTCTTGATAGTGGGGATACCCCTACTTTGGCGAGGATACGGTCGACAATTTCCGCTAATCCCGAAGAATCCGTTGATTTCTGCACTTTTGCCATTGTTGTTTCTTCCTCCATCTGTAGCTTTTATGATCTTACTGAGAACCTTTAGAAAGCCGGCCTGTTATACCAGCAAACCCTATGCCAACCACCAAGATAAAAACATTAAATGTTAACATGCTAAAATTATAGAACATTTATGCGGGCAAGATGGTGCGTTCAACGCGCTCGGAGGGATTATAGATCAGTAACTATGGAATCATTTCCTGCGATGTAGGGAAGGCCTTCCCTACTGGCGGGCTCCTTAATAATTTACGACTGAAATGTGTAAGAGCTGAAATAATCCAGAAAAACCAGCGAATTGTTTTTAACAGTGATTTACAAATCAGAATACATATTACCTGACGGGCCAGAAGTTACCGTCTTTGCTTGATGTGATCTCAAGATCGCATATGGACTTCATTTATTTCACGATGGTCATGAAGGGTTTTTTACGATGTTTTGCGTCAGTCCCGTAAAATTATTACAGACCGAGGAGAATCCGGAGGAGTTCATTTTTCTTATCATCACATCAGGCATGTGGTACGGTATATTCAAAAAAGTGGCAGGACGGTTTGTCTTCAATGAGCCTCAAGTCCAACAATCTCCTTTACGAAGTTAATGACAAAACACCCCTGTGGCTGGCCATTATAATGGGGATGCAACATGTGATGCTGGTCTACAGCGAGATATCGCTGCTGCCGGTGATCATCGGCAGGCATGCCGGGGCTCCCATGGAACACATTCTTTTTGCCTCCTGCGCCGCCGGGTTCACCTCCGGCATCATCACTATGATCCAAGTCTTGCGGTTAGGCCGGTTCGGCGCAGGTTATACTTTGTTCATGGGCAGTTCGGCCGCTTATATGGCCGGCAGCATAGAAACCATCAGGGCGGGCGGCTTTCCCCTTTTGGCCACTCTGAGCATCCTGGTGGCCCCCATTGAGATCCTGATGGCCTATTTCCTGCGCCATTTGCGCCATATTGTCACACCCACCGTTGGCGGCGCGATCCTCCTCCTCGTCTGCCTGAGTCTGGTGCCCGTAGGCATCCAGGAGTGGGTAGGCGAAAAAGGGAGCAACTTCTATAATTCCTGGGAAAACCTGCTCACGGGACTTGCCGCTGTGAGTATCCTGCTGGGGTTGTCCCTCTTTGGCAACAGGTTCCTGAGGCTCTGGTGCCCCCTGATCGGCATGGCCGGCGGTCTCTTTACCGCTCGGGTGCTGGGGCAGTTTCAATTCCACGATCTCCTGGCCCACCCCTGGCTGGGGGCATTCCCGGGCTCCTGGCCGGGTTTAACCTTTGATCTTAATATCGATTATTTACCATTGTTTGCAGCCCTGGCCGTCCTCACAGTTATCAATGGCGTGCAGGCCATCGGCAACAGCATGGCCGTGCAACAGATATCCCATCGCCAACCCCGCCCCATTAATTACAAGGTTGTCCAAGGGACCATGTACGGCGACGCCCTGGGTAACGTCATCACCGGTTTCATGGGGACCATCCCCAACGAGACCTACTCGGAAAATCTCTCCGTGCAAAAAATCACTGGTGTGGCCAGTCGCACCGTCGGCGTCTGCGGCGCGCTCATGCTCATCGCCCTGCCATTTTCCCCAAAGTTGAGTATGGCCTTGGTCAACCTGCCTTCTCCCGTTTTTGGCGGTTTCCTGATGGGATTGGCCGCCATGATGATACCATCGGGGCTGGAGCTCGTATTTTCCCGAGGCATCACCCATCGCTCGGGCCTGCTCCTCGGTATTTCCCTGTGCGTAGGTTTGATTGCGGAATCGGGAAGATTCTTTCCCAATCTTTTCCCCATTTCCCTGAGTGTGTTTTTGAATAGCGGCGTTGCTGCCGGAGGTCTGACGGCGGTTATCCTGAGTCTGCTTTTCCATCTGACGGAAAGGCGCGGTTATACGACCACGGTCCCGGCCGGACTGGACAATCTGCCGGTTCTGGCAGATCATATTTCCCAGGTTGGCGACAAGCTTGATATCACACAGGAACAAATCCTTCGCCTCCAGTTGGCCTGTGAAGAAATCTTTGTTCACATTACCGGTTCGGGGGAAGGCGAAGAGGATAACGCCTTGGCGCTGCGGATTAATCTTTACGAAGGAGAACTGCACGTAGAGATGATTTATGGCAAGCGCCTTGCCAACCTGGAAGATGTCAAAATGCCTGAAAATCTCATGGCGGCTGATGAACCGGAGCTGGACCGTCTGGGATTGGCCTTGTTCAGAAATGTCGTCCACGACCTCCACCAGGCGGAGATTTCCGGGACGACCTATATTTGGTTCAAGATGGAATAGGATGACATTCCGGTTCTAAATCAAAGCGATATCTGCGTTGGCATCGTCATCGGCTCCTCGACGTATAAACAATACGCCTGCGTCGCCTCTTCCTTGCCGCCTTGATTTCATCTTTGATTTAGAAACGGAATCAGGTCCGATATGGACGGTCTAGAACCGTTTTCTTTTTTTATTCGCGAAGGAGAAATCTCGGGTTTTTGAAAAGCCCTTATTTCCCTTTTCCTTGTTGTATTTTCGGTCGGCATACTCGATATGAACCCGGCGGCCTTTGAATCCAACTTTTTTAAATGCCGCAATCAGAGGAGCTGCCTGCCCCGCATCCGTCTCAAAGAAAGAGCAGCTTTTCATGACATCAACATTAATAATACGAAGATCCGCAATTTTTGACGTTTCCACGAGATATGTTTTGATACTTTTCGGCGTGAATCTTTCCATCAGCCCCATATTGACGAACAGACGGGCGACGCCGGAGCTGCCTTCCCTTTTTTTCAATTCAACATTGATATCGGGGGCATCCCGGTAATAGCTTAAAAAGCGATTAAATTCGGCTGAGACAAAGCGCTGGATGATTTCTTCCTTGCCGATTCCTTGTAGCTGTTCATAGATCGCCGGCAAAAAGGCTTCGATTTCCTGATGCTGAATCTCGGTGTTCTTCATCTTGTCAACGAGGTGATAGAGTTGCTTTTCACAGACTTCACTGCCCGTGGGGATTTTTACGGCCGCAAATTTCTTCCCAATCTGTTTTTCAATCTGCCTGATCTTGAAAATTTCCTTCAAATTGACAATAACAATGGAAATGCCTGATTTGCCGGCCCTGCCCGTGCGTCCGCTCCGGTGGGTATAGTATTCAATATCGTCGGGGAGGTTATAGTTGATGATATGGGTTAAATCCGTCACATCTATTCCTCTGGCCGCAACATCGGTTGCCACGAGCATTTGCAGATTTCTGCTTCTGAAGCGGCCCATGACGCTGTCCCGCTGGGGCTGCGAAAGATCGCCGTGCAGGGAGTCGGCGTTATAGCCGTCTTTGATGAGGGCATCGGCAATTTCCTGGGTTTCAATTTTTGTCCGGCAAAAAATGATCGCATATATATCGGGATAATAATCAGCAATCCTTTTCAATGCTATATATCGGTCCTTGGCATGGACGACATAGTACTGATGGTGAACATTTTCCGCCCCCGTATTTTTGGCGCCAATGGTAATCGCCACGGGGTTTTTCATATAACTCTGGGCGATACCTTCAATTTCCTTGGCCATGGTCGCTGAAAACAGCAAAACCCTTTTACTGGCTGGAGTCCCGGACAATATGGCGTTCAAATCTTCCTTGAATCCCATGTTCAGCATTTCATCTGCCTCGTCCAGGACCAGCCAACTGATGGCGGAAACATCAACCTTTCTCCGCTTCAGCATATCAAGCATTCTGCCGGGGGTGGCCACAACTATCTGTGCGCCCGCGGCAATCTGCCTGATCTGGGTCAGAATACTGGCCCCCCCGTAGATGGGCACAATATTCAAACCGTCCATATGTTTGGCAAAGTGGCTTAAATCGTCGGTTATCTGCATACAAAGCTCCCGGGTGGGGGCCAGGATCAGGGCCTGTGTTTTCGATGAAGATTGATCGACCTTTTGAATGATGGGTATCCCGAATGCTGCCGTCTTGCCTGTTCCCGTATGAGCAAGGGCGACGAGGTCCCTTGTCTCCTTCAATAGAAAAGGGATTACCTCTTCCTGAACGGGCATCGGAGTTTCAAATCCCATTTCCGCAATTGCCTTCAAAATTCTTTTATCGATGCTTAATTCTTTGAATGTCATGGCCTTTTTATCCGATCATTTGTTGGTTTCAGGAGAGTGCAGTAGCGATAATGCAGTAGTCAACCCGGATACTACGGGGGTGCACAGGACAGATATATGGACTCACCAAGTTGCTCTTCATACACTTAGTCAACGGGGAAAGCAAATCTTTATCCATATTAGCCTAAACGTAAGATCTTTTTGTCTTGACGGATAGTCCAAATCTTTCTTATAGTCGCGCCAGAAAGAATTCTTGTCTAGTGCTGATCTATTAAGAAGCAGACCTACCATATCCGTCGATAGCGATGTTGGATGAGAAAGCATAATCATGCGAGTAGATACTCCTGCAAATAAAGCGCTGCGTTTGCCAAAGCTGGTCGAGTCCGATCCGCGGGGGCCGCAACTACTCCGCAGCCTGACCGCTAACACACAGCCGTTGTGGAGGGAAAGCGAGCTTGATGTGCCGGTGGCCAGACTGAATTTGGAACTGGCAGAGGCACTGCGGAAAGCACACGGTGCCGGACAATTGATCCGTGGTTTGGAGAGTGCGGAGCGAAAACTAGCCTCTGAGGGGCGAGGCCTCCGAATGGCAGACAGGCAAATCGGTGTAACGCGGGGGGTACGCGTCTCCCGGTTGCTTCTCCTGGCAAACGACGGAGCCGAGCGCTTTTACCGGAACGTTGAGGCAATGCTCCACCGTCACGGGCCCAGGGTTTTGGCGGTCCTTCTTGAAATAGATGCAAGCGGGTTAGGAGAACTTCTGTTCGGCCCCGGCAGCATTGCTCGCCTGGTAATGTTGGAGCACAAGCAGGCCGTCGGTTCGGCACTCCTGGCGATGGCTGGGGATATATGTCAAGCACCACCCGCCGGTTAAGCACGCCCTCACGCCAGAAAAATGAGACTAACATTTTGTGCTTGAGACACGGGGAAAGATAGCGTGAAGATGGCATGCGAGGCGGTAATGATTATTGACGGATAATCTCGAAATTTCAAGGGTATACTTATGAATGGAAATAGTCGATCAAACATTAAATCTGGAGTGCATGTGAAGATCGTCCAGAAGCAGGACCAACTCAGCGGTAAACTGTCTGAAGGCATCGTCAAAGATGTTCTCACGAAATCACCCACCCACCCCCACGGGATCAAGGTACGCCTGCAAAGCGGCATCGTCGGTAGAGTCAAAGAAATTATGGATACCTGAAAATTGAAGATATATGTCGATGCGGACGGATTTCCCAGTGCAGTCAAAGGGCTGCTGATCAGGGCCGCCATACGCTTGCAAGTGCCCCTGGTCTTTGTGGCCAACAAAAAGTTGAAACATGAATCCTCCTTCATTATTTCAAGCATCATCGTCCCTGAAGGACCTGATATTGCCGATGACCACATCGTTGAACTGGCACAGCGGGGAGACTTGGTGATAACGGCCGATATCCCCCTTGCCGACCGGGTGGTTGCCAAGGGGGCCTTTGCCCTTGACTATCGGGGCAAGCTTTATACGGAGGACAACATCAAGGACCGGCTGGCGTTGCGCGACCTGCTGTATGAGCTGAGAGACGGAGGCATGATGACGGGCGGTCCATCTATGTTCAGCAAAAAAGACTGCCATGCCTTCGTCAACCAACTGGATAGCTTTTTGGTGAGACAGTTGAAAAACGAGACCGCTCAAAAGTGACGTTCTCGCAAAAAGTTGGTTCCTGCCGCCATTGATCATTAAATTCCGCAGTCCTCGCAGCTAAATTATCGTGATCCCATGAACTGACAAATAAAAATGACCGAGAAAACTTGACATGGACGGTATTACTAAGTAATATGTTGCGACTATTCTTAGGGAGTGCATCCATGAAAAAGAAAGAAGGAATCATCACCTTCAAGGTAAATGGTGACATGTTGGAGGTCATCAAGAACATACCCAACCGTTCGGAGTTCATCCGGGCGGCGATCATGACGGCCCTCGAGAGCGCCTGTCCACTGTGCAACGGAACGGGTCTCCTGACGCCAAAGCAAAAGGAGCACTGGCAGAGCTTTGCTCGGCACCACGCCGTCAAGCGCTGTGAGGATTGCGATGAACTCTTTATCGAGTGTGCGAAAGTAGATTAAACGGGACGAACAATAGATAATCCATGCTTGGCAAAGGGATGAATGTGAAAAAAAGTCTGGTCTTTTTAATGATTATTGTTCCCATGCTGGTTTGTTCCCAATTGGTCTGGGGACAAGGCGAAAAAGCAAAAATTCCCGTATTTGTGAGCATTCTTCCCCAGGCCTATTTTCTCGAACGCATCGGTGGGTCTCATGTAGATGTCGAGGTCCTCATCGGGGCCGGGCAGTCTCCCCACAGCTACGAGCCGACGCCGAAACAGATGGCGAAACTCGCCACGGCCATGGCCTTTTTCACCATTGGCGTGCCCGTGGAAAAGGGCGTTTTGAGAAAAATCAGGCAATCCCATAAGCAGCTCGTAATCGTGGAGACCCAGCAGGGAATCACATACCGTTATCTCGCCGGCCATGATCACGAACACGGCGAAGGACATGGAAAAAACGATAGAACAGGGGGCAACGAAACACATTCCCCTGCAAAAGCAGACCAAAAAACGCCGGACCCCCATATCTGGATGGCGCCGAAGCTCGTCAAGATCCAGGCCCGGAATATCTGTGATGCCCTGAACCGCCTGGATCCCGCCCACAAAAAAGAATATGCGACTAATTTGCGTGCCTTCGATGCCGATCTGGATCGGATGGATGCCAGGATTTCCCGTTCTCTTGCCCCGTTCAAGGGGAGGAAGATGTATGTCTTTCACCCGTCCTTTGGATACTTTGCCGATGCCTATGGTCTTATTCAGGTCCCCATTGAAATCGAAGGCAAGGAACCGGGGGCCAGGCAATTGGCCAAGGTCATCGACCGTGCGAAGAAAGACAGGGTTAAGGTCATGTTTGTACAACCGCAGTTCTCGGCAAGGAGCGCCGAGGCAGTAGCGAAAGCCATCGGGGGCGTCGTGGTTCCCATCGATCCTCTGTCCAGGGATTATTTAGCCAATCTCGACAATATCGCCGCCGCTGTCGAGCAAGGGCTGCGCTAAAGCACAAATGACGGGCAGCCGTCACAAAGGGGGATGGATGAAAATGCGGCACAAACCCATCCCCACCCCGACCCTCCCCTTGAAGGGTAGGGAAACAAGGAAACTCTGAGAGGGGAAAGTATAGTCGAGAAACTAATGGTGGAAAATTAAGTAATGGATCGAAATCAAGTTGTTAAATTTAAGGACGTCACCTTTTCCTATGACGGAGCGCCTGTTCTGGAGGATGTGAGTTTTACAATTCAGGCACGGACCTTCATCTCCATTGTCGGTCCGAATGCCGGCGGGAAGACTACCCTGCTGAAACTCCTGTTGGGGCTTCTCAAACCTTCCCGGGGGAATATTGAGGTCTTCGGACAGCCTCCCGAGCAGGCCCGCCCCCGCATCGGCTATATGCCCCAATACGTCCAGTTCGATCCCAACTTTCCTGTGAGCGTTCTTGATGTCGTCCTCATGGGCCGCCTTGGCCACGGTGTGCGTTTCGGTCCCTACGGAAAAGCCGACAAGGAGATCGCCCTGGAAGCCCTGCATAAACTGGAGATGGACAGGGCAAAGAATCGTCCTTTCATGGCCCTGTCCGGGGGGCAACGCCAGCGGGTTCTCATTGCCCGCGCCCTGACCGCGGAACCGGAACTGCTCCTCTTAGACGAGCCAACTTCCAACGTGGACATGGCGGTGGAAACGGAGCTTTTTGAACTCCTCAACACCATGAGCGAGACCATCACCGTTGTCGTCGTCAGCCACGACCTGGGATTTGTTTCCCAGTATGTGCAGAGTGTGATCTGCGTCAATCGCCGGGTAATGATGCATCCCACCACCGCCGTTACGGGCGAGGTGATCAGCGCCCTCTATGGATCGTATGTCCGCATGGTGCGTCACGATCACGGTGTTTAAAGGGGGTAGAGGATAAAAATGAGCGCCTTTCTTGCGGATCTACCACAGTATCCCTTTCTCCAGTATGCCCTCCTCACGGGTCTGCTTGTAAGCGTCGCCTGCGGGATCATCGGCAGCTATGTCGTCACCAAGCGCATCACCTACATCGCCGGAAGTATCGCCCATACCGTCCTGGGCGGTCTCGGCGCCGCCCGCTATTGTCAGACGGTCTATCACTGGGATTGGTTCCATCCCCTCTACGGAGCTGTCCTGGCCGCCCTCCTCTCGGCGGTGATCATCGGCGTGGTGAGCATGCGGGCAAAGCAGCGGGAGGATACGGTCATCGGATCCCTGTGGGCCATCGGCATGGCCGCCGGCATCCTCTTTATCTACAAGACCCCCGGTTACAACGAAGATCTCATGAGCTATCTCTTCGGAAGCATCCTCATGGTCTCCCCCCAGGACCTCTGGATGATCGCCGGTCTCGATATTCTGGTCGTGGTCGTCGGCGTTCTTTTCTACAACCAGTTCCTTGCCCTGTGTTTCGATGAGGAATTTGCCCGCCTTCGGGGCGTCCATGTCGAATTTTATTACCTGATGCTCCTCTGCCTCACGGCCCTTACAGTGGTCCTGCTCGTCACCGTCGTCGGCATCGTCATGGTCATCGCCCTCCTCACCCTGCCCGCCGCCGTGGCCGGTGAGCTGACCAAAAGACTCTGGCACATGATGGCCCTTGCTACGTTGCTGACCGCCCTTTTTACCACGGCCGGCCTGGCGGTGAGCTATGGCCCGGACCTTCCTGCCGGGGCGACGACCATCATCATCGCCGGGATCACTTATCTTCTTGTTGTATCTGGGCGGCAGATTTTCCGATGGCGGCGTTAGGAGAATATGGGAATACGAAACGGTATAAATATCAGCGAGATCGAAATTTATCCAGATGACAAAAGAGTCAGCGGTGCGATTTCTACTCAGGTTCTGCTTCCAGAAAGGTGAGGAGAGCCCGGCTGAACGTCTCGGGATACTGATACATGTTGGCATGACCGCCAGGCATCCTGATCAGCCAGGAACCGGGAATTCGTGACACCAAAAGCAAGGCGTTGGCCGGGGGGACAACGACGTCTTCCGTGCCGGTGATGACGAGGGTGGGTTGCGCGATCTCGGCCATCCTGCCGCACGTCCCTTTCCACTCGCCCATCGCTTGCCCCTGGCGGGCGATGGTGGCGGGTGATACAGGGTCTTTTGGCCTGGGCAGGCCCTTAAGGAAATCAGGGTGATCCTGGAGCCATTTTTCCGGATAGAGGACCCGGATGAGACGTCGCGACCTTTCCCTGGGTGTGCCGGAGAGGTTCGTCAGGGAGTTCACCACTTCCGGCGCGGCCTGGACGACCTCTTTATTCTGCCAACCGCAGTTGCCCCCATAAATGATCAGCTTCCCCACCCGATCCGGGCGCCGCAGGGAAACCTCCGTCGCAATGAAGGATCCCATGGACCAGCCGAGGACATGGGCCTTTTTTATCTGCAGGGCGTCCATGAGGCCGATCGTATCCTCAGCAAAAAGCTCGATGGTGAAAGGTTTTTCCGAGGCCGTCGTTTTGCCGATTCCCCGGTTGTCGAAGATAATAACCCGGTAACGGGATGACAGCTCTTTGAGGACCACCGGATCCCACATGTCCATGGTCGCACTATATCCCGTAATAAGGAGCAGCGGCTGACCGCTTCCTATTGTCCGGTAACTGATGTCGATGTCGCCGACGCGCTCGGATTGTAACGCTATTGTCTGAAGATCGATACCTACCGGCGCAACAGTGTCAGTACCGGCTCCCCAGACGGGATACGCCGATAAAAAAAGACCATAGATAAGGAAATGTAAGATCGTGACAGATAATCGCTTCTTCATGGCTACTCCTTATTATGTCAGTGTTTATGGATTTCCCTCATCCGGGGTTCGCGGCATCTCCTGATGATTTAGCACGAACTCTACGGAAAAGGCGTTTGTATGCCGAAGCTAAGGGACCGCAGTCCCAAGGCACCACGTCAATGCGGTGAAACAGCGACCTCTTGAGATTATGGGTCCTTCTTGATTTCCCATTATGCCTAATCCTCTGTAGCTCCGTCATCATCATCATCTTCATCTTCTGGCGGTGCTTCCGTATCAACCGGAAGAACCGTCTTCCCGGTAGCGTCTTCTATCAACTTGATCAGCAAAGCCATGCCTGACATTTCCGCCTGAGATGAAACGCTGTTTTTCAGTCGATAGGTTGTTATCTTGATCTCGTAAACCCCGGCCAAACAAGACCTTTCTCATCAACATACAGAAGCTCCTGCTCGCGAAGGCCGCTTAAGTCACGCTGTTTGGTCTTGTCGCCAAGTTTGGCATAGAGCGCCTCATGCCAGGGTGCACGGCGCAGTTCGTCTATCTGCAATGGTTTGTCACGCTCAATAACTTGAGTCAGAATGGCATATTGACGCAGATTGATTGCTTTTGTATCCCGCAAATGCTTGATGTGCGATTCAAATAACAGTAGTCTCACCATGGCGTTCACCCGGTCATGGAGGCGATTAATGCTTGCAAGCATCCCTTCGAGATGAAACACGACAAAAGGGGTGTTTGGGTATGCCGTTTTTTTGTCTGCCTGTTTGCGACAAAGATTGAAGAGAGTAAAATATTGGTCGATCCGCTCCATGTAGTAGCGAGCCATGGCGAAAGGAGCATAGCGGAAGCCGGCGCTATGAAGCACAGCGGCTTCGAGCACTCGCCCAACGCGGCCATTTCCATCCCAGAAAGGATGAATCAACTCAAAATAGTAATGCGTCAGTGGCGCTCGCATCAGAGCCGTTATCTCACCGTTGGCCATTTCATTATGCCATAGTACCAGATGATGAAGTAAGAGCTCAATGTCTCCTCCATACTGCGGCGGCTTATAGCGGCCGCCGTGTGCAGTATCGCCTACATGGGTCACGATATTTTTGGGGTTACTCCGTATCAGTCCAGGCTGGTTATACTTGTGGGGAATGCCATCGGTAATGGCGGCATGTATCTGTTTAATGAAATCAACCGACAAGCGCCAGTCAGGGTCTTGCGCCGATTTTTGAGCGATGTCATAGGCCGTCTTGATGTTGATGGCACGAAGCTGTTCTTTGGCCTGCACCTGTGCGGGGTCGAGATTGAGAGCATCTTTCGTTTCCTCTTCAGTCAGCCTGCCCCCTTCGATGGTGTTGGTACTGAAGATGCTGCTGACAAGAACTTCCTGCTCCAAGCGATTAGCCACCTGGGAAAGAGGAGAACTCAAAAACCGTACCTGTGCGTCGGCAACACGTTGTTGAAGCATTGCCGCCTCACGGTGGTCGACGCCGACCTGAAAGATAAATGGGCCGAAGCGTGAGGTTTCTGCACGTTCCTTGATATTATCAGACAATATTTTGTCTCCTGAAATGTCCAGCAGAATGTCTCGCCAAATTATTTCGTAACACTATACAAATACAGTATAATTTAAATTTATCAAGCAAAAGTTTCCCCAATAAATGTCCGCCACTCGCTAATTATCTGCATGATTTTCTCCAACTTCGCTCCATGTAGCGGGGCCGGCGCGGGTGAAATTCGTGGAATGTCTTTAAAAGCAGAACCTTCGACCATCAGGGGTTCGATTAACTAGCGCTTGACTCCTTCCCGGCGGAAGGCGTCAGCGAAGGGGTTGTGAAACGGTTTTGGTTCTTCCTTGGCCGACCTGCTCTGTCCCGGACGGGGTTGGCGGTTTGTTCCGTGCGAGGCGCCTGGCTGGTTCCGGCGTTCGCCGGTTTGTGCCTTTCCTGTAGGACGGCCGTCGGCTGGGGGCTTTTCTGTACCGCCCGCAACGGTGTGGGAACGGGCAGGTTTGTCGATCTCTCCCCTTGGCTCTCCCCCTGGTTTTTCCAGCGGCCTCTCCCCCCGTGTCTTTTTCATGGATAGGGAGATACGCTTCCGCTCCAGATCGACGGACAGGACAGTAACCTCAACTTGCTGACTCACCTTGACCACATCTCCGGGCGACTTCACATAGCTGTCGGCCAGTTCGCTTAAGTGGACGAGGCCGTCCTGATGGACACCGATATCCACGAAGGCCCCGAAGGCGGTGATGTTCGTGACGACGCCGGGCAGTTTCATGCCCGGCAGCAGGTCGCCGATTTTCTCGATGCCTGCTGCAAAAACGACGCTCTCGAATTGCCGGCGGGGGTCCCGTCCCGGTTTGGCCAGTTCGGAGAGGATCTCACGCAACGTGGGCAGGCCGACCTTTTCGGTTGTATATTGTTCCGGGTTTATCTTTTGCCGCCGAGCCTCGTCCGCAAGCAGATCGGCGACGGTACAGGCCTGATCCCGGGCCATCTTTTCCACGATGGGATAGCTCTCCGGATGGACCGCACTGGCATCCAGGGGATTGGCGCCGTCCCGAATCCGGAGGAACCCGGCAGCCTGTTCAAAGGCCTTAGGTCCGAGGCGGCGGACCTTCTTCAGCTCTGCCCGGCTCCGGAAGGGCCCCTGTTCATCCCGATGCTTCACGATATTTTCCGCCAGGGCCGGCCCCAGTCCCGACACATAGGAAAGGAGTTGGGCGCTGGCCGTGTTCACCTCGACGCCCACGGCGTTGACGCAACTGACCACCACATCGTCAAGGCGGCGCTGCAGCTCTCCCTGGTCTACGTCGTGCTGATACTGGCCGACGCCGATGGCTTTCGCCTCGATCTTGACGAGTTCCGCCAGCGGGTCCATGAGCCGTCGTCCTATGGATATTGCTCCCCGGACGGTGACGTCCTGATCGGGAAACTCCTCCCGGGCCGCTGGCGAAGCGGAATAAATCGAGGCCCCGCTTTCGTTGACCATGACGATCCGGACCTCCTGAGGAAGCTCCAGGGCGCGGAGAAAAGCCTCCGTCTCACGTCCCCCAGTGCCGTTCCCCACAGCGATCGCCTCGCTGGCAAAGCGTCTGCAGAGGGCGCGAATCGTTAGCGCCGCCTCCTCGCGACTCTTCTGGGAAAGGAGGGGAAAGATGGTTTCATGATGGAGAAGTTTCCCCTGTCGATCCAGGCAGACAGTCTTGCAACCGGTACGAAAGCCGGGATCGACGGCCAGCACCGCCTGCTGCCCCAATGGGGGCGAAAGCAGGAGTTGCCGGAGATTGTCGGCAAACACCTGGATGGCCGTTTCATCGGCCCGTTTTTTCGAGGCGAGGCGGATCTCCGTCTCCATCGCCCCGGACAGGAGGCGCTTGTAACTGTCCTGGACGGCCAGGCGGACCTGTTCGGAGGCGACCGTCGTTCCCTTGACAAAGAGTCCCGTCAAGATGGCCAAGGCATCTTCTTCCGGCGGGAGGATGCGGAGGGACAGAAACTCTTCCCGCTCCCCACGGCGGATGGCGAGGACCCGGTGGGACGGCGCCTTTACGATCGCCTCATCCCATTCGTAGTAGTCCTTGTATTTAACCCCCGTCTCTTCTTTATTGGCGATCACCCGGGACCGGAGCACCCCTTTTTCAAAAAACAGGGCTCGCATCCGCGCCCGCGCTTCCTGATCTTCATTGACCCACTCGGCGATGATATCACGGGCTCCGGAGAGGGCATCTTCGGCGGATTCTACGCCCTTTTCCGGAGCGATAAACGCTGCGGCCTCGACCTCCGGATCCATTTCTTCCTGAGCAAAAATCTTTATCGCCAGGGGCTCCAATCCCTTTTCCCTGGCGATGGTCGCCCGGGTCCGGCGCTTGGGCCGGAAGGGCAGGTAGATATCCTCCAGGACGGAGATCGTTTCCGCCGCGGCGATCTTTCCCTGCAATTCGTCGGTCAGGAGATTCCGTTCCGTAAGCGACGCCAGGATGGCCTCGCGGCGGGACTCCAGTTCTTCCAACTGCTGTTGACGGTCCCGGATGGCCGTAATGGCCACTTCATCGAGGGAGCCGGTGACCTCCTTGCGGTAGCGGGCAATAAAGGGCACCGTCGCCCCTTCTGCAAACAACTGGGCCGTATCACGAACCTGGTCCGGGGACAGGTTGAGTTCCTTGGCAATCTTTTCATATCTTAATTCGTTCATGGCAATCCTTAATGCTTAATTTGGCGGCAGATAGTGTCTTTCTTCAATCAGGGATTCTCTTTAGCCGTTCAGGACGATCTTGGCAAGCTTTCCGTCAAGCAGGGCCTTCCAAAGTGGAATAACCTGCACAGCCGCTTCCTCGATTTTATAAAAACCTTCTATGTTTTTGGTGATCACGACGGCCTTGCGGGTGCGGGGATGACGGCGGATAAACGACCGGACACCGTCATCGTGCCGTTCCTCCCCGAGGGGCACCGTATCGTAGCGGACGTCGATGGGGACCGGCCGGGACCGGGGGCCCAGGACGAAATCCACCCCGCCTTCCATCTGGCCATCATAGCCGCAGGCAATACCGTGGCGCCGCAGCTCCAGGAAAACGGCGTTTTCCGCCCGGGCGGGCATTGCCATGTCCCCGCTCAGGATGGTCCGGAGACCGTTATCCCCAAGATAGAATTTCTTCGGCGCCAACTTCCTTTCCTGACCGTCGGCGCTCCAGCGCTCCAGGGATTTCACCAGCCAGGCTTCTTCAAGATAACCGAGATAATCCTTGACGGAATCGGCAGACAGATGCAGTTTTCCGGCCAATAGACGATAGGTTGTGGGTGAACCGACGCTGTGGGCAAGACGCTGGAGGAGGTCCGGCAGTAGATAAGCCTTTCTCAAACCGCAGATGTTGCCGTGACCCGTATCCCGGGCCGCGGCGGTGGCTGCTATCTCCTCCAGTTCTTCCCCGGCGGGGTTGAGGACGTGGGCCGGATAACCACCGCTCAGGAGATAATCCTCGGTCAGTTCGAGGAGTTGCTCCGGCGCCCAAGCCGTGACATCATGACCGCGAAAGGTTATGAACTCCTTTAGATTCAGAGGATATACGATTGTTTCCCTCCGGCTGGTGGTACGCCTCCCCCGCCGTGGGTGAGGGGGCAACGTCGTGGCCGCGGCGATGATCTTGAAAAGTCCTGTTCGCTGGATGGCCCTGATATCGCTATCAAATACGGAGGGGGACTCGATCTCATCAATGAAGAGATAATGCA
Source organism: uncultured delta proteobacterium (assembly GCA_903885795.1). Lineage (GTDB taxonomy): Bacteria > Desulfobacterota > Syntrophia > Syntrophales > UBA8958 > UBA8958. The sequence goes on along the minus strand of CAISJV010000052.1, from coordinate 114,393 downwards.
ACCGGTCCCGGTTGGGAAAGATCAGCCTCCGTACTTCATAGAGATGCCCGGGCAGGGAACGACCCATCAGGGCGGGATAATGCATGGGCAGATAGAGGATCGATGCGGCGGGTCGACCGGTGTTCAGCAGGTGTTTGATGATCTGCTTGAGGATCGTCGTCTTGCCGACGCCCCGGCCGCCATTGAAGACCTCGATCTCATCCCGCCCCAGCCGGTCCTTAATATCCCCCAGATACTGTTCCCGCTTGATGCCGGTCGCGAATCCCTTTCCCTGCCACCAGGGATTGACGGCTTTATAAAGCAATTCCACATATGTGCAATACAACTTCTTGAATATAAAGTCAAATATTGTAGATCAAGATCGTGAGAGAATTTGTGAGAAAACAGAGTTTATAACTTTATTTAAAGGTATTAACTAAATTATAGTCTAATGATATTTTCACTATTTTTGTTATTTCATACGGCACAGCGAAATAACCGTTGCCGAATATTCTTTTATATCAACTAATTATCTTATTCCGGGAACCGTCATTCCGACGAGGAAGAATGGGTCTCTTTGTACGTTTTGGAGGCATACCTCTAACCGTTGGCATGGTCTCCGGTCACATCATGATACATCGCTAATGTGCCTATATCTCTTGTTCAAGTAACTGCCCATTCTCCTTCAACCAAGCCTTTGCTTTTTCCATCGTCGGGGCTTGTGCGCGGACGATGTTCCAGAACCTGGACGTGTGGTTGGACTCGATGAGGTGAGCGAGTTCGTGGATGATGACGTAGTCGATGACGAACATGGGCGCCTTAATTAGCCGCCAGTTGAAATTGACATTGTTCTTCATGGTGCAGGAACCCCAGCGGTACCGATTGTCCACGATCCTGATCCCGGCAACAGAGACGCCGAGTTCGCGGGCGTGACCCTTCACCCGTGGAACGATCTTTTCTTTGGCCTTGCCGACATACCATTCACGCAACACCTCCGTCCGTTTCACCTCCTGTGTTTCCGGAATGAAAAAGCGCTGGGCGAAATGGACTGCGGCCACGCCTGAATTTACCACTTCGATGCGGTATTGCCGCCCTAGATAGAGGGCCGATTCGCCGCTCACCAGTTCTTTCCCCGGTGGATGGGGAAGGTTCCGGTATTTTTGAGGGTGGCCAGTCTTCTCGTAAATCCATTGGCGTTTTGAATCCACCACCTGCCGGATCTTTTCGTCAGATATTCCCTCCGGCGCGTGCACTACGACGCTGCGATCACGCTCGACGGTGATGGTCAGCTTGCGCCTTTTGGCAGATCTCTGAATCGTGTATTCCAGAACCACTGCAATTACTCCGCGTAAAGAATGACATCGTTTTTATTTTCGGCGAATTCCATAACCCGGCTGATAATATGAGCTCGATTCTTCACAACACCGGGAAGCTTGGCGAATTCCGGCGCCAGCAGGACATTCTGAAGATCCGCCCTGAGCTTATTGCGGGCGGGGATGCTCTCCCAAAAGCCCGTGAGTTTCAATTCCCGCTCCACCACGAGGAAGGACTGCTGCGTCAAATCAACCAGGCGGCTGATTTTATCTTCCGAATTCATCTTTTCCCCTATCCCGGGCGCCCCTTCGGGCAGTTGAAAGCCGCCTTGCTCAAATATTTCCCCGAAGATTTCCCGCTTGAACATACGGAACAAGGGCATCTGCTTCTTGCGGTGCAACCCATAGGTCGGTTCCTTGCCGACATTGATAATGCGAGTTCGCAGCCTCTCAAGTTCTTCGTAAATCTTGCTCCAGTTGTCGCGGAAATCCTTGAAAATCGCCGCCAGCGCCTCCGCAAAGGAGGCTTGCAAATCGGGATCGTCGTCCAGCTCGACATCGAGGTGGTGGCGGATGGCGTGCTCCACCTCCGCCGCCTTGGTCTTGGTGCGGCTCCGATGGCCTACCTGCTTCTGAAAATCTGCATCAAGAATGGAGATCGGCTCGATCTTCACATCGATCCCTTTTGACTCCAAATAAGCATCGGTAATGCCCCGCAACTTGGGCGGGATGCCTTTCATGCTCAGGCGCTCATCGCGGAAGTGTTTGGCGGCCATCACATTGATTCCGGCAAGGGCTTGATAGTCGGCCATATAGTCGAGGGCCTGCCGGGCGGGAAAGACCACATTCAGACACTTGGTAAGTTGTTTGAATGCCAGCATGTAATCGAAACGCAGATCTTCATCATAGAATAGATCGAAGAACGCATCGTGATCGGTCAGGTCCGTCAGGCCGTGTTTTTTAAGCAGATCCATGACGGCGGCGTGGCTGGCCCGGAGCTCACGAAGTTCCTCCTCGGGGAAACTCAAGGTGTCGAGCACTTCCTTCTGTTCCCGCTCGTCGTAGGTGTCGATGGCATTCTTCAGGTGGTGGCCGATGCCCACATAATCCACCACGAAGCCCTTGTCCTTGGACTCTCCGGCCACACGATTCACCCGGGCGATGGCCTGAAGGAGATTGTGGGCCACAATCACCTTGTCCAGATACATCACCTGCTCCACCGGGGCATCAAAGCCGGTAATAAGCATATTGTTCACGATCAGGATGCCCATATCGCCGGCGACGCCTTCCTCTTCACTCCCGAAGGCCATCTTGAAGCTTCTAATGCTCGCCTCGTGCCGGGAACTGTCCGAGCAGGCCTTGAGGTGAGGCAGGTCATTGTGACTGCCGGAGATGATGACATCCGACTTCAGCTTACTCAGTTGGTCGAGGTCTAACCTCCGCGGGTTGGCCTGTTTAAGATCGGCAAGGGCAGTCGCCAGGGCAGCGTCGATATGCTTTTTGTAACGCACCGCCGCCTCGCGGGAAGTGGCCACTACTTGCGCCTTGTAGCCGTTGGGGAAGACATGGGTCAGGTAGTGGGCCACCATGTCTTTGGCTTTGGCCGCGATGGTGGGCTCGGCTTCCAAATAGGCGTCTCTGGAACCGTAACCGAGAATTGCCATACGTTCCTGGAGGTTGTAGTCGCTGAAGACATCGGCGAAGGCTCTGTCCATGCCGGTCTGATCGGCCACTTCGGCGTTGTGGGTGCGGCCTTCGTAAACAATCTCCAGCGTCACGCCGTCATCGATGGACTGGCGCATGGTGTATTTATCGATGTAGTCACCGAAAACCCGCTCCGTCTTGTCGATGGGCGTGCCGGTGTAGCCGATGCGGGCGGCGTTGGGGATGCCCCGGTCGAGGTTGGCCCCGAGCATGGCGTATTGGGAGCGGTGGGCCTCATCGGTCATCACCAGAATGTTCGGGCCGGCATTCAACTCCGGAAAGGTCTCGGTAAGGTCGGCTTCACGGAACTTATGGATCATCGCCATGATTAGATCCGACGAGTCCGAGCGCAGCAGTTCCTTGAGCTTCTTGATGCTGTCGGCCACCTTGACCGTAAAGCCGATGCTGCGGCTGGTCTCAGTCAACTGGCCTTCCAGTTGGGTGCGATCGGTCACAAAGATCACCTTCCAGTGGGAGAGCCGGGCGTGGCGATACATCTCCCGCACCATGAACATCATGGTCAGCGATTTTCCGGAGCCCTGGGTGTGCCAGATGATGCCGCTGCGCTCGCGCGGGCTTTGCCCCGTCAGCAGGCGCTTTACCGCCAGTTTGACGGCGCGGAACTGCTGGTAGCGCCCCACGATCTTGATGGTTTCGCCCTTGTCGTTGGTCGAAAAGAGGGTGAAGGTGCGGGTAAGATCAAGCAGGTTGTCGCGGTCGAGCATCCCGGCGACCAGGCGCTGCTGATCGTTGGGGCCGCTGCCGCCGTGGGGGAGGTCGTCCACCGTGCGGGGATAGGGATCAGCCCAGCGGTAGAAGTGTTTCTCGCCATGCGTCGTGATGGTGCCGAACTTGGCCTCATTCCGGCAGGTGGCAATCACGATCTGGTTGTAATAAAAAAGCGGGGCGCTGCCTTCGCCTTTGGCGCCGCGCTGTTCGCTGTAACGCAGCATCTGGTCGATGGCCTCGGGGATGGCGTCTTTGACCTTGGGCGACTTGCACTCGATCACCCCCACCGGCAGGCCGTTCAGAAACAGGACGATGTCCGGGACCATGTGGTGCTCAGTGCCCAGAATGCGCACCTTGAGCTGGCAGACGGCGATAAAACGGTTGTTGTCCCGGTGGGTGAAGTCCACAAAGCAAACCGTCGGGCTCTTCTCGCCAGTCCGGCGGTTCTCGCTAACGCTGGTGCTTTCCAGAAGCAGGGTGAAGACATGGCGATTGTTTTTAATCAGATCGTTCCCCGGAAAACCTGCAGTGAGTTGTTTGACCACCTCCTCCACCTGATCGTCTTCCAGCCAGTCGTTGATGACCTTGAGTTGCTCCCGCAACACCTTCAGCATCACCACCTCGGTAAAGCTCTGGCGGTAGCTGTCGCCGGGGTGCTGCTTGCCGTCGAGATCGATGATTTCCCAGCCAAGCCCATCGAGCTGATCAAGGAGGGGTTTCTCGACATGGTTGCGTTCGTCGAGCTTGATGTAGTGGGGCGTTTTGTCCTGGATCATCAGACGTCCTCTCTGTTCAACCGTTGCATACCCAACGCTGTCAGCAGGTATTTCTGGTTGCGGGTGCGGGGCGTGTCGGGTTGGGTCATCTCGATCAGCCCCGCCTCCAGTGCCGGGTGGAGATAGTTTTTGCGGAACGTGGGCCGGTGGGAGAGCCCCAGTTCGGTCATGAGGTCGGATGCGCTGCGTTGCGATTTCCGCAGGGCGCGGATTAGCCGCATTACTTGGTCGCTTTGATAGTCGCTTTCTTGATCGCTCGCGAGGGCTAACTCTTCAATGGCCCGCAGAATGGCGGCAAGCATAAATTCGATGAATGCGGTGGCATCGGCCGTATGGTCAGCTTGACCGAGGGCGGCATAGTAGTCCTGTTGGCGGTCGCGGATGATACTCTCCACCGGGAGGAGGCCAAAGATCGGCCGCCAGTGGCTTAGGATGAGCGTCTGCCAGAGACGTCCCAACCTGCCGTTGCCATCCTCGAAAGGATGGATGAACTCGAATTCATAGTGGAAGACACAACTGGCGACAAGGGGATGCTCGTCGGTATTTTCCAGCCAGGCGAGTAGATCGTCCATGAGTGCGGGCACCCGCCCAGGCGGCGGCGCAATGTGGATTACCTCCCCGCCCCGCTGGATACCGACCCCGCCGGAACGGAGACGCCCGGTTTCATCAACCAGCCCGGCCATCAGCAGGCCATGCGCGGCAAGCAGATCCTTTCGAGAATGCGCGGTCCAGTCTGAGAGTTTCTCGTAAGCGGCAAAGGCGTTGCGCACCTCCTGAATTTCATGGGGTTGCGCCAACACCCGTTTGCCGAAAAGCACCGCCGTGACCTGCTCGATACTCAGCGTGTTGCCTTCGATGGCCAGCGATGCCTGAACGGTTTTGATGCGGTTACCGCGCCGCAGAGCGGGAACAACAGCACTGTCAGATCCCGCCCGGAGTTTCCCCAAAGCCTCGCCGATCTCCTCGATACTATGCAGAATGGCGGGGGTGATGCGGTAAGGTGGGGTGTATCGGTCAGTCATCTTTCACGCTCCCAGGGTCACTCATAAAACTACAGCCTCCGTGTCATCCAGCAGGTCGGTGACGCGCTTCTTGCCTGTGAGCAGGTCTTGCATGAGGGCGATCTTCAGACGTTTTACCTTAGCCAAATTGGAGCAATGCGAATTAGTTTGGCGGTCACACTCCGTAAGGATATTTGCTATTTGACTCTGCTCTGTTGATATCGGTAAGCCTATCCATATAGGGTGTATATCATTCCGGTTCAGGGAAGGAGAACCTGACTTTGTTCCAAAACGTGCAAGGTCAAGATGAATAAACAGATAGTAAAAAAACTTTTCATCGTTCCCGTAGAAATTTGTGACATAGAGGCTCGTATCGTGAGCCCAAAATTTTTCTTGCAGATAATGCACGTTCCCGATGGTTCCTTTTCTCCCAACAACGACGTTAGGACCGTTAGATGTGTATTCGCGGTGCCAGCCGATAATGCCACTCGATGAGACAACGGGATATGGGCCATCTAATAATTCGCCTGCTGTAATGTCGTGCCCTCTTTGTAATGATGCTGCCTTAATTATTTGAGTTGCCTTCCATTCCACAGGAATCCTGCCCAGGGGGGAGTCTTTAAATTGATGGGTTTGTTCGGAGCGGAGGTTGCCGTGTTCGTCGATGCCGCCGGTGAGGAGGTCCTGCATCAGGCCGGTCTTGATGCGCTGCTGCTTGGCAATCAACGCCTCGGTCTGTTCAATCGCCCGGTCCACTGTCGAGAGGATCTCGGCGATTTTGGCTTGCTCTGTTTTGGAGGTAGGAAGAGTGAATGTTATCGACCGGAGGGCAACCTGATTCAGTTTGGATCGTGTTCCCCCAACAATAAAGGACTGAATATCTTTGTGTTCAAGATTGTAAAATATGGCGTCCTGGCAGAACGCTTCTTTCGCACGGAGTACATGTGCGTGATTGTTAACCCAGCTTTTCCCTTTGACACGGTATGCAATCGGACGAGTAGCAAACTCGTCGAAACAACCGCCGTCTTCAGCGACAAGTATTAGCGGTTCGTCAAAGATAAAATCATCAATATATCCCTGCAAACCATTTGCCCCATAGTATGGAATTTCACCAATACGCTTATTTCTGTCTTCAGCATTCACTGGTACCCGCATGCTATCGAGGATATCACAACATTGTTCAATGGCGAATGAACTCCAACCTTCCACAGTCTTCATCTTACACCCTTCACATTCTCGCCATCATCCCACATGTCACGATAGACATAGACATACGAAGCGGTTGCCTTCGGGTCTATTTCGAAGTAATATCGGCAGAGTTTCTTATATAAGCACAGCATCGCAGGGTAGAAGCAAAAATCGAGCATGCCGTCAAGCAGATGTTCGATACGTTTGGGATCACGGCATTGGGTTCGCAGGATGTCCGCCACTTCCGGCGCATATTGTTGCTCAGCCTGATGTGCAAGCTCATTGCGTGCCTTTGCGAGTCCGCCTATCGACTTGACAAGGTCATCCATCTGCGGTTCCGTTTTGCTTTCCATCGGCCTCCGTGCCGTCCCTCAATTCCTTCATGTTCACTTTTGTGGGCATACGTACCGCCAAAGCGACCTGCCCGTGATTGGATTTCGATAGCTCCGGTGGCATCTATCCATTTGCGTGGTGTGAGATGGAAACTGTTGAGCCCCGCTTGTGTTTTAAAGGTCTCGAATTCGCCACCTTTAAAATCAGGGTTGTGAAGTAGTTCCCATATGCCGAGGAATTCAAGGGTGTTGCGATTCCATGTTCTACTTTCCATCACTCCCAGCCTCCTTCGCCAGTTTCGCGATGAGGTTGCGCCCCTTCTTGGTAAGCCTGTATTTCTGCTTGCTGCTTGTGGGTTTGCCGGGAATGGTCATTTCGATGAGACCCATTTCGACCAGCGGATTAAGCACCTGGTCCCTGAACTTGGTCCTGTTTGTTCTCCCGGCAATAACCATAAGATTGGCGATCGACTGATCTTTAAGGCACTGACGGAGCATTTCGACTTGGTCCCTACTTAGTCCCGACTTGGTCCCGACTTGGTCCGCAGGTATCGGTGGCCTCATTTGCCCCGATGCCTTGCTTACAGCTTCAAAAGCCACGCCAGGCTTCCGGTAAACAGTGGCGACGAAGCCGTCGGTGAGCTTAAACTCCGGGTCCGATAATCCAGCAATGCGGCAGCGGTCCACCATATCCCGAATGCCGGTGCCCATGCGCTCAATATATTTTGTCAAGTAAAGCGGCTCGGCGACCAGGGGGTTTTTCGGAAAGGAACCATGGGGTTTCAACAGAGACTTAAGGGTAAGGACAGGCGGCAGAGCGCCGGGGTTCCAGACCTCAAGGCGATCCGAAAAAAGCATGACCTGCACACTGGCCGTGCTGTTATAGTCGCGGTGAGCCACGGCGTTGACAATGGCTTCCGTGATCACCTCCGGCGGTATTTCGTAAGCAACGGGCGCCTGGATGCTTACGGCCCTTGTACCCACGGCCAGATCGATCTTGGAAAGGACGAAATTGACTGCCTGGTCGACCAACTCAAAGAGATTCCCCTTGTAGACCTGATAAAAAGGAATAGGCTTCTGAACCTGCGTGCCATGAAAGTGTGCGCACTTCACTTCGGAAGAGTAGATGAAGCGCTGGGGATCTTTGCCAAAAAGAAGGATCGCCGCATTGGTGGGCAGCTCTTGTTTTAGAAGCCGCAGATGGGAAAGGACAGTCCGGACATCGGTCCCGGCCTTCAGCGGAAAATCCCGGGAGGCACGCGCCAGTTCCAGAAACCACTTCACCTTTGCGGTCGAGATATCCTTAAGCCCGGCATCTTCGCAAATGGAGGCATCAAAAGGCCCGAATCGCAGCAATTCCTTATCGGCAAGATAGTCGATCAGACTGGCATAGACGCCGGAAATCAAGTCGGCAGACGTGGAAAAGCGTTGGCGTACCAGTTGTGACTCGGCCTCTTTAATCAGGGTCTTCATCTGCGGTTTGCGGGCGCTGTCGGCGGCGCCTTTTACAAAAATTAGGCGATGTTTTTTGAGTTCCGTTGCAAGTAAAAATTCCATATGGGTGGGCGAAAGGCCTTTTTTGTCGGGGATGCCGTATTCATTTCCGAAAAGCCCGACATAAATTGAGGATTTCTCTACCTCCTCCAGGTATAATTCGTCCGCCCGTCGATCTTTAGCCGGGGCATCTTCAAAAAGGAAAACATCAAAGAACCGCCGCAAAAGAGGATCTCCCCGCAGAAAGTCCCGAAGCGCCTTGCGCTCTTCGGCAAACTCCTTTTGTACACTGCTGATGAAGACCCGAGTCTGGCTCATGATGTTTCTCCAAAATATCCCAGACCCCGCAGAAAACCGTCCAGGGTTTTCAGGGTTTCGGAACGTTCCCTCTCCAGTTCGCGGCTGGAGACGGCGTATTTGTCCCAGAGGTTTTCCACCACCGCAAATAACCCGCGCTTTTCGGCATTCAGATAGCGGTTCAGCTCGTTGTGGGCGAGGTCATAAAGCTTTTTAAGGATCAGACTGCGGGCCTCCTCGGCGGTGAGTTGTCCACCGATGGCGGCGAGGAGTGCGTCGGTTTTGACTATCCGGGCTTGCAGGGCGGCTTTATCCTTGTTCAGGGCGGTAATTTTCTTCTTGTCGTCTTTGCTGTTATTATCGATGTTCGCCAGTTGGGCGTCCACCTGCCGGAGCAGCTCCCGGCTCTCGGCCTTGAACTCGTCGCCTCCCAGGCGTTTGAGCTGGAGTTTGAGTTCCAGTTCATCGGTTTTGGCTTTCAGTGCGGCCCTGCTGTCTTTGATGCGCTTTTCAATGGCGGTGATGGCATTTTCCTGGGCTTGGAGGTTTATCAGTTCTTTGCGAGCAGAGTCGCCCGTGCTGCCTTTGAGGTCGTCGATCAGGTCCTTGAGGGCCTTCTTGATGACGGCGGCGGTGACGGTTTCGTCCTCTTCCGGCTCATACGCGGCCACTTCCTGCGCCGTTTCCACCGCCTCGGCAAGCTCGCTCTGGGCCTCGCTGATCTGTGCTTCCAGTGTTTCAATCTCGTCGGCATCGGTCTGGAAGAAGGCGGCGATGAGATAGTTATCGGGAATCAAGCTATGGTGCCAGCCGGTGGAGATTATGGTTTTCAGGTCATAACGGATCTGTTGCCACCAGTTCACAAACACCCCGGCGCTTTTGAACTCATCGAGAACGTTCACGGGTATGAGCTTGTCTTTCAGGGTGGTCAGCAGTTCGTGGCGGACTTCGGGCATTTTTTTGCCACCCTGCAACCCGGAAAAGTCTTCCCGGGCCACGGCCCACCAGACTTCCAGGGCGTCGTGGTGAGCGGCGACGGTCTGTCGCAGCGCCGGGTCGGCTGCGAGCATGGCCTTGATGGCGGATTTGGTTTCAATCTCGGAGCGGAAAGAGAGGTAGCCGGAGCGTGCGGGCTGGAAGAGGGTATCCGGTTTTATCCCGAAGCGGGCAAAGTCGGCCGCACGGGCTGCGACCTCGGCCTCGGGAATGCAGCCGATCAGGTGGGCCTGCACATCCTCCGGTTCCGGATCGGGGGTGTTGTCCACATAGCGGCGGATGTTGAGGTTGTAATCATGAGTTTCGACGATTTCGGCCCTGTCCACCAGGCGGCTGTATTTGGGAATTTCCAGCTTATGGGTGAAGGCGAAGTCGATTTTTTCGACGTCTTCGGGGCGCAGTTTGTTCTGAGCCTTGCCCTCGGCGTATTCGCGGTCGGCATTGATAAACAGCACCTTGTCCTTCATGGCTTCGGGCTTGTTCTTGTTGGCTACGATGACGCAGGCGGGGATGCCGGTGCCGTAAAACAGGCCGGGGGGCAGGCTGATGATGGCCTCGATCACGTCGTCATTGATAAAGATCTCGCGAATCAGCTTCTCCTTGCCGCCGCGAAAGAGCACGCCGTGGGGCATGATGGTGGCCATGTGGCCGCGCGGCTTGAGGCTGGCCAGCATGTGCTGCACGAACATCAAATCTGCCTTTTTGCCGGTCTCGGGGCACCATTCGCGGAAACGAGAGGGGAATTTTAAGGTGGCGCGGCTGTAGTTCTGCGAGAAGGGCGGATTGGCCAGCACGCGGTCGAACTTGCGCACCTGACCGTTTTCCAGAATCAGCGGGTTTTCCAAGGTGTCGCCGTTTTCGATGGTGAAGCGGGTAATATTGTGAAGAATCATGTTCATGTTGCAGATCGACCAGACGGTGCCGTTGGAGTCCTGGCCGTAGAGCGCCAGATCGTTGGGATCTTGTCCTTGCTCCTCCACGTATTGGTGTGATTGAATCAGAAAGCCACCGGACCCAGCGGTGGGGTCGTAGATTTCGTTGCCTGCCTCGGGCTTGGTGATCTGCACCAATAGGCGCACCACCTCGGCGGGGGTGTAGAACTCGCCGCCTTTTTTGCCCGCGCTGTCGGCAAAGAACTTTATCAGGTATTCGTAGGCCGCACCGAGCAGGTCGGGAAACTCGAAGTTGTCATTGACCAGGACGAACCGGGGCTGGTTGAAGTGGTCCAGCAGGTCCTTCCATTTTTGATCGGGGATCTTGGTCTTGCCTTTGACAGCGTTGAAATCGATGTTGTTCTTGAGCACCCCCGCCAGGGCGTCATTTTCTTCTTCTACGGCGGCAATGGCCTTGTTGAGCATGTTGCCGATGTCATATTTCAGATCCTTCAACGCCGGAACCGGATCACCGTTATTGTCGATCCAGGGTTCGTGCCAGCGGGCGCGCGGGGGAACGAAAAAGGTCTCGCCATAAGAGGTCTTGTCTTCCAGCAGCTCTTTGATGAGATCGGGCTGATCCTTCAGGTGGACAAAGTCTTTCTTCCGCAGTTGCTCACGCTTGCGATCGAACTCATCGGAGAGACGTTTGAGGAAGAGCATGCCGAAGATAAATTCCTTGAACTCCGAGGCGTCCATCTTGCCACGCAGAATATCGGCAGACTTGAAAAGGAAGGATTCGAGCTGGGAGAGGGTGATTTTTTCAGTTGGCAATACTCAATTCTCCTGTGCAACAACAGAATATCTTAACAATTATAATTTATGATGAAATGTCATTGACTTAAACACTATAACTCCTCTTTTTCATAAAGAGGGAATTTTAAAGAATACTTCTTAAATTAATGACATTTATTTATAATGTTGCATACTTCTCCTAATCAGTCAACATTGACTTAGGGATAACTGCCACATTCCTCTTAAACGGGAACAAGCCTTCAATCCATAGTAGTTTGTCAACGGCATTGTTCCGCCTCCCTCCAGTTGATCAGATTGATGAGGACCCGGGTCAGGAGGTCCTTTTCCGCCGGTTTGCTTTCGGCGATGAGGAGGGTCATGGCGACAAGGGCGGTATCGGCGATGCGTTTGATTCCGTCAGAACGGTAGAGGGCCTCGTTCTTTTCCAGGAACCACAAAAAGAGGGAGGCGCCGATCCGCTTGTTACCGTCCACAAACGGGTGGTCCTTAATCAGGAAGTATAGCAGATTCGCGGCCTTTTCCTCGATGCCGGGGTAAACGTCCTTCCCTCCGAAGGTCTGCATGACCGCCCCGAGGGCGCCTTTCAGGCTCTCGTCTTTTTCCCGCCCGAAGAGGTCGGAGTCGCCGAATTTTTCTCCCAGGCGGTTCACTATCCGCCGGGCCTCTTCATAGTCGAGAGGTTTGACGACTCCAGGTGTCGTGACGCGAATGGCAACGCGCTGGTGATCGTAATCGTCCAGCAGGTCGAGGGCGAAGGAATAATCGGCCACAACGGAGAGCAGCGCCTTGGCCTCGTCACCGGATAATTGCCGACGTCCGGCGACGTCGGCGATCAGCCGGATCGTCTGGTTGAGTTCCCGGAGGCGGCGATCATTCATGCTGTAGCCCTTCAGGAGATGATCACGCAGGACCGAGGTTGCCCAGATGCGGAACTGGGTGCCCCGTTTCGAGTTTACCCGATAGCCGACGGAGATGACGGCGTCAAGTGCATGGAAGGTCACCGGTTTATCCGAACCGGGAATGTGCATTTTTTGCACATTGCTTTCTTTGTCTAATTCCCCGGATGCAAAGACATTCCCCAAATGCTTGGTAATGACGCTGCGTTCCGTCTCGAACAGTTCGGCCATCTGTTTTTGGCTAAGCCAGAGGGTATCCTTCTCCAGTTTGACGTCAAGTCGGACACCGTCGGGCGTCTCATAGATCACGATAGCCGATTCGTTGTAACCTGCCGGCGGATCCTGCAAGATTTTTGGTTTTGTCGTCTTCCCTTTCATGCCCGCTTCTCCATAAGTGTCTTGATCCGCCCAACGATCTCCATGATGCGCTGTTCTTTTTTGAGGCTTGAGACTACCAGCTCTTCCTGCAACCGGTGGATCTTTTCGCTTTTGGCGATAGGGATGTGCTTGCGCCGCACCTCATCGTGGGTGAGGGTTTCGACGGTCTTTTGGTTGCTTTTATTGGTCATTTGCATGCCTATAAAATCATTCTTCAAGATCGGGTTTCTCTTCTATAATCCGGCCATCACGATACACCATGACACCAATACCCACCTGCAAAGCCCGCTTACGCGCCTTTTGGGCCGCCCGCTTCATTGCTATTTCGGCATTGATAAAATCTGGGTCACGCTGTTTTTCATTATTACTCGATCCCTCTTTTTTTGATGTTACCAGGGCGCTTTCCCCCCGCAGATATTGTTGCCGGAGGTCTTCGGGGAATTTCTCGATGGCGTAGCGGAGCATGGTTCTGGGCATCTGCCGGTAGTGTGCTTTCAGAAACGATTCTTCCACGGCGAGATCGCGCTTGCCGATCTCCCGGAGCATCCAGCCTGTCGCCTTATGAATCAGGTCGTGTTCATCGGCCAGGAGTCGCTCGGCAATCCGCAGGGTTGGGTCGAACTCCCCCTTTTTGATGTAGTGAAAGGTGGCCATGATGGCAATCCGGCGTTCCCAGACCAGCCCCGATGCGGCCAGGTCATGAAGGGGCGTCTTGCGGCGATGCCGCAACCAGGGACCGACGATATGCTCGGCGGAGGCGTCCACCAGATCCCAATTATTGATGAACCGGGTATTTTCCAGGTACAGATGATAGATCTGCTCCTGAAGCACCGCATCTCCCTTCCCATATGCCATCACCAGAATGAAAAGGGCCAGTTGCCTTGATTCATGGAGGGGGGATTGGAGAAGCTTGATCGTCTCCGGAAGGGAAAGGCTCTGATATTCCCGGGCCAGTCTTCTCGTCTCAGGAACCCGAATTCCGAGAAAGACATCGCCCTCGCCGTATTCACCTGGCCCCGTTTTGAAGAACCGCTGGTGGATCTGCGCCTTTTCCGGGTCGCCAAGCCGCTCCAGGCAAGTCTGAATTTCTTGCGCTTTCATCAATATAATCACCTATATCCTGCTACCTGACGACCAGCTTTTCCCCCAGGCGGCGGGCCTTCTGCCTGGTTCGCTCTCCTATCTCCTGGCGTTGTTCCCGGGCGGCCATCCCGATAGAAAGGACACCTATCGTCTTTGCGCCCAGAAGGCCTGCGGCATCTTCCATCAGACCGACCATCTTTGACGAAAGGCGGGCGAGGATGGACGGGGCGGCGGAAGCGGCGACCACGACAGCGCGTTTCCGTTTCTCCTTGTTGCGCACTTTCGGGGCCATCATTCCCCATTTCCAGTAGCCAAAACATGTGAGTCTTTCAATAAACCTCTTCATGACCGCCGTTACGGTGCCGTAATTCATGGGTGAGGCGATAACTATGGCGTCTGATTCCTCAATCTCATCCAGAAGGGCGCCCATCTCGTCGTCAAGGGGGCATTTGCCGCGGTTCGGTCCCTCCTGTTGCGTGCAGGCTCGGCAGTTTCTGCAAAATTCGATATGTTTGTCGAGCAAGTGGATCTTTGCTGTCTCGGCGCCTTTATCCCTTGCCGCGGTGAGAATCTCATCGACGGCCTGATCGATTATACCGCCTTTCCGGTAACTTCCGATGATAGCTGTGACCTTCATTTTTTACTTTTTCCTTTCTATCTGCACGCTGGTGACGTAGATGATTTCACAGGCCCCGCGATCTGTGTCTTCCCTGGAAAGGCTGCTCTTGAGTGTTATGCCTTGCTCTTTATTGCGGCCTTCCACATTGACCAGATAACCTTCCAGGACGACCCGGTCATGAATCCTGATCTGATCATCGACGATCTTCCGGATATTTTCGTTTGCGGGGATGATGTGGTTATTGGAACCGTGGGACATGGCGTAGTCGAGATCAACGGGGGGATCGTCTCCCTTTACCCGGAACCAGGCCATCCTGGTGCTGTCATGTTTTATGGTCAGTTGTTTCTGCACATGGGGATACGTCAGCATGCCCCACACCAAGGCCAGATCGAAGGGCATGATCTCGCTCCCCCAGCCGCGGGTGTATTTTCTCTTGGACATGACTTCCCCTGATATCCGATACGTAGCCACCGGCATTATGGTCACGCTGCCACCGGTAATCTGCTTTTGATAAGTCGGCGTCGGGTCACAGGGCTCCTGAATCGGGTCCCGGAGGACATTGATGGCGGATTTGCCGCCCGAAGATACGGGGGCCGGCTTGTCAGAGCAGGCAATCGACAGGAAAACAATGGCAAGAGAAGCAAAAACAAGTTTCAGCGCCGGTGGGACCCTTCTGATAATGGCAGGCATCATGATTTCCTCATTTGCACCGTTCTCTCCAGTTAACGACTACATGAAACCCATCCCCACTCCGTCCCTTCCCTTGAAGGGGAGGGTGTTTCAGGAATTGTTGCGGACACGTTATAATTTGCCCGAGATTATTGCATCCGACCCATTACGTCAATAAGGAAAATCGTCTGTGTCAATAACAAATGGAATTGTCCGTCAGGCAAAAACAGTTGTAATTACCCTTGCGTTATGACAAAGTAATTCCGCTTCTGAATCAAAGCGCTATCTTCGTTGGCAGCGGCCATCGGCTCCTCGACGTATGAGAAATACGCCTGCGTCGCCTCTGCCTTGCCGCCTTGATATCATCTTTGATTTAGAAGCGGAATATTCTACATGTTGATACCGCTTTTTCTGCCGGATGAGCATGAAGGAAACATAAGGTCTCTTTGACGGAGGTGACGGCAAATGAAGGATAATTTTTACCCGGGTTCTTACCAGACCATCATAGACAAGGCGCTTGCCGCTTTGCAGGCTGAACACATCACGGAGCGGATCTGGACGAGGGATTACACGGTCTGGAAGCCCTCTCCCGCCGAGATCTCCAATCGCCTGGGATGGCTGGATAGTCCCTGGAACATGGGGGATCGCCTCACCGAGATTAAATCCGTTGTTGAATCTGTCCGTCACGATGGATACCGTCAGGCCCTCCTCCTCGGGATGGGGGGATCGAGCCTGGGTCCTGAGACCTTCAGGAAGGTATTCGGCGTCAAGCCAGGCTACCTGGAGCTTGCCATGCTCGACAGCACCGATCCGGCGACGGTCCTTTCCTTGGCCCGGAGTCTTGATCTCTCCCGGACCCTGTTCATTGTTTCCACCAAGTCCGGGGGCACCGTCGAGACCTTCTCCTTCATGAAATATTTCTATAACCAGGTCCTGGCAGCGCTGGGTCCGGAAGAGGCGGGCCGCCATTTTATCGCCATTACCGATCCGGGCAGCGGGATTGCTGACTGGGCGGAGCGACTTCATTTCCGCCATACTTTCCTTAACAACCCGGACATCGGGGGGCGGTTTTCGGTCCTGTCCTGTTTCGGTCTTGTCCCCGGGGCCCTCATTGGTTTGGACATCGGGTGGTTGCTTGCCCTGGCCCGCGCCGAGGGGAAGAGGGAAAAAGCGTCGAGCGATGATAAGTCTGCGGTCTTCAGTACCGGACATAAAGGAGAAGGAGAAAAAATATCTCCCCCGGGGGGCAGTCAGAAGGACAGCGGCGCTCAGCCGGGAAAGGCAGTAATTAGCGCTGCCCTGCTGGGTGCGACCCTGGGCGAGTTGGCAAAGGCGGGGCGGGACAAAGCTACTTTCTTCATATCCCCGCAGATCGAGAGTTTCGGCGCCTGGCTGGAGCAACTTATTGCGGAAAGCACCGGCAAAGATGGCCAGGGAATTCTCCCCATTGTCGGGGAGCCGCCGGGATCACCGGAGGTCTACGGCGACGACCGGGTCTTCATCAATGTAAGCATCGGGGAGGACAAACGGCGCCATGACCTTTTGGCGGCGCTCCATCAGGCCGGTCACCCCGTCATAGCGCTTTCGATGGAAGAACCTTATGCCCTGGGAGGAGAGATCTTGCGCTGGGAGCTAGCGACCGCCGTCGCCGGGCAGCGGCTGGGGATCAACCCCTTCGACCAGCCCAATGTGGAGGCGGCCAAGGTGCTGGCCCGACAAATGGTCGCCGCTTACCGGGACAAGGGAAAACTCCCGGAAGAGATGCCTGCCTGGTCTTCAGAAGCCTTGGATATTTATGGAGATGTTACGTCCTTAAAAAACTTTCTTGGCCAGGCAAAGGCAGGAGATTACATTGCCCTTCAGGCCTATGTTGAACCCACGGAGGAGATGGATATGGCCCTGGCGAACTTGCGCCTCCGCATCCGGGACAGATATCGCCTGGCAACCACGGTCGGTTATGGGCCCCGGTATCTCCATTCCACCGGGCAGCTCCACAAAGGGGACCGGGGGGCAGGGCTCTTTATCCAGATCACCGCTGACGACCGGGAAGACGCCCCCATCCCCGATGAACCCGGGCAGTCGTCCTCATCCATAACCTTCGGCGCCCTCAAGGCTGCCCAGGCGATGGGAGACCGGCAAGCCCTTATTAACAGCGGCCGCCGGGTAATTCGTTTGCATTTCCGGGAAAACCTTTTAAGGGAGCTGGAAAGAATGACCTTTGATATAAAGGATGAATTGCCGTGACTAACCGGCTCTACCACGAAAAAAGTCCCTATCTCCTCCAACACGCCGAAAATCCTGTGGACTGGTATCCTTGGGGAGATGAAGCATTCACCAGAGCTGCCCGGGAAGATAAGCCCGTCTTTTTTTCCAGTGGCTATTCCACCTGCCACTGGTGCCATGTCATGGCCCATGAATCCTTTGAAGATCCCGACATAGCAGCCTTAATGAACGAGGCCTTTGTCTGTATCAAGGTGGACCGGGAGGAGCGGCCCGACATCGATAAATTCTATATGACCGCTGGCCAGATGATGACGGGCGGCGGCGGTTGGCCCCTGACCATCCTCATGACCCCGGATAAAAGCCCGTTTTTTGCCGCCACCTATGTTCCAAAAGACAGCCGGTTCGGCCGGACAGGTCTGCGGGAGCTCATTCCCCAGGCAAAGGAGGCCTGGAAAAACCGGCGAGACGAAATTAGCCAGTCCGCCAAGCAGATCCTGAACCTGCTGAAAAGGGAGGAGCAACCGGTGACACCAGGAGAACCACTGGCGGCGGCCCTTGCCGACGAGACTTACGAAGATTTGATGTCAAAATATGACGAAACATGGGGAGGTTTCGGTCCCCCCCCCAAATTTCCCATGCCCCACCAGCTTGTCTTTCTCCTCCGCTACGGGAAGGCAAGGGGGAAGGAGAAGGCCGTGCATATGGCGGCCGACACCCTGCGGATCATGCGCGCCGGCGGGATATGCGATCATCTCGGCTATGGATTTCACCGCTACTCTACGGACCGGCAGTGGCTCCTCCCCCATTTTGAAAAGATGCTCTACGACCAGGCCCTCCTTTGCCTGGCCTATACCGAGGCCTTTCATGTCACCGGGGAAGCGGCTTTCGGCCAGACGGCCCGGGAAATTATCACCTACATCCTGCGGGATATGACGGCCCCGGAAGGGGGGTTTTACTGTGCCGAGGATGCAGACAGCGAGGGGAAAGAAGGGAAATTCTATCTCTGGACGGAAGAGGAAGTTGAAAATATCCTGGGAAAAGAGGACGCCGAGCTTTTTGCTGAAACCTATGGTCTAGAAAAGGAAGGAAATTTCGTAGAAGAAGCCACGGGCAGACGGACAGGGGAAAACATTCTCCATCGCCTTGAGGCCACCGCCCGTCTTACCTCAGTCCGGGGGATTACGGAGAAAGCCTTGGAGGAAAAGTTGTCCAAGGCTCGGGAAAGTCTCTTCGCCGTCCGGGAAAGACGGGTTCGCCCCGGCAAGGACGACAAGATCCTAACGGACTGGAATGGCCTCATGATGGCGGCTCTGGCCCGGGGGGCGGCTGTTTTTGGAGAACCGGCGTATTTCGAGGCTGCGTACCGGGCGTATCTTTTTATCGTGAAAAACCTGAGAGATTCTGCTGAACGCCTCCGTCATCGGTGGCGGGACGGGGAGGCTTCGGCAGGGGCGTTTGCCGATGATTACGCCTTTCTTATCTGGGGATTACTCGAATGTTACGACTATTCCAGCGATGCTTCCTTCCTGGCGGCGGCCCGCTCACTTCAGGATATCCTTGATTGCCATTACTGGGATGAAAAGCAGGGCGGTTATTTTATGAGCGCCGACGATCAGACGGATATCCCCATCCGCCCGAAGGAAAGCTTTGACGGCGCCATACCCTCCGGGAACAGCGTCGCCTTTTACAATCTCATCCGCCTGCACCGCCTGACCGGTGAGGAAGCCTATGCCACCTGGGCGGGAAAACTGGGACGGGCCTTCTCCCATCTTATTGACCGGAGCCCTTCCTCCCATACCATGTTCATGATTGCCCTGGCCTTATTGAATCCTTCCCAAGCGGCGGGTTCTCAGGATAGCGACGGCGCTCAGAAAACCTATCCCCGAAAGAATTAGAATAATCCCGCCAGTTTCCTGTAAGGACGGGATTTCGCCAAGCTGGAGGGCGGCGGCGACGATGGCAATCACCGGCGTGGCCAGGGTGCCCATCGTCGCCATCCCGGCGGGGACCCTTTCCAGGATGTAAAACCAGAGCAGGAAGGCGATGACGCTCGTGAAAATGACATTATAGGACATGGCCACAACGAATACCGGGGTCCACTGAATAGGAGGCGTCGGTAGGACGAGGGAAATAATAATTAGCGGTCCCGCACCGTAAATCATCTGCCAGGTCGTGACTGAGAGGAGTTCGAAATCCGGACTTCGCCTCATGATCCTCGTGACAATGGCGCTTCCCGCCCAGGCTATGCCCGCGATCACCGCAATGATGCTTGACCAGAGTTTTACCCCGACGGCATGGAAATCCACCATCAACGCCAGACCTATGAAGGCAAGGATTACGGCCAGCCATTCCAGGCCCCTCATTTTTTCGCCCAGGATGGGCCAGGCGAGGAGAATAACCCAGAACGGCATGGTGTACAGGAGGATGGCCGTCTTCCCCGCTCCGCCGCTCACCAGGGCCCACATGGGAAGGCCCAGCCCAAAGGTCGTGGAAAGCAATCCGAGGAGGATGGTCAACTTAACCTGTCGCGGACGGACGCTTTTTTTTGACCAGAGCAGGATGGCGAAAAGGAATACAGCCGCCAGAGATACCCGGATAGCCGCAAATACAAAAGGGTCGCAGAAGCGGAGCCCCTCCTTCATGACCACCCAGTTATAACCCCAGATCATGCTCAAGAAGGCGAGGGCAAGAAAGGGTTTCCTGCTGATGGTCGCTGATGTTGTCTTGACGCCCATGAACGGTGAGACTAAAAGATTGAACCCGTGCTGTCAAGCTAATCCGCAGTATTTATTTCATCAAGTTTGTAGGGATAGGTGTCGGCAGGGTCGTAAGGATCGGGGGCGTATTCGAGGACCTGGGCATAGGTCAGGGAGCGGACGGCGTGGGCAACGCCGGGAGCGATGAGGACGCGATCCCCGGTCTTGAGCTTCGCCGTGGCCTTCTCGCCGGTCTGCGGATCTTCAAGGAGGAGCTCGACCTCGCCGGAGATCACATACAATCGGTCCGTTTTCTTCTGGTGATAGTGATGCCCCCGGTCAACGCCGGTCCGGGGGGAGTCGATGTCCCAGTAAACGATCTGCCGGAAGGAGTCGCCTTCGCGGTTTACGATCTGGGCCATCTCTCCCTTGTCGGAGTAGATCCTTCTTTCGGCCTCGTCCGGGCCACCAATTGGCAGGGATTCGATAATTATTTTTGATTCAAACATATTCTGCTCCGTCATACAAACCCATCCCCCCTAATCTCCCCCTTGAAGGTGGAGGAACACTGCCTTTATACCCCCAGGTAGGCCCGTTTGACCCCCTCATCGTTGCGGAGACTCTCCGCTGTATCGGCCATGACGATGCGGCCGATCTCCATTACATAGCCGCGATGGGCAACCTTGAGGGCCATATTAGCGTTCTGTTCCACGAGAAAGATCGTCGTCCCGTTTTCCCGGTTGATCCTCCTGATGATATCGAAGATCAGGCGGACATAAATGGGAGCCAGGCCCAAAGAAGGTTCGTCAAGGAGGAGCAGCCGGGGGCGGGCCATAAGAGCCCGGGAGATGGCGAGCATCTGCTGCTCCCCGCCGCTGAGGGTTCCCCCCTGCTGGTTCCTTCGCTCCGAGAGAATAGGGAATAGTTCGAAGATATGGGTCATGTCCTTTTTGACGCCTTCTTTGTCTTTTCTCAGAAAGGCCCCCATATCAAGATTCTCCGTGACCGTCAGCCAGGGAAATATCCTGCGGCCCTCAGGAACCTGAGAGATGCCCAAGGCCACGATCCTGTCGGGACTCATGCCCGCGAGGCTCTTACCCATAAAGCGGATTTCTCCGGAACGGGGCGGAACGATGCCGGAGATGGACATGAGGGTCGTCGATTTGCCGGCCCCGTTGGCGCCGATGAGGGTGATGATCTCCCCCTCACCCACCTCTATATTGACGTCCTTCAGGGCCTGGATGTTGCCGTAGAAGGTCTGGACATTGGTCAGTTCAAGAACATTCGTCATAATTTGATGAATCCGTTAATTGTCAAATAATTAGCCAAAATTGCCGGCTTCGTAAAAAGATCCGCAGGCAAGGCGCGCAAATCCAGAGGAATGAGGCGTACTTAGCGTACGCCGCAGTGACGAAGGATGCAGCGCAACGCCGCATCCGGACTTTTTACGAAGCCGGCACGTCCACGTCTTCCTCACCCAGATAGGCCTTAATCACTACGGGATTCGCCAGGATCTCCGGCGCCGTTCCTGACGCGATCATCTTTCCGTAGTCCAGCACATAGATGCGGCTGGAGATGCTCATTACAATACGCATGTCGTGTTCGATCATGAGGACGGCAATATTTTCTTCCGTGCAGATACGGCGGATCAGTTCCTCAAGGACGTCCGTTTCCCGGGGGTTCATACCCGCCGCCGGTTCATCGAGGAGGAGCAGAAAGGGCGTCGTGGCCATAGCCCGGGCGATCTCCAGACGCCGCTGGGCTCCGTAGGGAAGATTCTTGGCCAGTTCATTTACTTCCCCGGCCAGCCCCATTTTCTCCAGGATGGCGTAGCTCTTGTCGACAATGTCTTTCTCTTCCCGGCGTGTCGCCCTGTCACGGAAGATCGCCCCGAGGACGCCCGCCCGGGAACGGCAGTGCCGACCGATCATGACGTTCTCCAATACGGTCATTTCCGGAAAGAGGCGGATGTTCTGAAAGGTCCTCGCCATACCCTGGGCCGTCACCCTGTGGGTCTTCATACCGCTTATCCGCCGCTGTTTTTTCCCCGGCGGCGTCACGAATACATTTCCCCCCGTCGGTTTGTAGATACCGGTTATACAATTGAAAAAGGTGGTTTTCCCCGCACCGTTGGGACCGATCAGGGCCACGATCTCGCCGGGGAGGACCTGAAGGCTGACCTTGTCGAGGGCCCGAAGGCCGCCAAAATCCATAGTCAGTTCTTTCACGTCCAGAAGGGGTTCCATCATTGCCGGTTGCCTTCCTTTGCGGCCACTTTCTTGAATTCATAAATCTGGCGGATGCCGACAATGATTCCCTGGGGACGGAAGATCATCATGACCACCATAATCATACCGAACAGGAGCATCCGGTATTCACTGAAGGCCCGCAGATATTCGGGCAGGAGGATGAGAATGAAGGCGCCGATGATTACCCCCACGATGGAGCCCATTCCTCCCAGGACAACTATGGAGAGGATCATGGCCGATTCCAGGAAAGTAAAACTCGCCGGGTTGACGAAGGTCGTCTTGGCGGCAAAGACCACTCCGGCCAGCCCTGCCCAGGTGGAACCGAGGGCGAAGGCCGTCAGTTTAGCCGTCGTAGGGTCCACCCCCATCGCCTCACAGGCGACTTCATCCTCCCGGAGGGCGACCCAGGCACGGCCGATGCGGGAGTTCTGGAGACGGTTGACCACAAAGATCGTAAAGAGACAAAGGGCGATCATGAGAAAGTAGATGTAGATTGTCCCTTGATGGAGGTCCATCTCCATGCCGAAGAGGCCCGGACGGGGGATGCCGGCGATGCCGCTCGGGCCGAAGGAGAATCCATTCCAGTTTTCCAGGACCAGGCGGGTGATCTCGGCAAAACCAAGGGTGACGATAGCCAGATAGTCTCCCCGGAGGCGCAGGACGGGAAAACCGAGAATAATCCCGAAGATGGCCGCGAAAAGGGCGCCGATGGGCAGAGCCACCCAGAAGCCGATCCCGAAATGGTAATAGAGGAGGGCGTAGCTGTAAGCCCCGACGGCGTAGAAAGCCACATAACCCAGGTGGAGCAAGCCGGCCAGCCCCACCACGATATTCAGCCCCAACCCCAGCATGATATAGAGGAGGGCGTTGGTGACAATGTTGATCTGGTAGGTCGAGGCAAAGGGCAGGAAGGGAAAGGCAAGGCCGAAAAGGGAAAGGACGATCAGGAAGGGACGGTAAAGCCGCGGCTCGGCCATGAGGCGCTGCATGAATGGTTTCTCCGTTGCTGTGGCCGGGGCCGGGTGCGTGTCTTCCTTTCCCCCCTGAGCCTTTCTCTCCAGAAAATACCGCCAGACAAAGGAGATCAGGAAACTCCCGATCCCGACATAGATCATGTTCAGCCAGCGCCATTCGACGACCTTTTCGATGGTGTTGACGCGGACAACAAGGACAGGAAAGGTGATGAACATGAACCACAGGGCGATGATCAGGGATTGGCGGATCTGGGCGAAGGCGTTCATCGGTAAGCCTCCTATACCTTCTGGACCGTGGAGCGGCCCAGAAGACCGGAGGGACGAATGATGAGGATCAATACGAGGAGGACAAAGGCAAAAACATCCTCGTAATCGCTAGAGACATAGCCCGTGGCGAAGCTCTCCGTCCAGCCGAGGATGAAGGCCCCCAGAACAGCCCCGGGAATCGATCCGATTCCGCCGAGGACAGCGGCGGTAAAGGCCTTGATCCCGGCGATGAAGCCGATGTAGAAGTTGATCCGGCCGATGTGGGAGGCGATGAGGACCCCACCGATGGCCGCAAGGATGGAGCCGATGATAAAGGTGTAGGAAATCGTCCGGTTGACATCGACGCCGACGAGCATGGCCATGTTGCGGTCCTGGGCCGTCGCCCGCATGGCCTTGCCCATCTTCGTGAACTTGATCAGCAGCATCAGGAGGACCATGGAAACTGCCGTCGTCACCAGGATGATAAATTCCGAAGAGCCGATTTTCAGTCCGTAGCTTTCCAGAAAGGGCAACTCAGGAAGCAGGCTCGGGAAGGGCAGAAAATCCGACGTCTGGGCTAACATCACGTAATTTTGTAGAAAGATGGACATGCCGATGGCGCTGATCAGAGGAGAAAGGCGGGGCGCCTGGCGCAGGGGCTTATAGGCGATCTTTTCCACCGTGAAGCCATAGGCGGCGGAATAAATAATCGCCACCGATGCCGCTAAAAAGAGGACCGACGGACCCGACATCCCGGCAAACGCCAGGACCGAAGACACGATTAGGGCCGTGAAGGCCCCGATCATGTAAATCTCTCCGTGGGCGAAATTGATAAGCTCGATGATCCCGTAAACCATCGTATAGCCGAGGGCGATGAGGGCGTAGATACTGCCCCGGGTCAAGCCGCCAAGAAACAATTCAAAAAAATAGTCCACTTATTTCTTCTTTTTTACGGGTGCCGGCGTGGCGGCAGGGACCTCTACGTAGACGCCATTTCGCACCTGGTACATGGAAAAACCCACGCCGATGGCATCGCCCCGCTTGTCAAACTTGATCTTTCCCAGGGGGGTGTCCACCGGGTAGGTGCGCAACGCCTTGGCGACATCTTCATACTTGGTAGATTTCGCTTTTTGAATCGCGTTGAGCAGGGCCTGGGCGGCGGCGTATCCATTCAGGAAGAAGGCCCCTGGATCAGTGTTGTAGGTGCTTTTGTTGGCCGCGATGGCGGCAATGGCCAGAGGGTTTTTGGTGGTATCCCTGGGTCCCGAGGCGTAAACCCCTTCGGCAGCCTTACCCGCCACCTTGATAAAGGTGTCGTCCTTCACGCCGTCGTCGGAGATGAAGAGGGTGCCCATTTTTTTCTTACGCATCTGAATCACAATGGACGAGGCCTCAGGATGATAGCCTCCGTATATCACCGCTTCCGCGCCTGACTGCTTGATTTTGTTCACAACTGCGGAATAATCGACGGCTCCGGGGGTGATCCCCTCAAAGACTACAACCTGCGCCTTTTTAGAGGCTTCGATAAAGCCCCTAGCAAATTCCGCCAGACCTTTTCCATAATCACCTTTGTCATGAAGAATGGCGATTTTTTTAACCTTCAGGACATCCATGGCAAAATCGGCGTCCAGTTTCGCCTGTGCGTCGTCGGAGGCAATGGTCCGGAAGAAATTTGGATATTTGCCGCTCTGGGTAAGCTCAGGATTGGTCGCCGAGGAGGACATGGTCACGATTCCGGCGTCTTTATAAATCCCCAGGGCGGTCTTGGTGGCCCCGCTACAGATGTGCCCCAGGACGACATGGGCCCCCCGGGAAACCAGTTTGGTAGCTGTGTTCGTGGCCAGTTCCGGTTTGCAGACATCGTCTTCGGAAAGAATTTCCACTTTTTTCCCAAGCACGCCGCCCTTGGCGTTGAATTCCTTGGCTACCAATTCCGCCGCCCGTTTGGTCGGCAAGCCATAAGAGGCCAAATCACCGCTGTGAGAACCGGCAACACCCAGTTTGATCGTGTCCGCCGCCGCCGCGGGACCGGCAAAAATACCCGCCAGTCCGGCAATAATAAACCAAGATAAAAAGACACGCCCGGATAACCTGATTTTCATATAACCTCCTTTTTATCGCTACTATTTTTGTATAGATCAGGGTGTCTCCATACTTAAAAAACCATCACGCGTCAAGGGAAAGGGGACGGATGGGTGCAGGAATAGTTAATTGTGATTCCTCCGGAACCACAATATTGTAGGGGCGGCTTGAGCTAAGGAGATACTCCCCGTAAAAGTATTAGTAAGCGTTTTTTATGCGGTATCTACAATTGTTTGCCGGCAGGCATGGAAGTCCTCATAACTATAACCTGCGACAAGGAATATTTGAGGATATCTTGCTGGAGCCCACAAGTCTGATCAAACCAGTGGGGTGCAAATCAAATAGAGAAGCAAGATGACAGGCCAGATCGATGAAAACGGGCAGAAACATGCAGTGCCTTGCTAATCAAAACCCCTTTCACGTTGCATCTGCGCTCCTTCCTTAAGTCAAGCAAGCCAAAATATTGCCTAATGTCCAAAAGTTCAGACAATATTCAATAACTGGAGATTTATCTTGGATTGACTCGGGACTTTTAACCACTTGTAGTTCATCGACTATCATTAATGGCTGTGGACCAGAACACCGTCTCCTCATGTTCCAAAGCTGGAAAGGGGGGGTTATTAAAGCTTCCCCTTTCCAGGAGTTTTATATATTACAATTTTGTAATAATCATGGGCTTGTAATTTTTATTTTCTTATGTTATTATCCTGTCCATAAAATTAAATATGGTTGTATTAAATACTGGAGGGCAATCTCTCAATGTTATTTAATCGCAAGTTGTTTTCCCGTTTCCCTCAAAAAAACAAGCAAAGCTTTCTTGATATAACCAAGTATGGCCATGAGCAATATCAAGACATCATCATCAATGATGTTGTGGTTAAAAAAGCAAACGGAAACCATGATACAAAAGCACGATACAAAATTATTCAAGAGGTTTTGAATCAATATCGCAGACAATTCTGTATGTTGGATATTGGTGCAAGCCAAGGATATTTCTCTTTTAGAGCGGCACATGACTATGACTGTGTCTGTGTGATGATTGAAGGCAATAATGCTGAATACCCCAAAGTGGGAACTCAATTGCTCAATCTTTGCGAAGCGAATGATTCTCTGGAAAACATTATTCTCCTTAACAAGGAAGTTGTCCCGAAAGATCTCATAAAGTTGGGAGAATGTGAAAGCTTCAGCGTCGTTTTGGCCTTGAATATCATCCATTGGTTTGGCCCTCGATGGAAAGAAGTCGCTGATGCGATCTTTAATTTGGGAGATAACATTATTATTGAGACGCCTCCGGAGGAAGAACACGCAAGTGAAGAGCAGAATTATTTAAGGAAGGAAATTGAAAAATATTTAATTTTCAACAAAGCACAAATTATTGGGAAAGTTCCTCGCCATACCTCTAATGAAATGGTGAGTATTTACCTTTTGGAATCAGAGAAGAAGCAATTGGTTCGAAAGCATTGGCTTGCCCCCAAAACCAAAGACCACTACACAATCACAAGTAACTACGAAACAAAGACTATTACGAAATGGCCGCCCCATTCGGAAACATTGAAGGTCTATGATTGGGAACCAGGGATTAATTTGCTCACTTTCTTAATGTGCAATGGCACTTACCCATCACGAGAAAAGCTCGAAGAAGCAGTCAGGGAAATACAAGATCCGTTTCATAATGATTGGACTGTAAATAATATGATCCTTCAAGGAAACCGTATAAGACTCATTGACTGGGACGATCCGGCTCATGGACCTAGTGGCGGGAGGAGAAGCACCCCTAAGGTATTAAAAGCACATTTGCGCCTTGTTGGTTTACATACCCCGGCTAAAGTCGAGTATTATTTCTGGGAGCATCTTATCAAAACATGAATCGAACTGAGCATTGATAAGTTTGTCCAGTATTTTTCGATAATTCTTTAGCCATATACGCTTTCAACCTGTTATAATGGATTTGTTGCCAAATATAAAGGTGTTGACTCGTAGATGACAGCGATAACCGCCACCCTTGATATTTTCCTTAATCTTGCCCGAACATTACGAGTTCAAAGCTACTACACAAGCCCGTATCCCCAAAATCTCGACTTCAATAAACTCATGTTACGGCCAGCGGTATGTCCTTTTTAACTGAGGTCAACATAGTGCCCCATTAATGACAACGGCCGGTTCTCCCCGGCCTTTTTTTTTCGGTCCATATGCTGTACAGTGCTCTCCAGGAAATGATTATGAAGAAAGTAAACATCATAAAAATAACGGGTACTGTGGTCGCGGCATTATTTATCGCCGGATGTCTTTTCAGTAACAGTGCTAACGCGGAAAGTAAGGTTGCCGGCAAAAATGAAGTTGCAAGCAAAGAGATCGCAAAAGATAAAGCCGGGAAAAAGAAGAGTAGAGGGGAAAAACGAAGCCCCGTGGTGATGGGGAGTATTGAAAAAAGAGAGGCTGCTCTGAAGGCATCCTTCCGGAGGGCCGGAATTAGCCAGGATGATGCCGATGATATTTTTTCCGACGAGCGGATCGAGTTATACTACAATATTTACGCGCCGCCGGCACTGAAAGAGGGGGAGAAGAAAAAGAAGAAGCTGAGTTACTTCGATGAGGAGTTCGGTCTGTTCAAACCTGAGTCCATTGAATCCGGGAAAAGGATCATAGCGGATAATAAAGAACTATTTGATAAGATCGAAAGTTTCTATGGCGTGCCGGCCAATTATATTGTGTCAATCATCAGGATAGAAACGGATTTTAAAAAGCATCTCGGTAAATACAGCGTTTTCAACGCCCTCTATACAATGTCCATGCTCGATAAAAGAGCGAAAAGGGTGGAAATGGCCAATAGAGAGCTTGTCACCTGGGTGAGGATGTGCAAGCGAAGAGACATGGATCCCTTTGCAACTAAAGGTTCCTGGGCAGGCGCCTTCGGCATTCCCCAGTTCATGCCGTCCTCGTATGTTACCTTTGCCGTTGATTATAATGATGACGGGAAAACCGACCTTAATGACTATCCCGATGCCTTTGCCAGCATCGCCAATTATCTTTATCGTGTGGGCTGGAAAACCGGCAACGAGAAGAAAATGAGGCGGGCGGTCTATAATTACAACCATGAAAAGGCCTACGTAAACGCTGTCTTTGCCTATGCAGGCAGGATATGAAAAACCTGCTGATCGTTATTTGATGATATAAAGCAAGGGTAGTATCTCTTTAGCTCAAGTCTCCCCTTTATCCTTGGACTTTTTCTTGAAGAAGACCCGTAACGGCGATGCGTCGAAGCCAAAGGCCTCCCGAAGCTGATTCATCAAATAGCGTTCATAGGAAAAGTGGACTGACTTGGGATCGCGGACGAAAAAGACAAACGTCGGTGGTTTGACGGCAACCTGGGTTACATAAGCAAAGCTATTAGGCTTCCCCTTGGACCGGGACGGAGGGTTCCTGTCCGTGAATACCCGGGCCGCCCGGTTGAGGTCTCCCGTGGTGATCCGGCGGGTAAATTGGTCAAAAACCGTTGTGACCAGATCGAAGATCTTCACCACCCGCTGCCCCGAGAGGGCGGAGATGAAAATAATCGGAGCAAAATCGAGGAACTTGGCCTTATCCTTGATGTCGAACACATAGCGACCGATGGTCTCGTTATCCTTGGCCACAGCGTCCCACTTATTGACGACGATAATGCAGGCTGTCCCCTTATCATGGGCCAATCCGGCGATCTTGACGTCCTGTTCCGTCATCCCCTCGACAGCGTCGATAAGGATCAGGGCGATATCGCAACGGCCGATAGCCTTGAGGGCCTGGACGACGCTGTACTTTTCAAGGGTAAGGCTCACGCGGCTCTTCCGGCGAATTCCCGCCGTATCGATGAGGAGATACTTTTTCCCATCCCGTTCAAAAGGCGTATCGATGGAATCCCGGGTCGTTCCGGGGATAGGGTTTGCAATCGTTCGTTCGTAACCCAATATCTTGTTGATCAGCGACGATTTCCCCACATTGGGCTTGCCGATGACGGCGATCCGGATCTGATCTTCGTCTTCCGGAGCGGCTGCCTCTTCGGGAAGGAGATAAGCCAGATCGTTCATCAGATCATCGATGCCGGGGCCGTGCTGGGCGGAGAGGGTAAAGAATTTCTCGACTCCCAGACCGAAAAAATCGTAACCGAGATCCTCGTGTTTCGGGCCGTCGATCTTATTGACGATATAATAAATGGGCTTCTTGACTTCCCTGAGGATTCCGGCAATCTCCCGGTCAGAGGGGGTCAGGCCGTCCCGGCCATCCAGGAGAAATAGAATGATATCGGCCTCTTCTATAGCCAGAGTCGTCTGCTCCCGCATCTGGGCGAGGATGCCGTCGGCGGTGGGTTCAAAACCGCCGGTGTCGATGAGAATGAAGGGGCGACCATGCCAGTCGCCATCGGCGTAGTTCCGGTCCCTGGTGGCCCCCGGCTCGTCGATGACGATCGCCTTGTTTTTCCGGGCCAGGCGGTTAAACAGGGTGGACTTGCCCACGTTGGGACGGCCGATAATGGCAATGACGGGCTTCATACCCCAGCCTTTCCGATGTTGTCGTAAATGTTAATAACTTGGACCTTATTCATCTTCCGATCCCTTATTGTTGTTTAACGATTTCCCACCCTTATCCTTTTTTTATCTCTTCCTGTCAAGAGATAACCTTGCCGAAGGTCAAGCTCGGGCAGACGGACTAATTTTCTTGATAATAAAAGGGAGTTCATATACAAAAGCCCCACATCCGATTAGAGAGATAAGTATATGAAAGTTATCCTTGCCGGTTACAATATCGATTATGAAACCATCATGGATCTGGAGGATCTTTGTGAGGATCTCGAAGAGCTGACGCCGGAGACGATCGCCGCCGCTTATGCCCGGATCAGCAGGTCTCCCAAGGCGGTCCATGAGCTGCGGGCGGCGGCGCGGGGAGAGGTGGACAAGGCCAGGCAGTCCAACCGGAATATCGTCTTCGAGATGGGCCACAGCTCCATTGCCGAACATGCGGTGTTCAACATCGATGTCCTGGGCGTATCTCGTCTCCTCGTCGAGGATATCGAAAAATTCCGCCTCTGCTCGTATACGGAGAAATCCCAGCGGTATGTTCTTTTCAAGGATGACTTCGTTGTCCCCGCGGAAATCAAAAAGGCCGGTCTCGAAGCCCCGTTTGCGGAAATGATCCGGCGCCAGAATGAATACTACCATGCCTGCTATGAACGGCTGCGACCATACGTCTTTGCGAAGCACCCTGACTTGGCCGCTGATCCGGCCAATCGCTCCCTGCTGGAAGGGTGGGCCAAGGAAGACGCCCGCTACGCGATTGCCCTGGCAACGGAAACACAGTTAGGCATGACCCTCAACGCCCGGAACCTGGAACTGATGCTCCGTCGTCTGGCCGCCCACCCCCTTGCCGAAGCCAGGGATTTCAGCGCCGCTCTCTTCAAGAGCACTAAATCCGTGGCCCCTTCCCTGGTTCGTTATACGGAAGCGACAGACTATGACCGTCTGACGCGCCAGGAACTGCGGGAGATGGTTTCCGCGCTGAAACCTTTGCCGCCATTGCAACCGATACAGCCCGTGCAACTTCCGCCGCATACGCATACTTCGGGAAACGATCTTTTACGTCATTCCGGGCTCGACCCGGAATCCAGACAATCCCTGAAAAATATGGAATCTGTTCCGGTTTTCGCCGGGGCGACGTCGCCATCGGATGAGATCCCTACCGTTTCCCTGGTGCATGCCACCCCCGACGCCGACCTGCGGGTGCTGGCGGGACTGATCCATTCTTCCTCGGATCGTTCCCTGGCAGAGTGCTTTATCCTGGCCGGACAGATGGGTGAGCAGCAGCGGCAGGATATGATGCGGGCCGCGCTCCGCCATATCCGGGCCTATGATCCCGTCCTGCGGGAATTCGAACATGTGGAACTCCTCTTTGAGTTGACGGTTAGTGCCAGTTGTTTCGCCCAGTTGAAACGGCACCGCATGGCCACCCTCACTGTTCAGGACTATGATCCCGCCCTCGGGGTTACCGTGCCGCCGGCAATCAGGGAAATTGGCATGGAGGAGTCATTCATGGATATCATGACCCGGACGAATGAAATCTACGGGCAAATGAGAAAGGCGACCTTTGCGGCGGCCCCTTATATACTGACCAATGCCCACCGGCGCCGCGTCGCCATGAAGGTAAATGCCCGAGAACTCTACCATATAGCCCGGCTCCGGGCGGACCGCCACGCCCAGTGGGACATCCGTGATTTGACGGAAAAGATGCTGGCGGCGGCCCGGTCGGTCATGCCTTTGACCTTGCTTCTGGCCACGGGTAAAGACGGGTTTGACGTCCTTTATAGGCAAACATATGAATAGGGGTACCGCGCTCCTATTAAAGACCTTTGAAAGATTCCATTTCGGTCTCCCTGTCGTCATTCCGGCGAAAGCCGGGGCCAAAATATGTTGAAAACACCGGATTCCCTGCCGTTTATCGGAGTAAACATGTCTATCCCGCCGCCGTCAGGGGATGACCCCGGCGAGGCGATGGCGCCTCTGGCCTATATTGATGCCATAGCGGGCGCCGGCGGTATCCCCATCTGTATCCCCCCTTATCAGGATTACCGGCAGATCCGCGAAATAATTACTTTACTGAGCGGTTTTCTTTTCATCGGCGGGGCCGACTACCGGCCGGAACATTACGGCGGACATCCGCAACCGGATGAAGAACTGATGCATCCCCGACGGGATGATTTCGATATCGCCTTGGCCAAAATTATCCTGGAAGAAACTGATCTTCCGGTGCTGGGCATATGCGGGGGTTGTCAACTCCTTGCCATTTCCCGAGGGGGCGCCCTGATTCAGGACATTGGCACGGAATGCAAGGCGGCGGATGGGGGTGCACCCCTGCCTCACAGCCAGCAAGACAGGGAGAAGCAAGGGAAAGAAGCCTCTCTTTTCCGGCATCCCGTCCGGTTCATTCCTAACGGCCTGGCTGCTCGCACCACAGACACGCCACCGGGGGCCATGCTGGCGACGAATTCCTTCCATCACCAGGCCATCCATCCGGACTGGCTTGGGAAGTACCTCATCGCATCGGCCTGGAGCGCCGACGGGATCATCGAGGCCATCGAACCCGACCCCGGTTCGCCCTGGGCCGCAAGCAACCGGTTTGTCCTGGGGCTTCAGTGGCACCCCGAACGGATGCAGGATGAGGCGCCTCATCGCCAGCCGTTTTTGGCCCTCGTGAAGGCGGCAGCAAATAACAGGGTTTCTGCCTTTTAAACATTTGACTTAACATTGGGGCGCTTGCCATTTTTAAAATCTACCTCAGCAAAAAGATGCTCCTCATGCTTGTCCTGGGGTTTGCTTCCGGGATGCCCCTGGCCCTGACAAGTTCTACCCTCTCCGCCTGGCTGGTCACGGAGGGCGTCGATATCAAGACGATCGGCATTTTTTCCCTGGTCGGCCTTCCCTACGCCTTCAAGTTTCTCTGGTCGCCTTTTATGGATCGCTACATCCCCCCTTTCCTGGGCAGGAGAAGGGGATGGATGCTCATCACCCAATTGGCCCTTATTGCAATCATCGCCACGATGGGCTTTTTCAACCCCTCCTCGCAACCCCTCCTTGTCGCCCTCTGGGCCGTGGCCCTGGCCTTTTTCAGCGCCAGCCAGGACATCGTTCTGGACGCCTACCGAACGGAATATCTTGCTCCCGAAGAGCGAGGGGCGGGAGCGGGAATATGGATCATGGGTTACCGGCTGGCCATCCTGGTCAGCGGCGCCCTGGCCCTGATCCTGTCGGATCACATCTCCTGGCGCAGCGTTTATGTAATTATGGGACTGGTCATGGTCATCGGCTGCGTTGCCACATTTTTATGCCCGGACCCCGCTCAGGGACGTCCCCGGCAGGAGACGGCAACGCCGCCAAAAAGCCTCCACGAGGCCATCATTTATCCCTTTGTAGAATTCTTCCGGCGGCCGGGGGCCTGGGAGATTCTCCTTTTCGTTATCCTCTATAAAATCGGGGATGTCGCCGCCGCCCAGATGACAACACCCTATATCCTTCAGCACATCGGCTTTTCCCGAACGGAACTCGGAACCATCTTCAAGGGTTTCGGCATGGCTGCCACGATCATGGGGGGCATTGTTGGCGGCGCCCTGATGACGAAATGGGATCTGCGGCGCTCCCTCCTAGTCTTCGGGATACTACAGGGTGTCTCCACAATCTCTTTTGTCCTCCTGGAGTTTACGGGTCGCCAGCTCTGGGCTCTGAGCGTCGTCATTGGCGTGGAAAACATCTGCGGCGGCATGGGGACGGCGGCCTATATGGCCCTCCTCATGGGTCTCTGCAATGCCCGCTTCACGGCAACCCAGTACGCCCTCCTGAGCAGCCTCATGGCGGTAAGCCGCTACATCACCGGGGCACCCACCGGGTATCTTGTCGTCGCCGCCGGCTGGGTATGGTTTTTTATCATCTGCACCGCCCTGGCCATTCCGGGGCTACTGTTGCTAATTAGATATAACAAATGGGCCGGCGGAGTCGACCCTAAAACCTGAGCAGGAGTCATCAGGGAGCCGATCGCATCTTGACATGGAAAAATCAATCGTTCATAAAGAGCCGAGGTCATTATGGGTAAGGCCATTCGAAATCGGAATGGTCTGGACAGACATTTACTGTAACCTTTATGGGGGTGTTTTTATTTCCTTAATTTTCCTTATTTCCTTTTCCGTTCCCGCCGACGCTTGGACATCGTCTTCATCGACGTCCCGGCAGGCAGTGGTTGTCAAAACCGCTAATTGGAAAGCTCATCAGGGGAGTCTTCAATGCTACGAAAGATCTTCCGCAAACGAGACGTGGAAAGCGGTGGGGGAGTCTATCCCTGTCGTGGTCGGGCGCAACGGCCTGGGATGGGGCATTGGCCTCCATCCGTCTGCTGATACGGAAGCCAATCGAGACACCGGCCCGAAAAAGCGGGAGGGAGACGGGCGGGCCCCAGCGGGAATTTTCAGGTTGAGTAGCGCCTTTGGTTATGCTCCGCCTAAGATAGCCGGCGGGATCAAACTGCCTTACATGCAAGCAACGCCGTCCCTGCGATGCGTCGATGACACCCAGTCCCTTCACTATAACCGGATTGTCGATTCAGCCCTGATTAATCCCGACTGGAAAAGCGCCGAAGAGATGCTCCGTCCTGACGTCCAGTACCGCCTGGGCATTGTTGTCGATCATAACACCAACCCAGTCATCCCCGGCAGGGGTTCATGTATTTTTATTCACATCTGGAAAGGATCTGATGCAGGGACGGCGGGATGTACGGCCATGTCGCAGGAAAACATGGAGAGACTCCTCCGCTGGCTCGATCCTTCGGCAAATCCCATCCTCATCCAGCTCCCGGAAGGGACCTACCGGAAGCTCCAGACAGCCTGGGATCTCCCATAGTCCTGAGAAACTCGCTTCAACATTTGTCTATTGACATGACGAACCTAAGTACATATACTTAACAAAATAGTTAAGGATATGTACTTGACCGTCGACAGAGAATGGCAAAATTTCAAAGATTATCCATTTTTCACCGTCGCGGATGTCGCCGCCGGAAGGGGTATTGCGCTGCCCTCCGCTCATGTTTTATGTAATCGGTATGTAGAAAAAGGTTATTTCATCCGTTTGAAGAAAAATTTCTATGTCCTGGCCCGTAACTGGGAGCGTTATGGCGGGGAAGACTTTTTTCGGATCAGCAATTTTCTCCATGTCCCGTCTTATATTTCATGCCTCTCGGCCCTTTCCTTTTATGGGATTTCCACGCAGGTCCAGCAGGACTGGTATGAAGGCGTTACCCGGCGCCGCTCGCCGGTGCGGGAAGTCCAGGGGGTGCGCTTCCGATATTATCAGATGAAAAATCAGTATTATCGCGGATTTGTCAGGAGGGAAGGGTATTTTATCGCCTCCCCCGAAAAAGCCTTTCTCGATGCGGCGTATCTGCATTTCCTGGGGCGATATCCACTGGATTGGGATTCCCTTGATCTGGCGCGCTTGGACAAGGAAATGCTCGTGCAGCAAATGGATCCCTTTTCTCCCTATCTAAAGGATCGGATTAAAACGATATGCAAGATCTGATTGCTCAGGAATGTCTTGAAATGGAAGTGCTGGACAGGCTAAACAGCGGACGTTTCCTGCACAGACTGATCTTTGGCGGCGGCACGATGCTGCGGCTTTGTCACGGGTTGGATCGTTTTTCTGTTGATCTCGATTTCTGGTTGGCGCACCCAGAGGATGCCTCGAAAATATTTAAGGAGATGACTGATTATCTTAACCGTTTTTACGATCTCAAAGACGCCGCTGACAAATATTATACCCTCCTGTTTGAGCTGAGTTCACCAACATATCCCCGCCGTCTCAAAATAGAAATCCGCAAAGAAGTCCAATCGCCTCTTTCTGAGCAGGCCATTGCCTTCAGCCCCCACTCATTTCGACAGGTGCTCCTGCGTACGGTTTCGCTGCCGGCGATGATGTCCTCAAAAATCGCCGCCTTTATGGATAGAAAAGAGATCCGTGACGTCTATGACATGGAATTTTTAGTGAAGAAAGGTATCACGCCTGCTGCCGATCCTGATGTCTTGAAAGAGGTCCGGCGTAGGATCGACTTGCTGACCAAGCAGGATTACACGTCAAAGTTGGGGTCGCTGCTGGCGGCGGAAAAGCGGAGTTATTATGTGGAGAAAAATTTTACCATCCTCAAGGCATCCATCGACAGGCTTGAGGAGGCCACGGCCAGGTAACAGTCAATGCCGGCGGCACTGATCTGTATATGTTCAGGCTGTAGCGGCGATGGCTCGGTGCAGGCGGTGTTGCAGGGATGACTTTCCCAGAACGGCAAAGCATCGGTCTAATTCAGGCCCTTTGGTTTGTCCGGTGAGGGCGGCGCGGAGGGGCATGAAGATTTTCTTCCCCCGCAGGCCCGTTTTCTCGGGCATCAGGGGCATCAGGGTTCCATAAAGCCGGTCGTCTTCCGCGGGAACCTTGCCAAGATCATCAAGTAGATCGAGGAGGCCGACCATAACCTTTTTTGCTTCCTCGGTGGCAAGGAGTTGCAATGCCTCGGCGGAAAGTTCGTAGGCGTTGTCGTCAAAAACACGCAGGTAATAGCCGATTTCCGCCAGATTCGTAAGATTGTCCCGGACTGCCTCGATAATCCTATGGAGACGGACCTCAGTAATATGATCATAGCCGGCTGCGCTGATAAACGGTCGCATGTGTCCGGCAAGCGTCGCCGGAGATTCCTTCCTGATATACAGGCTGTTTAGCCAGAGCAGTTTGTCTTCATCAAAGATGGCGCCGCTTTTACCTGCCCGGTCAAGGGAAAATGCGTCGATCATCTCCCCGGTTGTAAAAACTTCCTTTCCTTCTCCAAAGGAGGCCCCTAGCAGGGCCAGATAATTTAGCAATACCTCCGGAAGGATTCCTCTTTCGCGAAATTCCCGGACGGCGGTGGCCCCATGCCGCTTGCTGAGCTTGGATCGGTCCCGCCCCAGGATCAGGGCGTGGTGGGCGAATCGGGGAGGTTCGAAACCGAGGGCCAGGTAGAGAAGCAATTGCAGGGCGGTGTTGGAAAGGTGGTCTTCCCCGCGGATAACATGAGTTATTTCCATCAGATGATCATCTATTACGACGGCAAAATTGTAGGCCGGGATGCCGTTGGAGCGGACGATAATGAAATCACCCAGGGCGCTGCCCTCGAAGCGCATCTCTCCCCTGATCAGATCAGAAAAGGTAATCGGCCCCGGGGGTACATGGAAACGATAGGCCGCCGGTCTGCCTTCCGCCGCCAATCTGCTGCGGGTCTCGGCAGTCAGATTCCGGCACTTTCCCATATAGCGGGGCATCATCTTTCGGGACACGAGGCTCAGTCTTTCCGCCTCCAACTCCTCATCTGTGCAGTAGCAGGGATAGACAAGTTCAGCGGCGATCAGCCTTTCCAGGTGCGTCCGATAGAGTGATAATCTTTCACTTTGATGGTAGGGGCCGCAAGGCCCTTCCTTGCCAGGTCCTTCATCCCAGTCGATGCCAAGCCAGGCCAGATCTTGCAGCAGATTTGCCTCGAAGACCCTGGATGTCCGGACCTGATCCGTATCCTCTATGCGCAGTATAAAGTTTCCGCGATTATGCTTCGCAAAAAGCCAGTTAAACAGAGCTGTACGAGCGTTGCCGACGTGCAGTTCCCCCGTCGGGGAGGGAGCGAAGCGGACGCGGGGAGGCATATTCGTCATATTATTATTGATTCCATTCCGTTACTTAGTCCCCTCCCCCTCCTGACCTCCCCCTTGAAGGGGGAACTGCACGTTACTTACCCACCCCTGCGGAGGGTGATACCCGGCATTTTCCCTCCCCTTCAGGGGGAGGGCCTAGGGGGTGAACTGTGTACAAGCATCCAACAATCAGGATGTTGAAAAGCGTCAAATTGCTTCTATGGTTTCGACCAAGGCGACGGCCATGGCGGCGATGCCTTCTCCCCGCCCCACGAAGCCCATCCCCTCATTGGTTTTGGCCTTGACACTGACCATTTCCGGAACCAGCGCAAGCGCTCCGGCAATGTTATTAATCATTTCCAATGCATATGGCCGCAGCTTCGGCTCTTCCAGAATCACCGTAGCGTCTATGTTGACAACCCGATATCCTTTACCGGCAGCGATCTCCCTTACCCGATTCAACAACAGGATGCCCGATATGTCCTTAAAAGCGGGATCGTGATCCGGGAAATGGGTGCCGATATCCCCGGCCCCGACCGCCCCAAGAATGGCGTCGCAAATAGCATGGATAAGGGCGTCGGCGTCGGAATGCCCCAACAGGCCTCTTTGATAAGGGATATTGACGCCGCCAAGGACCAGACGGCGATCTCCGGACCATCTGTGACTGTCATATCCAATACCGACTCTTGCTTGGTTTACCATTATTTCGTTCCTAATCGACGAAGCCTTCAAAGTTTCCTTGCCGAGAGCCGACATTCTGCCCAGGCGAGGTCCTCTGTCGTGGTGATCTTGATATTATCGGGAATACCGTCGATCATTCTCACAGGTATCCCCATCCTTTCCACCAGAACGGCGTCATCAGTGCCGTAAAAGTTGTCTTCCCGTGCCTTTTGATGGGCGGCCACGATCGTCGCCCGCCGAAATGCCTGGGGAGTCTGGGCCATCCAGATCTGTTCCCGATCAAGGGTGTCCATCACTCTTCCTTCCCCGTCGCACTTTTTGACCGTGTCCTTTACACGGACTCCGACGGCCACAGCCCCTTCCTGCACCGCTCCATCCACCGCTTTTTCGATCAAGGCGGGTGATACAAAAGGCCGGGCCGCGTCGTGAATAATGACGATCTCACAATCTGCCGGCAGCACTGCGAGTCCATTCCGGACGGAATCCTGTCTTTCCTTGCCGCCGGCAACGACCTGACGGATCTTGGTCATGGCAAAGGCATCGACAATGTCAGATTGAATCATGGACACATCGTTTACGGGAACTACGAGGACAATGTCCCCAATGACCGGGGACTCCTGGAAGATACGAAGGGTGTGAACAAGTAAGGGGGTGCCCTGCAGGAGCAGATACTGCTTTGCCTCGCTGCTCTGCATGCGCCTGCCGGACCCGCCGGCGGGGATCACGGCCGTAGTTTTCGTGTTCGCGTTCGTCATGGTAATAAAGAGAGAGCCCGGATGCTTTTCTTTCATCCGGGCTCTGGAAAGTGTTCAGGATTTGGATGACAAGGCAAATGGTTTCTTGTCGACGGCCAGGGATTTCATTTCGGAAAAGATCATACGGCCTGCCGTAGTCTGAAGAACGCTGGTAACAAGCACATCCACCACGGAACCCTGAAATTTCTGTGCGTGATCAACAATGATCATCGTGCCGTCATCCAGATAGGCCACCCCTTGTCCAGACTCCTTGCCTTCCTTGATGATCTTGACCGTCATGGTCTCACCGGGTAGAACCACCGGTTTCAGGGCATTGGCAAGCTCATTTACGTTGAGAATCTTTATGCCCTGTAATTCTGCTACCTTGTTAAGGTTAAAGTCGTTGGTGAGGATCTTGGCATTGGTCTTTCTGGCTAGAGCCACGAGTTTTGCGTCCACTCCCTTGATCTTGGGAAAGTCCTGTTCTCCTACTTCGACCGTGATTCCCGCCATTTTCTGCATCCGGTTCAAGATATCAAGCCCGCGCCTGCCCCGGGAACGTTTCAGGGAATCGGAGGAATCGGCGATGTACTGCAACTCGTCAAGGACAAATCTGGGAACCATGAGCGTCCCTTCGATAAAACCCGTATCACAGACGTCGGCAATCCGGCCGTCGATAATGACACTGGTGTCGAGAACTCTGGCTTCGTCAGGCTCTTTGGCTTGTCCAAAACCGAATATATTGAATTCCTCTATCTTTTTCGATCCGAGAACCAATCCGAGGTATCCCATGATTCCCGTCAGGAGAGCGTATATCCAGGGAGCTACTTCCTGGTTTTGTTTGATATTACTTACAAAAGTTAGACCATAGGCAAGAAGAAAAGCTATGATAAGACCAATTATCATGCCCACAACTCCCCCAAGGATAATCCTCAGGGAAACCTTTCTAATATCCTGTTCCACCTTGATGACGAAGAAAGCGATCAACAACCCGGCAATGAATCCCACGGGCCGGGTCCACCATTGAGTGGCGGGATAAGTCAGGTAGGCAATGAAAAAACCGCTAATAGAACAGGCAGCAATAAGTATCATTCTGATAATCAATTTTTTCACCCCCTTCCTTTTATGATTTTTTTTATAATGCTTCACGGAAAGCAGGAACTCCCATTAATACAGGTTATTGCTTTCCCTTGATAAATTGCTCGCAGCCTGTTGATTCAGATTACTGAATCGTGAAGATCGTTCTCAGGTCCTCCTCGATCTTGGTTTCGTCCGACTTCGTTGCTACGGAAATTTCCTTTACCAGCAGGTTTTTTGCCGTATCCATCATTTTGCGCTCACCAAAGGACAGGTTCTTGTCATTCTTCAAGATCAGCAGATCCCGGAGCACCCTGGCTATCTCGTAAACAGACCCGGTTTTGATTTTCTCGAGATATTCCCGATAACGCTTATTCCATGTCTGCTTGTCGATCGTAACATCTTTATTCTTAAGGATATCATATACTTTGGAAATCTCTTTTTCGGAGATAACTTCGCGCAGACCCACCGACTTCGCGCTTTTTGTGGGAATCATGATCTTCATGCCGTTTCCCATGATCTTCAGGATGTAAAACGCCTGCTTGGTCCCCATGACTTCACGGTTCTCAATGTCCTCAATAACCCCGACGCCCTGGGCGGGATAAACTGCCATATCGCCGATCTTAAACATCTTACACCACCTAATATATTTTGAATTTCCGCAGGTTAACATACTTTTACAATATAGTCAATACATCATCATATATATTGGTGCATCAACCGTTTCAGGTCTTCATCGAATCTTTCGGAACCATCCTCAAGGTATTCATCAATGAGAGCTTTCATCCGTTTATACATAGCGCGGTCGTCCAAATCAGACAATTGACGATAGATTCCCTGTCTCCTCCCTAACCTAAAGATCATTCTATCCTCCAGAGGAAGGGAAAAGTACCTGTCAATGACAGATAGAAGCCTTTCCTTATCCTCGGGCAGCTTTCCCTCCAGCTCTTCAAGAAGATTAAGAATATGATCACTGACAAGGGTTGTTTGTATTCCCTCGAGATGTTCGATAAAGAGGCGGATTTCTTTTACTATATGTTCATCATCCGCAGGGGTGAACTCCCCGTTCTGCATCAGCTCATAAAGCCCCGTCCCTTTTACGACTTGCAGAGAGCGCAGCCGGACGTAGTCGGGATTGATGGCATTGACGACCTCTGCCGTGGCAATGGCGTGCTCTGTGGACCAACGGTCGCCCCCTAGGCCGGGGATGACGTAAGCGCAGAGGGAAATACCCGCGGCAACAATCCGTTTGCCTCCCTCGATATGATCGGCTGCCGTGGCGCCCTTGCTAATGAATTCCAGCAGCGGGTCATAACCGCTCTCCAGACCGATGTGTATCCTCGACAAACCTGCGTCATAGATTCTTTTTAATTCCGATACGGTTTTCCTGGCGGCAGTTTTCGATCGGCAGTAGGAAGTAATTCTCTGTACATAAGGGAACTGATTTTTGATAAATGAAAGGATATCAACCAGATCGTCCGTTTTCAGAATCAGGGAATTGGCATCCTGAAGGAAAACGGATTCACTTCCCCAATACAACCAGGCACAGACGGATCGGTAGCCGTCGTTATAGCCGCTACCTTCATTGTAGATGAAGCGGACAAGAGAATCCGTCACTTCCCCGGCACCACCGTGTTTCCAGGACATGGCCTTTATATCATCGGCTATGGCCCTGGCCTGCCTGATAT
This sequence comes from uncultured delta proteobacterium, assembly GCA_903885795.1. GTDB lineage: Bacteria > Desulfobacterota > Syntrophia > Syntrophales > UBA8958 > UBA8958. The sequence continues at coordinate 72,390 of CAISJV010000052.1, read as the reverse complement.
CCTCCTTGATTTCCTCAACGGAACGGAGCTCAAACTTTTTTTTCTGGTAGGTTCGGCAGAAGGCGCACTTATTCCACGGGCAATTACGGGTTGCCCTAATCAGGAGGCTCTTTGCCTCACTTGGCGGCCGGATAGGTCCCTGTTCAAAAGATAATCCCATATATGTTTTTAAACTTCCCTATTTACTACCGTGGTAATGTAATCACGCATAGCCTGATATTCAAGGAAGAAATAAAAGGGGATTCCTTGCCTTATTGTTCTGGCGGATTTCAAAATCAATATAACCTTCTCCCTTTTTTTCAGATTTTCCTGTCAGGCCAATGATTTCATTTTTTTTTACCCGGCTGTCCGCCTTAACGGATCTGTTCCCCAAGTTGGTATAAACGGTGGCATATTGTTGGTCATGCTTGATGATAATCGTTTCCCCGAAGTCTCTTAAGGATGCCGAAAAGATGACTGTCCCCGTGGCCGCCGCGACAACGGGAGCATGATCACGCGCTGTGATGCGGATATGGTTATTTACCATTCCATTGGGTTGACGTCCGAAATTGGCGGTCACACGGCCTCGCATCGGCCATGCAAATGATCCCTTCTCGGCAGAATTAACACCGGCCGGCGGTTGTGGCGGTGGCGGGGCATCCATTGGTTTCTGTTTTTCCATCCCCCCTGTTTTCTCCCGGGCTGGCTTCTTCCCTTCAGGACCTACGGTGGCGGTAGTTATTTTCCCCTGATCCCTTGGCTTGAACTCTTGTTGTCGGCCAGTGGAGGGAGATTTTTTGCCGGTCTCCGTCTTTTTTTGAACTTCCTGGGTTTGGAGATTTTTGGTTCCTGATTTTGGAGATTTTTCACTATCCCGGACCTGAGCGGCATCAGGAATAAACACCACACTGTTTTCTTCCAGACGCTCCGGGAGGTTGATATGATTGATCTCGGCAAGTTTCCGAGGGTCAGTGTTATAGGTGCGGGCAATCTCCGAGATGGTTTCACCTTTTTTTACGCTGTGATAAACCCCTTTGGTCTTGTATGTATTGCTCTGCTGACTGGCGCAGGAAAGGATGAAAAGACACAAGATGGCTAAAAGCAGGATTCTGTGTCTCATATAAAATAAAGAGTACAATATCTGAAAAAACAACGGGAAAGGTTTCGGCTCAGGCGTTCCAGCCATGATCACCTATAAGATCTACAAAGCGGCATCCGCACATAGCTTCGGTCTTTATTTCATTAATGTCTTCGGAAAGACGCGTAACTCTTAACAGTTCCTGGCTGACGCGGCTGCCGGTGGGAATGACCAGCCGGCCGCCGATGGCAAGTTGTTCCAGGAGGATCCTCGGAACCTTCGGCGCCCCGGCGGTAACGATAATCCCGTCGAAAGGCGATTCCTCCCGCCAGCCATAGGTACCGTCGCCTACCCGGATAGCCACATTAAAATAATTCAGGAAATCCAAACATTTTCTTGCTCCCGCTGCCAGCGAGCCTATCCTTTCGATGGAAAAGACCTGCTCAGCCAACTCCGCTAAAATGGCGGTTTGATAGCCGCAGCCGGTGCCGATTTCCAGCACCTTCTCCTTTCCCGTCAGGTTCAGAGCCGCCGTCATGAGGGCAACGATGTAGGGCTGAGAGATCGTTTGGCGATCTCCGATGGGCAGGGGGTTGTCGTTATAGGCCTGATCTATGAGACCCTCATCAACGAAAAGGTGGCGATGGATCTTTTCCATGACCCTGAGCACTCGCTCGTCTGTAACTTCCCGGGCCCGGATCTGGGTATCCACCATTTTCATTCTTTGTTTTAGGAAGCGATCCATTATTCCCTATCCCCCGGGGAGCTGTTTTTTCTTCGGCGGAATGCGGTAAAATTCCTCCATGCGGTGCTGACTTCTCAAACCCATGGCCTCCCGCGTAACAATCAGGTAATAATACCGCATCTGGGCATGATCCCAGAGGCGATTGTACTGAATAATCAAATTATTAATATCTTTCAGGGCCTTTTCTTTCGCCTTTTTGAGGTCATTATGGTCGTCTTTCCCGCACAAGCGGTTCTCAATACTTCTCATATGCTGCTGATTTTCCTCAATAACCTGCGCCATCCGCTGCAGCTTGACCACGGCCTTCGCTACGCTTTCTCCGGTCCGTCCCAGGACGACGGCCCTTTCCCTAAGGAACTCCTCCTTCAGAATTTCATCGAATGTTTTTTCCTGCATTTCTGGAGCTTATAATTCCCAAGTCTTAATTCACACAGGGGATTCTACCACTTAACCAGAATATGTTCAATACAAAAGGGCCACTGTAACCATAGATCCATCCATGTTTTTTCGATAAGCCTGGATGAGCGACTTGGAAATTGTTGGGACATTGAAATTATTCTGCAGAAAAATTATTGTTGACTTCCTTGACAAAGTGTGGGCTACTGCACCCTCGTAAATAGCGGCAAGGAGTAGTTAGACAACAAGATGGGTAGCAAGATTGCGCAAAACAGCTTTTATTTTTGGTATTATTATTTCGGCGCACCGGACTGCCTATCGCTCAGAAAAACGTAAAACCATAAAAAAATAAAAAAATGAGCCATGGGTGGAAAGGTTGATCCCCCGTGGCTTTTTTGTTTTTGTAAGGCCATGGGACGGAGAAGGTTCCATGGCCTTACTTATTTGGAGGTCTAAGCAATGATTATCATCATGAAGAAGAGCGCCACAGAAATACAGATCGATGACGTTATCGGCTGGATCGAATCGGTGGGCTACCGAGCCCACCCCTCCCAGGGGGTGGAAAGAACAATCATCGGCGTCGTCGGCGACGACCGGGGCAAGGCGCAACTTAAATCGGCGGCGCACCTGCCGGGCGTGGAAAATATCATGCCCATCCTGAAACCTTACAAGCTTGCCAGCAGAGAATCGCGGGACGGCAATACGGTTGTCCGCGTTAGAGAGGTGGAGATCGGTGGCCCCGATTTTGTCGTCATGGCCGGTCCCTGTTCTATCGAGAGCGAGGAGCAGCTCCTGGAGAGCGCCTATATTGCCAAGAAAGGGGGCGCCCAGATCCTGCGGGGAGGAGCCTACAAACCGCGCACCTCTCCGTACAGTTTCCAGGGGATGGAGGAGGAAGGACTCAAAATCCTGAAAAAGGCACGGGAGAAAACCGGACTCCCCGTAGTGACGGAGGTTATGAACACGACGGACGTGGATCTGGTGGAGCAATACGTAGACATTCTCCAGATAGGGGCCCGGAACGTCCAGAACTTCGCCCTTCTGAAGAAGGTGGGGCAGGCGAGAAAACCCGTTCTTCTCAAGCGGGGCATGATGAGCACTATCGAGGAACTCCTCATGGCGGCAGAATACATACTTGCCGCCGGTAATGACAACGTGATCCTCTGTGAACGGGGGATTCGCACTTTTGAGACGGCAACCCGCAACACCCTGGATATCAGCGCCGTACCCGTCCTGAAGGAACTGACCCATCTGCCGGTCATCGTTGATCCGAGCCATGCCGCCGGTCACTGGAAATATGTTAAACCCCTGGCCCGGACGGCCGTCGTGGCCGGAGCGGACGGGTTGATCATCGAGGTTCATCCGGAGCCGGAAAAGGCCATCTCCGACGGCGCCCAGTCCCTGAAACCGGAAAAATTCTATGAACTCATGGAGGAAGTGCGCATCCTGACGAAGGTCATGAGGGAGCAAATCGAGGTGACACGATGAACCGATTCAAGGTAAGTATTGAAAAAAAAATCTCCCGCTCCTATGAGGTCTATATCGGACAGGATATCCTGGACCGGGCCGTCCTTCTTATCGCCAAAGGAAACTGGGCAAAAAAATATTTTCTGATCGCCGATGCAAATGTCTCCGCACTTCATGGACAGAGGGTTATAGACATTTTCAAAAAGATGGGACTGCCTGTGGAAGAGATTGTTATCCCCGCGGGAGAAAAATCAAAGACCATGTCTACAGCCGTCGCTCTCGCGGAAGAGCTGCTCCGCCGGGGCGCTGACCGCACCTCCGGACTTATCGCCCTGGGCGGCGGCGTGGTGGGTGATCTGACGGGTTTTGTCGCCTCCATTTTTATGCGTGGCATCCCCTACATCCACCTGCCCACCACCCTCTTGGCCCAGGTGGACAGCAGCATCGGCGGCAAGACGGGTGTGGATCTGCCGGCAGCGAAAAATATGCTGGGGACCTTTCATCAGCCCAAGGCAGTCTTCGCAGACCTCTCCTTCCTCAAGACGCTGCCTGGCGATGAATTCAAAAACGGTCTGGCGGAAATAGTAAAATGCGCCATTATCGACGATCCCGGCCTCCTGGAGCTTCTCGAAGAAAAAGCGGCGGGATTGAAACCTGACGGCGATCTGGCCGCCCTCATTCCCATCGTGACGAGAACCTGTGAAATCAAGAAGAAAATCGTCGAGATCGATGAGCAGGAGCATGGCTTGAGAAGAATCCTCAATTTCGGTCACACCCTTGGACATGGCATCGAAGCGGAAGCCGAATACGCCATTCCGCACGGTGAGGCTGTCTCCATCGGCATGGCGGCGGCCCTCACCCTTTCGGAGCGGCTCGGATACCTGCCGGCCGCCGACCGGGACCGGATCATCCGTCTCCTCCAAAAGACAGGTCTTCCCGTCCGCATGCCCGCAGGTATGAGCAGCGACGGCATCCTGGCCAGGATGCAGCGGGACAAGAAAAAGGAGGGGAATGTTGTTCACTTCGTCCTCCTGAAAAACCCCGGGATGCCCTTTGTCAACGGTGGCGTCCCGGAAAGCACGATCAGAGAGATTATTGAAGGGCTGAAACAATAATGAAAAAAGCGCTCGAACAACTTCGCTCGGACATCCGGGAACTCGACGAGAACATTTTGCGGCTCCTCAACGAACGGGCGGCTCGCTCCGTGGAAATCGGTCAGGTCAAGCGTTCAGAGGGCGTCGATGTTTACAGTCCTGCCCAGGAATCACGGGTCTTTGACTTTCTGCGCAAGCACAATACCGGGCCCCTGAACGATGCCGCCGTCAGGGATATTTTCCAGGAGATCTTTTCATCTTCCCGGGCCTTGCAGGGCCCCCTGACGGTAACTTATTTGGGACCGGAGGCATCATTCAGCCATTTGGCCGCCCTTGCCCATTTCGGTCACAGTGCGAAACTGGCCCCCGCCGGAACGATCGATCAGGTATTTGACCACCTGGAGAGAGGAAATGTCGCCCTGGGAATTGTCCCGGTCGAAAATTCGACGGAAGGTTCCGTGGGGCATACCCTTAGAAGATTGATTACGACATCCCTGGATATTCGGGCAGAAGTATTCCTGCGGATTTCCCAGTGCCTGATGTCTCATTGCTTAAGGAAGGAGGAGATCAGCAGGGTCTATTCCCATCCTCAGGCCTTCGCCCAGTGCCGGAACTGGCTTAGGGATAACCTGCCACAGGCCGAACAATTGGAGACCACCAGCACCTCGGAAGCGGGAGCGCGGGCACATCGCGACCCGGAGGGGGGGGCGGCGGTGGGGAGCAGCCTGTTGGCAGCGATCCATGGCCTGTCCATCCTGACGGAGGATATCGAGGACAATCCCGCCAACACCACCCGCTTCCTGGTCATCGGCAAGGGCAAAACCGGAAGGACGGGACAGGACAAGACATCGATCCTCTTCGGAACCCCCCATGTCCCGGGCGCCCTTTTTCAGGCCCTGGAAATCTTTGCCCGGGAACGGATCAACCTGCTTCGGATCGAATCCCATCCCCTGCGGGACCGGATGTGGGAATATCTTTTCTTTGCCGATTTTGCCGGTCATCGGGAGGATGAACAGGTCAGGCTGTGTTTGCAGGATATTGAAGGCAGGGCTACCTTTCTCAAGATCCTCGGTTCCTATCCCCGGGGGGAGGAGACGATGTGATTTGCGCTTCCCTGGTGGCCGGAACGATGGAAACGGCCTTGGAAAAAATGACCACCGGTTTCCTCCATGCCGACCTGCTCGAATTGCGGATTGACCTGATTGCCGATCTTGATCTGCCAGCCCTCGTGAAAGCGAAAACGGGCCCAATCCTCATTACCAACCGACGGCGGGAGGAAGGGGGAGCTTTTCGCGGGACGGAGGAAGAACGGATTCTTCTTCTTTGTGAGGCTGTCCACCTTAAGGCAGAATACGTGGACATGGAAGTCGCCACGGATGATGGCCTGGCCCGGCGGGTTCTTGATGCTGCAGCAGGGCAGGGATGTCACACCAGAATCATTGTTTCTTTTCATGATTTTGACGTCACCCCGACGGAGGGCGCCTTGCGTCGGATATGGGGCGCTTGCCGGGGAAAGGGCGGCGATATCGTAAAGATAGTAACCCATGCCCGGTGCAGCGAGGACAATCTCCGCGTTTTGTCCCTGATCCCCTACTCCCGGAAAAGAGGGCAGGACATCATCGCATTCTCCATGGGAGAAGAGGGGCGAATCAGCCGGATCATGGCCCCCCTGCTGGGATCGCATCTCACTTTTGCCGCCCTGGAGAAGGGAAAAGAGTCGGCGCCGGGGCAGATGACGGTCGAGGAAATGAAGCAAGTCATGAGAATTCTATCATAAAGGACATTTTCGTTTGAAAAGAAAAGATCGGGTAAAACATTTTGCCCTTTTCGGCAATCCCGTCGGTCACAGTCTCTCTCCCCGGATGCACCGGAGCACCTACGAGGAGATGGGAATTGAGGCCCGGTATGAGGCTTATCGGGTGGAAAGCGCCGGCGAAATCGTCCCCATGATGAAATCGTTGGGGATTGAAGGGGCAAGCATCACCCTGCCCTTCAAAGAAGCGATCATCGGGAGCCTGGACGAAATAGCCGCAAGCGCCCGGGCCATCGGCGCCGTCAATACGATCGTCAACCGGGAAGACATGCTGATCGGGGACAACACGGACTGGATCGGACTGGTTCGTGATCTGAAGGATTATGTGCAAATCAGGGGAAAAACCTTTGCCGTCCTCGGGGCTGGGGGGATGGCCCGTGCTGCCGTCTTCGGCCTCCTTCAGGAGGGAGGATTACCGGTAATCTTCAACCGTACGCAAGAGCGGGGCGCAGCCCTGGCCCGCGCTTTTAACAGTCAATCCCTGCCACTCGCCGCCCTGAACGACTTCCGGGCCGAAGCTTTGATCCAGACCACCCCCGTCGGCATGGCCCCCAATACAGACAGATCGCCCCTGAAAAGGGAGATCCTGACAAACTTCCGCTATGTCATGGATGCCGTTTACAACCCCCTGACAACGAAGCTGCTCAGGGATGCGCAAGAAATGGGATGCCTGACAATCAACGGCGTAGGTCTCTTTGTCCATCAGGGGGCAGAGCAGATCCGGATCTGGACGGGCCGGGAACCACCCCTTGCCACGATGCGGCAAACCGTCCTCGCTGCCCTCCAAGGTGGACAACCTGAAGATTGACGGCTTCGTAAAAAGCTCCGGATGCTGCGTTGTGCTGCATCCTTCGTCACTGCGGCGTACGCCAAGTACGCCTCATGACTCAGGCTTTGCGCGTTTTGCCTGCGGAGTTTTTTACGAAGCCGCCGATTATGGCCTATATTTTGACTTTTTACGGGTTCATCAAGATTGAATATGTCCATTAAAGGTGAAAATTGATGGAAACAATAGAAATTAAGCCGCTATCTCATCCCCTGGAGGCGGAGGTAGTCATGCCCGGCTCCAAGAGCCATACACAGCGGGCAATAATTCTGGCGGCCATTGCCGCCGGGGAATCCATCCTCCACAACCCTCTTGAGTCGGAGGACACATCTTATCTCATCGCCGCCCTGAAATCTCTGGGTGCGGACATCAGCAGCCGCGACGGGGATTTATACATCGCCGGTGCCGGAGGCCGCCTGGCCGATCCGGGCAAAGAGCTTTATCTGGGGAACAACGGCACGGCTATGCGCATCCTGACCGGCCTGGTTGCCATCGGCCCGGGGACTTTCACCCTCACGGGAAGCGAGCGTCTGCGGGAAAGACCCCTTGAACCACTTCTTGCGGCCCTGAGAAAACTCGGCGTTGATGCCCGGGGCCGCGACCGGGAAGGCTATCCCCCCGTTCTTATCCGGACGTCGGGGCTGCGGGGGGGAACGGTAATCCTCCGGGACATCGAAAGCAGCCAGTACATCTCGGCCCTCCTGATCTCCGCCCCCTATGCCGCAGGCGACACGCACATCGAATTGGCCGGTCGCATCCCGTCCCTGCCATATGTCAACATGACCGTCGCGGCCATGAAGGAATTTGGCATGGAAGTGCAAGCAGCAATTCCACACCGTTACAGCGTAAAAGGGGGTCAGCGCTATCGGGGAATAAGCTGCCGGATTGAAGGCGACGTCTCCAGCGCTTCCTATTTTTTCCTGGCCGCCGCCCTCTGCCAGGGAAAGATCCGGGTCGAAAACGTCCATCTCCAAAGCCTGCAGGGTGATATCGGCTTCCTTTCCCTCCTGGAAGATGCAGGCTGTATAGTTAATCGGAAGGGAAAAGGGGTTGAGCTCACAGGCCGGCCTCTTCCCGGAGGAGACCTTGTCTTCGATCTCAAGAATATGCCCGACATGGTCCCCACGCTGGCCGCTCTCTCCGCATTGCGACCGGGACGGACGGTCATCGCCAATGTGGTCCATCTGCGCCTGAAAGAAAGCGACCGCCTTGCGGCCATGGCTACGGAACTGAGAAAAACGGGGATACAGGTTGAAGAACGTCCGGACAGCCTTATCATTACCGGGGGGCAACCCCGGGGCGCGGAAATTGATACGTACAACGATCACCGGATTGCCATGAGCTTTGCCATTTTGGGTTTGGCCGTCCCGGGAATGAAAATAAAAAACCCCACTTGCGTGGATAAATCTTTCCCTGGTTTCTGGAAAGAGCTGGATAAGCTGTACCATAAATGATTATGAATATCATCTTGATGGGATATCGCGGCTGTGGAAAGACCGCGGTCGGCAGGATTGTGGCAGAAAAGTTAAAGCGCCCGTTTTTCGATACCGACGCTTTGATACAGGCGCGCTCAGGAAAAACGATTCGGGAAATCGTCGCCGACGGGGGATGGGAGGCATTCCGCACGCTGGAAAGAAGTGCTGTCGAGGAACTTGCCGGGAGGAAAGGGTGTGTAATCGCTTTGGGCGGCGGCGCCGTCCTTGATCAGCAAAACGTGAAAGAACTCAAACGGAACGGGTTCTTCCTCTGGCTGACGGCTGATGGGGCAACCATCGCGGGACGTCTGAGGAACGATGGGGTGAGTAATGAACAACGTCCCTCCCTTTCCGGAACGGATAGCGACGCGGAGATTGATCTTTTGCTGAGAGAACGGGAACCTGTCTATCGGTTGGTTGCCGACCGGGTCATAGATACCACCGGGCGCTCGGTTGATGAAGTTGCGTCTGAAATCATGACGGAGTAGAAACAGGAGAGGAAGAATATGTCAGGAAATACCACGGGCGTACTTTTTCGGGTCACCACCTGGGGGGAGTCGCATGGTCCCGCCCTCGGAGCGGTCATTGACGGCTGCCCACCGCTTATGGAATTGACGGAGGGTGATATCCAAACGGAATTGGACCGGCGAAAACCGGGCCAGACTAAGGCGTCATCTCCCCGAAAGGAGGGCGACCGGGTCGAGATCCTCTCGGGGGTCTTTGAGGGAAAGACGACGGGAACGCCCATCTCTCTCATCATCTGGAATCGCGACACCAGAAGCAAAGATTACGATGCGCTCCGGAATGTCTTCCGGCCGGGGCATGGGGATTATACTTATGCGCAAAAATACGGCATCCGGGATCACTGGGGTGGGGGAAGGGCTTCGGGACGGGAAACGGCCGCCCGGGTCGCCGCCGGGGCCATCGCCAGGAAAGTCCTCGCCTGGGAAGGAATCATGGTCGGGGCCTATACCATTGCCTTGGGCGGCGTTAAAGCGGAAGTCGGAATCATGACGGAGGCGGGGCAGAATCGCTTTAACTGCCCCGACCCGGTAGGGGCGATAAAAATGGAAGCGGCGTTGAAGAAGGCCCAAAAGGTGGGGGATACCTTGGGAGGGATCGTGGAGATAATAGTGCAGGGCTGCCCTGCCGGTCTCGGCGCCCCCGTCTTTGACAAACTGGACGCCGATCTGGCCAAAGCCCTCATGAGTATCGGTACGGTTAAAGGAGTGGAGATCGGCGCCGGTTTTGCCGCGGCGGGCATGACGGGCTCGCAATGCAATGACCCGCTCCTTCCTTCCGGATTTGCCGCCAATCATGCCGGAGGAATCCTGGCGGGGATCGCCAGCGGCCAGGATCTCGTGATTCGGGCGGCCTGCAAGCCCATTCCCTCCATCGCTAAGGAGCAGCATACGGTAGACATAAACGGAAATCCCGTAAAACTGACCATTGAAGGCAGGCACGACGTGTCCGTCATTCCCCGGATTCTCCCCGTCTGCGAAGCGATGGTCTGCCTGGTCCTGGTCGATCATCTCCTGCGGCAGCGGGCCGTTACCAGGATTCCGGCAACATCGGCAATCTGAGGATGTTAGCTCTTTCATCGGAGAAAAAACCATTAGCGAGGTATAAATTCAATTGAGATCAGATAGATTTCCGATCGGGATCATCGGCGGCACGGGCGGGATGGGCAAGTGGTTTGCCTACTTTTTTCAGCAGGAAGGTTATTCCGTACAGATATCGGGCCGTAGTAGCGGCCCGGGCCCACGTCAGATGGCGGCGGATTGCCCGGTGGTCATCGTAAGCGTCCCCATAGAAGCGACGGATCAAGTAATCCGGAAGATAGGCCCCTGCATGCCCCGCGAATCAGTCCTCATGGACCTCACCTCCCTGAAGGAGGCTCCCGTCCGGGCCATGCTGGATGCCTCCGTTTCCGAGGTCATCGGCCTCCATCCCCTCTTCGGACCCCGCGTTGCCTCTCTGGATGGCCAAAACATCGCGGTCTGCCCCGCTCGGGGAGAACGCTGGCTGCCCTGGTTGAAGGACATCATGGAGAAGAACGGGGCTAACCTTGTGGAGACCACGCCGGAGGGGCATGACAAGATGATGGCTCTCGTCCAGGGCTTGAATCACTTCAACACCGTCATGCTGGGACTAACCATGGCCGGGTCGGGCGTCTCACCTCAGGAGCTGCGACGCTTTTCCACACCTGTCTTCCGGGAACGGCTCGATCATCTGAGCCGGATCAGCACCCATCCTGACCTCTACGCCCATCTTATCGCCGGGAATCCCAATACGGATAAACTCCTGACTTCATACGGGAATAATTTCAATGAACTTCAGACGTTACTCTCCAGCGGCGATGTCGCCGCCCTGACGAAAATGATTAAAAAAATCGAGGCTATATAGTACCCGTCAGGATAGTTTATTAATGTCAATCCCGGCTTTGATGGCCAGTTTATATGATTCCCTTTTGAAGTAAATTCCAAATCCGAAAATTCCCACCGATCCTGCCAAAGCCCCAATTATCCAAATAAATATCCCCTTTAATCCTGTCTGAGTGTAGGCAAAAAACAACGCCGGGATACTCATCATGGTCAGAAACAGACCGGCGTGAAAGAGGCGATCCCCGATCAGCCAATATTTGGCCGCCTGGGGCGCCTTTTTCTTCATCCGCTCATAAAGGGGATAATCCAGGGACCTTCCCTTATTCGAACGAGCAGACATATTCCGCAACTCCTTCGTCCACGGCAATTTCAAATGACGACTTGCCCGGTACCAGAAAAAATGTTCCGGGCCCGTAGGGAGCCCAGTGATCAGATCCGGACTGCTTAGCTCGACAACTACCGGCGATGATCTCCATTCTTTCCGGTGCATCCGTATTGAAGGTAAATAAACCGGGAAAGATCACTCCCACGGTCTTTTTCTTGCCATCCTTGAAGAGAATCGTATGACTGATCACCTTCCCGTCAAAATAGATATTTGCCTTGCAGATCACACTGACATCATCAAACCGTTCCACCATATTCATCGACATTAGTCACCTCCATTGATTGTTTATCTTCAGGATGCTGTTTCTTCACGCCTCAACCGTTTTTTTCGTCCGCTGAAATTCTTGTGGCGCTTCATCCCGAGGCATCGCAATAATATCCCGTTCAGTCGCTCAATGCCAGGAGGAAATTAATAATGTTGATGATGAAATGGACCATCTATCATCACTTCTTTTTCTTGAAGAAAGATATTGTAAATGCTATCAAACTCGGCCTCAGGGAGAAGCATATGAAATCAATTCGCGCAAAGATGCTGATGTGGTTCGGACTGACTTTGGGCGTGCTTATGATTTTCGTAGGGGTTACAACCTATGCCCACATCAAGGACACTGTTATCCCACTGACCAGAGATCTATCCCAGGAAGTGCTCAAGGCCCGTTCGGCCGAAATGGGACGACTGATTCAGGGTTATCTTAGTGAAGTGAAGAATATTGCCGGAAGCGATCTCATGCGCTCCGGCGATTACGATGCCATTCGCAGATCGCTGATCAAGCAGGCGAAGGCCATCAATCCTGATTTCGAGGTTGTGTTCTTTGCCGATGCTGCGGGGCGCTATATAACCACCAAGGGTGCTACGGGCAGTATCGCCGACCGGGCTTATTGGAAGGCGATCATGGAACAGGGGCAGGAGTATACCATCAGCAATCCCCTCCTTTCCTACTCGACAGGCGAGAACATGTTTGCCGTCGCCAACGTCGTGATCAATGAACAAGGTGAGCGGATAGGCATCGCCGCCGCAACGGTCACGTTAAAGACAATATCGGGGATTGCGAAAACGATCAACATCGGTGAGAGCGGGGCCGGCTGGATTACCGACGGAACGGGCTTGTGCGTGGCCCATCCCAATCCCGACCTGCCCATGAAGCTCAACATAATGCACTCCGCGAAGGTTGGCTATCAGGGATTGGAGGAGATCGGCAGAAGAATCATCAAGGGAGAGGCGGGTCAGGGAAGTTTTACTCGGCCGGACGGCACGCGTGTGGTTACGATCTTCAACCCCATCCCAAATACGCCGGGTTGGACATTCGGCATTGAAATGGAGCAGTCGGAGCTCATGGAACGGCCGGAAAGACTTATACGGCAGATAGCGTGGCTGATGGCCGGCATGCTGGCGGCCATGCTTGCTCTGGTGGCCGTGATTTCCCAAAAGATCACGGAGCCGATACGGGTATTGCGAGAAGGGGTCGGCTTCGTCAGTACCGGCAATCTTAATCATGTAATGGATATTCGCACCGGTGACGAGATTCAGGAACTGGCGGAGGCGTTCAACAAAATGACGGACGATCTCAAGGCTTACATTATCGACCTGCAGCGTATCACCATTGAGAAAGAGCGAGTGGAAAGCGATTTGCGTGTGGCTCACAAGATTCAGGTCGGCATGCTGCCCAGAATCTTCCCGCCCTTTCCCGATATAGAACATCTGGATCTGTATGCAACCATGGAACCGGCCCGGGAGGTGGGGGGCGACTTTTTCGACTTCTTCGTTCTGGAAGACCGTCGCCTTTGCTTCAGCATCGGCGATGTGTCGGGCAAAGGGGTTCCTGCGGCTCTGTTCATGGTGATCACCATGACCATTCTTCGTAACCAGACCACACTCAACCCATCGTTGGAACAGGTGTTTCAGCAGACCAACACCATGTTGTGCGGCGGAAACGATGAAACCATGTTCGTCACCATTTTCATGGCGATCCTTGATCCGCAGACGGGAGATTTGGAATACATCAGCGCCGGCCACAATCCGCCGCTTCTTTCAGTCAGGGGGAATGATTTCGAGTTTCTGGATGTCTCGCCCAGTCTGGTCATGGGCGGAATGGAAGGATATCCCTACTGCGCCTCAAAAATCGTCATGCAGCCCGGGGACATGCTGTTCTTGTACACTGACGGCGTCACCGAAGCGATGAATGCCGGTGAGGAACTCTTCGGCGATGACCGGACTATGCGGGCGCTTAACGACCTGAAGGGTAAACCGGCCAGGGAGGTGATTCAAGGCATTCGTGAGGCAATCGACAGCTTCACCCAGGGCGCACCGGTATCAGACGATGTAACCATGCTGGCAGTGTCGCTGAACAGGCTTTCCATCCATGACGATTAACCTTTGGCGGATGTCCGAAATAAAGTGGAAACGATCAGGAAGATCCGTAAGGTTATCAAGAGCAACATCACCATAGATTGTTGAATAGGAGATATTTCTATGCATGCAATGCCGAATAGAATATTACTTGTCCTGTTTATCCTGCTCATTTCTGCAACTAATTGTCTGTACGCACAACCTATACCTGAATCAGCCGGGATAAAATTAATCTCATCCTTTGAAGGGGGTAACCATTACCGGAGCGGAAAAATTAATATACTGGCTCTCCATGGCAGTTATCATCAGATGGGGCGTCAATATGGATACCTGTTAAGCGGTGAATTAAAAAGCCTGTATCAAAATGCCGTTGTGGAATATTTTCAAAAGCACAAAGGCCTTTCTGCCGATGCCATGAAAAAGAACGCAATATCTTTGTATCAGTTTTATCCCCAGCGTTTTAAAGATATTATTACAGGTATGGCGGAAACTTCCGGGCTTTCCTTAGACGAGCAAATTATGCTCAATGCTATTGAGGTTTATGGCTCGATGTCGGGATGCTCGGGAATCATTGCCTGGGGGGACTATACAAAAAATAAACCCCTCATTGTGGGAAGGAATTATGATTGGTTTGAGAAATATGTTGAATTTGCACAAACTCTCACCGTAACCGTTTTCAATCCTGATTCAGGAATTCCCAACGCGATCGTTACCTTTGCCGGTGTCATTTACGCGACTACCGGATTGAATGCAGAAGGCATATATCTGCAACTCAATAACGGACTTCCCTCCGGCGGCACCCTTAGTTATTCCAATCGTGTGCCGGCTATCGTTAGTCTGCTGGCTTCTCTTAACGATTATGGCAGCATGGATCAGTTAGATGCTTTTTTCAATACAACCAGAACAGACTTTGCCTTCATCATCAATGCGGCCGACAAGTCACGGGGAATCTCCTATGAATGGGCGCCGTTTGAACATCGCCGGCGAAGCGGCGACACGGGAGGACTGCTGGTAACGACCAACCATTTTACCGACCCATCATGGGGAATTGTGCTGCATGACAACGCCGGTTTTGAAACGGTCCGCAGACGGGAAAATCTGCTGGCCCTGGGACATAAAAACAAGGGTAAAATCAATTTAGAGATAATGAAAGAGATCCTTGATACTCCCATGAATGATGGCGGTGCAACTTGGCCTATCGGAGGCAGTATCCGCACGGCATATCAAATCATTACCGTACCGGATTCTTTGCAGATATGGTTAAAAGTCCCAGGTTTTCAGGATTGGACAGGCGTTGAATTGAAAAGCCTGCTTAGAAAATAGTCCGGCGGCAACCTTGTTTTTAATTGATCCTATTGTTCCTTACGCAGATCACTTTCCCAGGCGTGGTCATTGATGGTCGGGTTCACTTCCCGGTCGTTGGCGAGGAGCTGTTCCTCCAGCATGATTTGTTCTCTCGCATTGTAGATATATGACTTTTCATCATGCCGGTGCGTGGCCAGCTTGAGTAGCGCCGCTTCATCATATTTCAGGAAGTTTTGTCCAGCCCGGGTAGCAGAGTAGCGCCGGTATCCCAATTTAACCAGGACATCGACCCCCAGACGGATTGAGGTGTCGAGGGATTCCCGGTACACGTCTTTTACACCCATATCGAGAATTTCGTAGGCGTCCTGCCGGTCTTTTGTTCTGACCATAATGGTTAGATGGGGATAGTGTTTTTGTATTTTCTTGACGAGATCATAGTTGGTGGACGGATCTGATACGGCGGTAATAAGAACACGGGCGGCGTCCGCCCCTGCTGATTTGAGGATATCGGGCCGGGCGGCGTCCCCGTAGAAAACCTTGAAGCCCATCTTTCTCAGCAGATCGACGCGATCGGAATCATTATCGAGGATGGTCGCTGCAATCCCGTTGGCCCGGAGGAAACGTCCGATCGTGCTTCCGAAATCGCCGAACCCGGCGATAATTACCGGGTGCTGGACATCGATTATGTCCGCTTCCTTTGCCTCCGCCTCCAGGGTTCCGAAACGGTGGAGGATAAATCGCTCACTGATGAAAAGCAGCAGCGGCGTAGTGGTCATGCTGAAGGCGGTGACGGCCATCATTATATCCGTAAGGTGGTCCGGCATGATCTGTAGTTGATGCATGAAACCAAAAAGGACAAAGGCGAATTCTCCGACCTGGGATAAACCCAGGGCAAAAATGAGGTTCTGGTCAAAGGTTATTTTGAAGAGCCTTCCCGTTCCGATGAGGACAATGGTTTTAATGGTAATAACGGCGAAAACCGGGGAAATGATCTGCAGCGGTGAGTCAATAAGGAGTTTGAAGTTTATGGAGGCCCCGACGGCGATGAAGAACAGACCGAGAAGCAAGCCTTTGAAGGGTTCGATATCGCTTTCCAGTTCATGGCGGAATTCACTGTTGGCAAGAACAACCCCGGCCAGAAAGGTCCCCAGGGCCGGACTCAGCCCGACCAGTTGCATCAGGAAGGCGGTCGAAATCACGATCAGCAGGGCGGCGGCGGTGAGGAGTTCCCGCAAATGGGTCCTGGCCACCACCCGCAGAAAGGGCACGACAACAAAACGCCCGGCCAGAACGACTGACCCTCCGGCGCCAAGAACTGCCGCCGTCTGCAGCCATCCCGGCAATCCTTCCAGGATCGCCTTGCCCTGACCCCCCGTATCGTGGCCCGTGGATACGGCCAGCAGGGGCAGCAGGGCGAGGATGGGGATCACGGTGATATCCTGAAAAAGGAGGACGGCAAAAGAACTCTTTCCCGCCGTTGTATCCCCGAGGCCCTTCTCTTTCAGGGATTGCAGCACAATTGCCGTCGAAGACATGGCCAAGGCAAGGCTGGAAGCAAGGGCCGTCTTCCAGTTGAAGTCGAGCAGCATCATCCCGGCACATAGGACCAGTGACGTAATGATAATCTGGGCAGATCCCATGCCAAGGATACGATGACGCATCCCCCAGAAATGAGAAGGCTCCAGTTCGAGGCCGATTAAAAAGAGCATCATGACAACGCCGAACTCGGCGAAGTGCATGATATTCTGACCTTCTCTGCCGATAAAGCCGAGGGCGTAGGGTCCAATGACGATACCCGCCAACAGGTAACCCAGGACCGAGCCCATACCCAGGCGCTTGGCGATGGGTACGCAGACAATGGCCGCGGTCAGATAGACGAGGGCCTGGAACAAAAATCCTTCGGTCATGGCGTCTGGATCCTTTGTCTGGTCGCAATCCAGTCATTAAGGAAGCTGAACTGCTCCATTTCTTCGCGACCGTTAGCGCCCACCGATAATTGCTGCAAGAGGAAGCCGTAGTCCGCGGCATGGCGGGCGAGTTCCTCATTGGTTAAGCGGTAGGTTCCCTGGACGGCGAAGGGGGGGAGATAGGTCATTTTGCACAAGCGCGCCGTTTGTTCAAAAGTGCAGAGGAATTCCCGGATCGTAAAGCGGTTGAATCCGTCGCTACGATAGGCCTCCCTCGTCCCGCCCGTCGTGATGACGTTGAAAGCCGTTTTATTTTTCAGGAAATCCCCTCCCTCCCCATGGGCCCATCCGTATTCCAGCACCAGATCCATCCACTGCTTCAGGATAGCCGGGGCGCTGTACATGTAGAAAGGGTGATGCCAGATCACGATATCATGGGTGAGGAGCAATTGCTTTTCCGCTTCGACATCGATATTGTAGTCGGGATACAGTTCGTACAGATCGTGAAGCGTTATGGCGTCAGACACGGGTAAAGCACTGAGGAGGGCCCGGTTAACCCGGGACTTTTCAAAACGGGGATGGGCGAACAGGATCAGTACCCGCCTGGTGTTAAAATAACCATCGTCCCCATGTGGGAGTGTGGGAACAATCATGGGATCATCTATTTTCATCGTTCATGAACATTAAGCTTAGCTTTCATTTCCCTTTGTGTTGGCAAACCTCGGTCAGCCCCTTTTAGGGGGTGCTGAGCGGCGGACCGGGCTGGGACGTTTCTGGATGGAATAGCCGAAGCGGCCCAGACAGCGACCAAGGGCGAAATATTGACCGTGGGCAAATGCCAGCAAGCCGCCTTTTTCCAGGCGGAGGAGTCCCTTCGCATCCAACAGTTTTGAAGAAACCTGCACGGCAATCACCTCGGCCACAAACATCGTGTGGGAACCAAGGTTTAGTGACTGCTGCACCCGGCATTCGATGTTGAGGGGGCATTCCAGGACGATCGGACAACCCACTTTCAAGGCCGCAGCCGGTGTCAACCCCGTTACGGCAAACTTGTCAACAGTGCGCCCGGAAACCATTCCGCACCAGTCCGTCGCCTTAGCCTGGATCAGGGAAGGGACATTTACCACAAATTCAAGGGTATCTTGAATGATTTCATAGGAATATCGCTCCGGACGGACGGAAATCGACAGCATGGGCGGATCACTGCACACGCTTCCCGCCCAGGCAATGGTGATCATGTTCGGCTGCCATCCCTTTGTCCCGCCGCAACTAACCAGCACCACCGGTACGGGCGAAAGCACATTCCCGGGTTTCCAGGATTGTTTCCCGATGCCTTCCCCCTTTGCCATGTCGTGTCGTTTTTTCATAGGATCGCGAATATAGTGGAAATGAGCGGGTGTGTCAATGGAGACCTCCTCATTACGCGTTCACTGCAAACGCCCTGTACAGCGAGGGCGAAGCGTGATAAATAAATGCCGAATCGTTGAAGGGGGTAAATGACCATGGACCAGAATGAATCCCGGACGATGACGAGAAGAGGACTGCTGCGATTGACGGCGGTATCGGCCCTTTGTCTTTCCCTCCCTACCATGACCGGCTGCATGACGGTACCAAAATACAAACCGATCGGCGCCGGCGAGGGTAAATCAATGGAGCTGATCCACTGCAACATCGTCGATGTGATTCAGGGGGTGGTCCATCACGACCGGACCATTGCGATCCGTAACGGGCTGATTGAATCCATATCGGACCGGATTCCTTCGCCCCGGGAAGGCTCCCTCGTTATTGATATGAAAAATCAATACCTGATCCCGGGTTTGATTGATGCCCATTGCCATTCAACCCTGTCCAGCGAGGCGGAATTCAACCCCTTTGGCGTTCCCACGATGCTCGGCCAGGTCAAAAGAAATTATGTCCAGCAACTCTCCCAGGGCGTGACGACCATCCGGGACATGGGCGCCCTGCCGAAATTACTGCATAAAAACCTTGAATTGATTGAAAAAGGGGAATTGGCGGGACCGAGAGTTGTCTTTTGTAATGCCTTTACGAATGTTTATGGCGGGCATCCGGATCTCGATCCTGCCGACGTCAGCGCCTTTTCCGGAATTGCCATGGCTTTTACTGGGAATCCCAGTTTATGGTTTAAGAGCATCCCGGAGCTGAAAGAAAAGATGCAGGGGAGCCTCGAAAACGGCGCTTCTTTCCTCAAACTTACCATGGACAACAAATCCCTGCTGTGCGGAAAAGGCGAGATACCCGTTTACAGTGAAGAGGAATTACAGGTAATTTTTGAATTTGCCCGGCGGAACAACCTCCCCGTTGCCGGTCACATCCATACGAAATTCGGGTTTGACCGGGCCCTTAAATACGGGATCAATTCCATGGAGCATTCCCTTGGCGATGCGTCGTTGACAGATCGGGAAATTGCGGAGATGGCGGAGAAGAAAATTGCCATCGTGCCTACAATGGGCATTGCTCAGATGCTTGCCGCACCGGAGGCCTTTGACAAGATCCCGGAAGAATACCGGAATGACTTCATTGACCGTGAATTGTCCATCCGGCGGCAGTTCCTCGACTCGACGCCAGACCATTATATCGAACCGGCGATACATAAAAAGAATGTCGAGGCTCTTCAATATTACAGGGAATATGGATGCGGCAATTTGTATAAAAACGGCAAATTTATGGCCAAACCGGATTTTTATTTTCATGTCCTGCTGTATGGTCCGAAGAATTTACTAAAGATGAAAGAGGCCGGGATTGTGATCGGCTGTGGAACTGATGCCGGTATCCCCTATGTTTATCATGGAACGCTATGGCGAGAGATGGAAATGCTCGGAAGGATAGGCTTTTCCAATCAGGAGGTGCTCCGGTGCGCCACGATCAACAACGCAAAGATTCTCCGGAGGGAGGATAAAATCGGGACGATCGACAAAGGCAAGCTTGCCGATATGGTTGTCTTGAGTGCGAATCCCTTGGTCAGGATCGAGACCTGCCGGGATCCGAAAATGGTCATTAAAGGCGGGCAGATCTATGAAGTTTCCCCGTTAGCATTAAAAATCCATGAATCTGATCATCACGGTTAAACCTGTGAAAGAGACCATCACCGCCAAGGCGGCGAAATCTATCCTGGTCATGCGAAGTTCTTTGAGGGTTGTTCTCGGCCCCCGGGCGTAACCCCTGGCCTCCATGGCCGCGGCCAGATCATCGGCCCTGCGGAAAGCGCTGAGGATAAGTGGCACAACAATGGAAATGGCCGTCTTCAGCTTACGGAACAAACCTTTTCCTTTCAGATCGCCCCCCCGGGCAATGCGCGCCGTTTTCATCCGGTTGTACTCTTCCGAAAAAGTCGGGACAAAACGCAGGGCCATGGAAACCATAACAGCCAGGTCCTGGGTGGGAACCCGCAATATTTTCAATGGTCTGAGGAGCTTTTCCAAGGCCGCCACCAGCGTCGAGGGCGGGGTGGTCATGGTCAACAGGGCTCCGGCGGTGACCAGGGCGGCAAACTGCCAGACGACGAGAAAGCCGTTTTCAAGGCCTTCGTAGGTAATTCGCACCGGCAGCAGGGGTATGGAAACAATATCCCGACCTTCAGTAAAGAAAAGATGGAGCAGGAACAGCAGCGCGGCAAAAACGGCAATCGGTTTCAGTGCCCTGCCGATCTCTTGTAGACTCACCCTGGAAATCAGAATTACCAGCCCCATAAACAAGCTGATCATAACGATCTCGCCGGGCGTAGCCTGAAAGATCAGGATGCTGAGGACAGCCCCTGCAAGGATCTTCACCCGGGGATCGACATGCCGAAGGGGGGAAGCATCGGCGGTAAACTGACCAAAGTTGAAGTTTTGCATTAAATTCTTCCGTGCTCCATTTGTTGATTTCCTGCCGTTCGTGTCAGGCAGGAATGGATTTCTTTGTGGGCGTCCTCCACGGAAATGATATTCGTCGGCAAGTCCCATCCCGACTCTTTGAGTTTCGCCATCAAAGCGGCCATAGTCGGCGCTTCCAGACCCGGATTATCCCGGGAAATGAGGAAGGCGCAAACCTCGGCGGGAGAACCATCCATAATGATTGCTCCCCGTTCCATCACGATAATCCGGTCGGCATCGGCGACCTCTCCGATGTCGTGGGTGACATGGATAATGCCCATCCCCTCCCGGTGAAGCTGCCTGATCATCCCGAGAATTCGCCGCCTTCCCGCCGGATCAAGATAGGCCGTGGGTTCGTCTAAAGCCAGATACCGGGGATTCATGATCAGGACGCCCGCAATAGAGGCGAGTCTTTTTTCCCCGCCCGAGAGGCTAAAGGGAGCGCGTTTTTCAAAACCCTCCATCCCGACCCGGTACAGGGCGTTCCGGACAAGGGGGGAAATCTCTTGCGACGGCACGGCCAGATTCTCCAGACCGAAAGCGACATCCTCCTCCACCGACATCCCCACAATCTGGTGGTCGGGATTCTGAAAGACCATCCCGACCACACAGCGGATATCCCGATGACAGGACGTCTCGCGCGTATTCATACCGTTGATCCGGACCTCGCCCCGGGAAGGAATCAGGAGTGCATTGAGATGTTTGATCAGGGTGGTCTTGCCGCAGCCGTTGGGGCCGATCAGGGCCACATACTGACCATCCGGAATCTGGAGATCCATGCTTTCCAGAACGGGAGGCGTCTTTTCGCTGTATTGATAGGAGACGTCTTTAAATGTGATCATAGAAATAACCTTCTTTAATATCAAAGTTGACGCATTCGCAAAAAGTTAAAAATCCTGTCATTCCCGCGAAATAAGAATTCATTAAAGTTTCATATGGTCTCTCACCTTGAGGCAGATCAGCGCCGCCGCGACAATCTTCACGATGCCTCCGGGAATGGTCGGCACCAGACCCACGGCAATTGCCTTGGCAAGATCCAGTTTCGCCACAACCATCAACTGGGCAATGCCGAGGACGTAAATAAAGATATGACCAACCAGCATGGCGAGGAGCAGCCATAGAAAACCGGCGCGCTTCTTGAGGGAGACCATCCTGCCGATGACATAAGCTCCGACGACGAATCCGATCAGGTATCCCCCCGTCGGTCCTAACAAGACCCCTGCCCCTGCCTTACCGCCGGCAAAAACGGGGAGGCCGATTACGCCGAGAAGGATGTAGACCACCTGGCTCATCGCCCCCAGGTATCCCCCCAGCAGGGCGCCGGCCAGGGACACGAAGAAGGTCTGCATGGTAATGGGTACCGGGGGCAAAGGGATCATTATATAGGCCCCCGCTGCCGTCAAGGCCCCGAACATGGAGGCATAGGCCATCCCGCGCAGCGAAGTTTCCTTGTCTTTTCTCAACATCCCACTCCCTCTTTACCTTTTGCCTGTCAAGCAAGTTGATCACGGAAAAAATCGAAAAAACGGTTTTCAATTTTCAATCGTCAAATAAAGCTCACGTCGCCGGAGAAAAGTCGCACCGGGACTCCGTTATGCTCCCGGACCACCAGGTATCCGTCTTCATCAAAATCCAGCACCTCCCCGGTCAACCGGCGTCCCATGGTATCCACCTCCACCGTCCGCCCGATCATATCCGTAAAGTCCTGCCAGCGCTTGCGAATCGGGGCAAACCCGTGCCGTTGATACCCCTGGTATGTTTCTTCAAACCTCTCGATAATACGCCTCACCAGGGGAAGCCTGTGCAAGTGCCGGCCCATCTCCATCTGGATGCTCGTTCCAATTTCCTGAAGGTCAGAGGGAAAGGCCTCCCGGGCAAGGTTGACATTGAGGCCCAGACCGACGATCATATACTCCACTTTATCCATTTCCATGCTGACCTCGGTCAGTATCCCCCCCAGCTTTCTGCCGCCGACCAGAATGTCATTCGGCCACTTGATCCTTGTCTCCAGCGCGGTGATTTCCCGGACGGCCTCGGCGACAGCCGCAGCGGTCAGCAGGGCAAAGCGGGGTGCCTCCTGGGGCAGGATGTCGGGCCGCATAATCAGGGACAGATAGATGCCCGCGCCGGGCGGTGAAAACCAGTTCCTTCCCCGTCTGCCCCGGCCCTGGGTCTGTTCCTCGGCAATGACCAGGGTTCCCTCGGGAGCGCCGTCGGCCGCCATGGCCTTGGCCCGCAGGTTTGTGGAGTCCGTTCGTTCGAAATACCGGATTTCCCCCTGGCCGATGCAGACGGTTTTCAATCCTTCCCGGAGTTCCTGGGGCCGGAGCAGGTCGGGGATCTCGCGCAGAAGATACCCCCTCCGCGTTGCAGAATCGATTTGGTATCCCTCCGTTTTCAGGGCGCAGATATGCTTCCAGACGGCGGTGCGGCTCACCTGAAGCTGACAGCTCAGGGCCTCACCGGAAATCCATTTCCCCTGAGCCAGCTTCAAATGATTCAGAATCAGCTCTGCCGTCTTAAGAACAGGTATCTTTTTCAATTTCCTTATCCTCCAGATGACAACCTGCCGAACACTTACAGACATGCTGGGGTTCCCGCGTCGGCATGAACCCCAGATCCCTGATCATCTCCACATCGAGTTCGGGGTCTCTTCCCGGCGTGGTCAGGTAATGGCCGGTCATGAAGGCGTTACAACCGGCAACCACTGCCAGGGGCAGCAACTGGCGCAGCGATTTTTCTTTGCCGCCGCAGAGCCTGATGTCCCGGTCGGGAAGGAGAAAGCGAAAGACGGCAATCGTAATGAGAATTTCCAGGGGGGGCAGCGGCGGCCGTCCACCCAACGGGGTTCCCTTGATCGGATTGAGGATATTGATCGGAACGGAATCGACACCCAGTTCCCTCAAGGTAAGAGCCAGTTCAATCCGGTGGCTCATCCCTTCTCCCAGCCCGATCAGGCCCCCGGAGCATACGGAAAGCCCGGCATTGATAGCGGTGCGGACCGTCTCCACATCTTCGTCATATTCGTGGGTCGTACAAATATTTGGGAAATAGCTCCGGGAGGTTTCGAGATTGTGGTGATAGCGGAAAAGGCCGGCGTCTTTCAATGACCTTGCCCGTTCCCCGGAAATGATGCCCAGGGAGGCGCAGGGCATGACGCCCAAGCTGCGGATGCCTTCAATGGCCCTGAATATTTCCGCCCATTCCTTTTTAGACTTGATTCCCTTGCCGCTGGTGACGACGCCGAACATTTCCGCCCCTGCGGACCTGGCCTGTTGCGCCGCCGCAATGATATCATTAGCCTTTTTGAGGGGGTAGGCCTGAATCTTTGTTTTGTAGTGACCAGACTGGGCACAGAAGGCGCAGTCTTCCGAACATCTCCCGGATTTGGCGTTGACGATTCCGCAAAAGGAGATCGCCTTCCCCCGGAAGTGATCGCGAATCTCTGAGGCCGCCGCCATGAGGCCGAAGGGATTCAGACTCCCCTCTTCACAGAGCCGCCAGGCGTCTCCCTCGCCAAGCCCCTTGTTTTTTATGGACTTGTTCTTTAGTTGTTCAATGATCGCCAATAAAAAACCTCCCCGGAACGGGGAGGTTCATAGTGGAAATGAGCCGGATTGTCAACCAATAAAATTCCAGGGGTTGTTAAATCGGCACTTGTCAATAAATTTCGTTATTTGACGTGTTCTCGAAAGTTCCAAAATCTCCTCTCCCGCAGGAAGAGGGCTGGGGTTAGGGCGAGTTTTTTC
Source organism: uncultured delta proteobacterium (assembly GCA_903885795.1). Lineage (GTDB taxonomy): Bacteria > Desulfobacterota > Syntrophia > Syntrophales > UBA8958 > UBA8958. The sequence goes on along the minus strand of CAISJV010000052.1, from coordinate 47,569 downwards.
GATGGGTGGAAGGACTGTGCATCATGGAAGGAGAATAGCTCTTTCCATATCACTTCAACGGATTCTATACTATTTTGATGACAACAGGTAAAAAATACAACTTTGGAAGGGTGATTTTTCTGGGTGGTTATGTTACGCGCAACTTCTTGTTTCTTAGGGAATAGAAATGATGAACCCCTGCAGTAATTTTTAACTGCGCGACTACGCTGATGTCCGACCAGACGCCTCAAGACGCGATCGGCGCTGGGGCCTTCTTTGGATCGATGAGGGCGTGAAAACTGCCGTCCTCGAATTTTAGCCGAACCGGCAGGATATTCATGATTTTTCTTACGAGGGCCGTCATAGTCAGGTTTTCAGGCATGATGTAAGCCTCTGCCTTCTCAATGCCCTGGTGTGAACATTCCCGACACATTGTCATCACCATTTCCATAGCCACGCCGTTGCGCCGATATTCCTTATCGACGGCCAGCCCCAATTCCACGTGCCGTTCATTGTCCCTGCACCGGCATCCCTCCGAATAACCGATCAATTTTCCAGATTCGTCCCTTACAACTACCACCATCATGGCCCGACGAAATATATTTTCATAATCTTCCTTTTTAGGAAGCCGAAAACATCCAAAACGCAGCCAAATTGCCCGCTTATCCTGCTGGTCCCAGAAATCGTAGATTTCATCCAACAAGCGCCCATCCTGTAAATCATCCGCTCCATAAAGCTCCTGAACAAACATTGCGACTCTCCTTCATTTCCGTGTCGTTTGTTTTGTGGCTTGATTGATCATTAATGTCCCCGTTATATCTTTCCTCATCATCCCCAACTCTTCCTGATTTGGGCGATCACCTTTTTTAGGAGGTGGGGTCGGGTGGCGCTACCCCGACCCCGTTTGACAACACCGCGATACAATTGTGTCGTCGAATTGGTTCCCGCCGTGAATCCGCCAGGAACTGCGGAAATCAGAGAACAAATCCGGCGTCTATGTCGTATTTTTGAGCGTTATCAAGCCTTCTGCTTTGTTTTTCGATGTCTTTTATGGTTTCGACGGCATAAACAACTCTCTGCACGTCGCCCCTTCTTGCCGCGTCTTCAATCTTTTTAAAAACTTCCGTCTTCTTTTGGGCAATATTGTCATGTGAAAGCATTGTATCCCTCCTGTGAATAGATCTTTCGTGCATTTTCAAGAAACTCCCCACCTGACAACCTCCTCATTTTCCATCTGCCTACACTTCCTTTCAACGCTCTCAATCGTCCTTGCGTTGTGAATGACCGATTGGGAGTCCCCTCTTTTCACCGCTTCTTCAATCTTTTTAAGAGCATCCATTTTTGCTTGTAAAAGTTTCTCCATTTTGTCCCCTCCCTTTCATGTGTTGGATGTTTTTTCTGATTAACAGTCCTCTGAAGCGTCCGCACCAAAGCCCGTCAGTCCTGAATCGCTTCGCATAAAAAAAGCCTTTATTCGGTTCGTGCGAAGAGACTTAACACTTGGCAGGTTATATCCCTCCTTATTACCTCCAATTCTTCCCGATTTAGGCGCCCCTCCTATTTTTTTAGGAGGTGGGGTCGGGTGGCGCTACTCCGACCCCGTTTGACAGCACCTTGAAGCAATTGTGTCGTCGAATTGGTTCCCGCCGTGAATCCGCGAGGAACTGCGGAAATCAGAGAACAAATCCGGCGTCTATGCGATATTTTTGAGAGCTATCAAGCCTTCTGCTTTGTTTTTCGATGTCTTTCAGGGTTTCGACAGCGTAAACAACTCTCTGAACATCGCCTCTTCTCGCTGCGTCTTCAATCTTATTAAAAACTTCCGTCTTTTTTTTGGCAACATTGTCATGTGTAAGCATTGTGTCCCTCCCATGGATAGATTTAAAGTGTTTATCTGAGATTACTTTTCCCCAAACCCCTATTGCGGGTTAGTTCCTCTTTGCCTGCAGGAGAAGGCGCCGTTCATCTGCCTGCGGAGAGGAAGTAACATAGCCAAGGTTAATAAATGGTTACTCTAAAAACGGGCGAACAAAATACTTATGCGATGTTAACTATTTGATGATATTGCAGATTAACGTACAGGCCAAAATGGGAGTGGCGGAAAATATTTATTTATCCCTTTTGGCAGCGGTACGGAGGGCTTGCTACAGATTTCGATTTGGAAACGGCGAGCAGGCCCGGCATGCTTTCAAAAAATACCTTGCTGCAAAAACGGGAACATATTTGCACCGAAAGCACCGTTCAGATAACCATGCCTTTGCGATCATCTGCGAAGAAAAAAAATCTTTCCACTGATGCAAATTATGGTATGTTTACGCATGTAAACAGGAGATTTCATGTCTTACGATTCCACACGCGGTGGGACAAGAAGATGGCGGGAGGAATGACCAAAGTGATACATCTCAACCGGCGCCGTAGTGTAATGTACGAAAAGTTAATTTCCCAAAACCCATTACTGTCCCCGCTTCCGAAACGTGAAATAAAAAATTTGATAGCTGTCCTGCGGCAACTTGTATTTCCCGAGGATACAATCCTCTTTCGTGAGGGAGATCACGGCGACCGGTTCTACATTATCCTAGAGGGGCAGTTGGAAATCATCAAAGCCCTGGGCACTCCCGATGAGCAATTGGTGAACATTTGTGATCCCGGCGATTATGTGGGCGAGATGTGCCTGCTCACTCCCGACAGGTCGCGCAGCGCAAGCGTGCGCACGGGTTCATCGGTGCGGTTGTTGGAAATGACCCGGGAAGCCCTGGATGGGCTGATTCATCAATGCCCTTCTATCGGCTATGCAATGGCACGGATACTCAGTCAGAGGATGCGTACCTCCGAAGCAAAAATGTTAGCGGAGCTGGACAGAAAAAACCGTCAACTGTCTCAAGCCTTCTCATACCTTCAATCCATGCTGCCTCGGCTCACAAAGAAAGAGGGGGCCGGGAAACAGGAAAAGGATGAACCTTTCCAGTTACCTCCCGACTTCGATCTTCAGAATAATAATGCGAGCTCTGGGGACCCTAAAGACGCAAAGGCTTTAAGGAAGGCGATGAAAGTCAGACAAGCGATATATCGTTCCGGTCTTTGCCGGATAAACATAGAGACCTTAGGGGGGTTTCGCCTCTATCGCGGCCTGACTGTCATGGAAGAAAGAGAGTGGGGCGGCCACCTGCCCAAGTTTCTCTTAAAGGCCATTGTCACCTATGGGTCGCGTCAGGTGCCTAAAGATCAGATCATAGAGGCTCTCTGGCCGGAGGTCACAGCTCAATCAGGAGAAAGGAATCTCAAGATAACCCTGCACCGCTTGAGAAAAGTATTGGAGCCTGAAATGGACAAGGCCTTTGGATCCTCATACGTCTACCTCAAGGCTAATGTAATGTATCTGGATGAGGAATTATGCAAAACCGATCTCGATGATTTTTTGTCATTTTGCCGACGAGGTGAAAAGAAGGAAAGGGAGGGAGACACGGAGGCGGCTCTTTTCCTTTACAACAACGCCCTGGATCTTTATAAGGGCGATTTCCTTTCCGAAGAGCTTTACACTTCGTGGATTGATGCAAAGAGAGAAGAATTGCGAAAACTTTATATCAATCTTTTATTCAGGATAGCCGGCATCCAGGAAAAACGCGGCACCTCAAAGATAGCCATCGAATGTTACAAAAAGATCATTCAAATCGATCCCCTTTCAGAGCAGGTTTACCAGCGGCTGATGACACTTTACTCGAACAGACATATGCAAGGGGAAGCCATAAAGGCCTACAAAGATTGCCGGAAAGCGCTCTGGGAGGGACTGGACACGGAGCCGGAAGCACTGACGACGGCCATTTATAAGAAAATCATGGAAGCCAGGTAAGGGAATTACCATCTGCTATTTTGAAGGATATAATTTTATTGGTTCCATAAAAATTCCGAGTTTGGGGAGGTCCATGGGATGAGGTGGTCCTCTAAACACAATCTCTAAATCTTTATCGACGATAAGGTCTCCCCTCGCGGACTTATATGCCAGATAGCAATACTCGGAACAAAAAAGTCTGCGCTCCTCTACCCTCCAATCATGGCGGAATCGGATATTCGTGATAAAACGTCGACAAATATTAAAAATGAAATTCTTTAGCACTGACCACGCATCAAAAGGCGTTCCCACGTGTTCAAGGAGCGCTATTCCTATCTTCTTTCTTTCGCCGGGACTCCAATCGTCCTTCAGTCGGTAAAGCCAGACTTCTCCATCATATCCCTCCAGCAAGTGGGACAGCAGATCCAGGTGCGCGCCTTTTATCCAAGTTTCTTCCATATTGTAGATGTCTCTTCTTGTGGGATTTGAGCTCTTTTCATAAGTTTCAATTTGACTAACGGCATTTTCATACTCTTTAAAACGGATGATCAGGGATGAATGGTCAACTTGTGAACCAATTAGCCCACGGTAAACCCACCTTGAACAAGCATCTTTCTTCCATTGCAGCAGGTCACCAGTGAGCATTTCGTTCTTCAATCTGTGATAGTCAACCAGTTTGGGGTTTGGGGTTTTCAGCGGCCTGCTTGGCGAATCTGCGTCATCCATAATATAAGCTCCTGATCATTTTAATATCTTCCTTACTAACTGCTTTTTATAGTGTGATCTGTTTAGTAATGTAAAATATCCTTGACAATTTGTCTATTAATATTTTACGTCGTCCGGCGTGTATCAAACACATAATTTAAAAATAATTATTTGCCAAATTATTACTCCGGTGACTAAATAGAGCCATTCTGGGCATCGATTTGCCCTCAATGCAGGCATTGTGGCAAAGAAGTGGTTATGTTCAATTGCCGCGGGATTAAAACAGCTTTTCAAATCTGAACCGGTCGGTGAAGATGGTGCTATGCCCGGGGTGTAAATTCGAAAATCGGGATTCGGCAAATTTCTGTGATCATTGCGGTAGAAGTTTTACAGATCTATCCGTCCAGGAAAAAGCCGCCTCCCATCCTGTAGCAGAAGGCAAGCGCAAATTTGTAACGGCATTGTTTTGCGACCTTTCCGGCTATACATCTTTGTCCGAAAAACTCGACCCTGAAGAACTAAAGGCAATAATGACCGGAATTTTCGGAGAGACTGCCCGTTTAGTTGTAAAGTACGGTGGTTTCGTTGAAAAGTTTATCGGGGATGGAACGATGGCTCTTTTCGGTGCAATTGAGTCCCATGAGGATGATCCTGTAAGGGCAATCAAAGCCGCCTTAGAGATACATGAATTAATAAAAGGTTTAAAGTCCCCTGTTGAAAATAACGGGCAGCCGTTTGCAATGCATACAGGCATCAACACCGGCCCTGTCGTTACAGGTGGAGTCAGCCTAAAACACGGTACCCACGGTGTCCTCGGCGATGCAATCAACGTTGCTTCCCGGCTTGCGGCTATGGCTAAAGCGGACCAAATTGTTGTAGGGCCGGAAACTCACAGGCAAACGGAAGGATACTTCGATTTCGAAAAGTTTGAGCCAACAATTCTCAAAGGCAAAACAGAGACGGTGCAGATTTACAGGGTTCTGTCCGCTAAAAAAGAGCCGGTAAAAACACACGGGAAGCCAGAATTCAGGGCGGCCTTGATCGGCCGTGATTCGGAAATGGCTCAATTGTCGGACGCTGTTGAAAAGCTCAAAAAGGGGAAGGGTTCAATCATCTCGATAATTGGCGATGTCGGAACAGGCAAAAGCCGTCTTGTTGAGGAGTTTAAGTCATCCCTGATCCCACACGAAATCCAGTGGTTTGAAGGGCATTGTTACACATATACCCAAAACACAACCTATTACCCATTGACGGACCTGCTGAGTCGTGCATGGAATATTAAAGAGGGTGATCTGCTAGAAAACATTAAAAACAAGGTGGTATTCTCGATAAGATCGCTGATGGGGGCGAAAGAGGATATTGTCCCTTATGTGTCAAGTCTCTATTCCATCCAGCATCCAGAATTTGATCGGATTAGCCCCGAATCGCGGAAAGCAGGGCTATACGAGGCCGTAAATGAGATAATTGCTAATCTGTGCCGGAGAGGGCCGACTATAATCTGCATAGAGGACCTCCATTGGGCCGATCCCTCCTCAATCGAGCTGTTGAAGAGCATTATCTTTGGCCATCAGCATCCAGCTTTGTTTTTATGCGTATCCCGCCCAGCCTTCAGCACATTTACTGGTAAAACTCAAGAGATCGTGCTCAAGGACCTTAAACCTGAAGATGCACAGAAAATGGTGGAGTCCATTCTGAAATCAAAGGACATTCCTGCTGAACTAAAGAATTACGTCCTGAGTAAGATGGAAGGAAACCCCTTTTACATCGAGGAAATCGTTGTATCTCTTCTCGAAACAAATGCCCTGGTGAAAAGGAACGGCAAATGGTGCGTGGACAAACCCATATTGACGGAAAACATTCCTCCTACCGTGCAGGGGGTGATTTCGGCGCGCCTTGACCGATTAGAACCATTCACCAAGAAGATCCTTCAAGAGGCTTCGGTAATCGGAAGGTCTTTCCCGTATGATATACTGAAGCGTACCACGGAGCTCAAAGAGCACATTGACGAGAGCCTCTCAGGGCTGGAGCGGATGGATCTTATACAGACCAAAGCGGTTGAGCCCAACCTGGAATACATCTTCAAGCATGTGATTACTCAGGAAGTGGTATATAATGAGCTGCTTAAAAAAGAGCGACAGAGGATACATGAAAAAACCGGTCGGGTAATGGAGGAATTATTCCAGGAAAGGCTCTCTGACTTCTACGAGTCTCTGGCTTTTCATTACAAGAATGGTCCATCCGGTACAAAGGCAGTTGAATACCTCGTAAAGTCGGCCGAGAAGAGCCTTGCCCGGTACGCCCTGGACGAAGCCCACCAGCATTATAAAGAAGCCTTTAATATCGTTAAAGGTATTTCCGAACGTTCCAAGGAGGAAACTGCCCTCCTAGTCGACATACTCATCCAATGGGCTGTTATTTTTTACCGCCGTTGCCATTTCTATGAGCTCATAGACTTGCTGAAAGATCATGAGTCTATGGTCATCTCTCTGGGAGATGGAGAGAGGTCGGGTATGTTCTATGCGCGGATCGGGGCAGCCATGAACTGGAGCAATAAGCTGCCCGAAGCGCTAAGTTATTTAAGGAAGGCCCTCGAAATAGGCGAGCAGATCGGCAACGAAAAGGTCATAGCTTCTGCGTATACTTTCCTCCCTTGGTGCTACGCTGACCTTGGCATGCTGGACGAGGCAATTGAATGCGGCAGGAAGGCACAGGAGCTTGAATCATATAAAACCGATCCGGATTTCTTTCGACATATCTCTTTCTATATCGGGTTCGCCCGCTATTTCAGGGGAGATGTTGTTGAGTCCAAGGAAATAGGGGAAAGGATCCTTGAGTTCGCAAAAATGCACTTACGAAGTGAATGCCTGTCCGATGGTTATCTCTGCCTTACGTTTTCCGACCTTGTCTCCGGTGATTTTCTGTCTGCGATAGATAACATAAAGAAATCTTACCACTTTGCTTTGGACCCTTTGATAAAAATCACAGCAACAACGATATGGGGAATGTCGTGTGTCGCTGCAGGTAAATACCAGGACGCACAAAAAATTCTTGATGAATTGACAGTATTGACAGACACATGTCATTCATTTCCTCATGGTACGGTAGCCAAGTTGTATTCGGGAATAATCACGGTCATTAACGGGGACCTAGAAAATGGCGTGGCAATGATAGAGGAAGTCACACGGGAATATCACGATTGCGGACTGAAGTACCGTTATGTGGTCTGCAAACACATCCTGGGGCAGATTTATACCCAGCTTGTCCCGGGAGCAGGAGAGAATAAAAATTCCGGCCTTTCGTTCCTGCTAAAAAACTTTGGATTCCTGATTAAAACCCTTCCTTTTGCTTTCAAAAAGGCGGAATCCCATTTTCTGAAGGCAATCGAGATGGCGCAAGAGATCGGTGCCAAAAACCTTCTGGGAGAGACTTATTTTGATTTGGGGTTCTTGTACAGGTTAAAAGGGCAAACTCAGAAAGGCCGTCAGTGTATTTTTAGATCTGTGGAGGTATTTGAGAAATGCAATGCCGGCCCATTTTTGAATAGGGCTAGGGAGGCTTTAGTGAAGTTTCAATAGGATGAATGTCTTCAGATTTGCTTTCCCCCTTCATGGGAATAGTAGGGCAACTAAAGCGACTTCATATGCTTCCACCATGAAAAAGGCTCTCCGAGCCCAAAAGCCGTTAACGGAGCGTGATTGTAAAAAGCCAATGAGTTTTTTTAACCATGGCAAGATCTTTTTTTGAAGAAATGGGTTTTGAGGAGGACATCGGTGAATTTGAGCGAACCGTAAACGAGCTTAAATAAAGCCAGAAAAATTAATGGTAGGGGTATACTAGAATGATCATATTCGATCATATCCTGATGGGAAGCATCATCGGGTTAAGCTTTCAACCGTTTGACGGGTATATCCTGGCGGCTGCCGTCGGTGGCAGTTTGCTGCCGGATATCGATCTGGTTCACGGTGGCCCCGGGACCATTGGATATCTGGATAAGCACCGGACCTATACACACTCGCTATTGCTGGCCCCTGCATTTTCTTTTCTACTATCCTTAATCATCTACGGAGGGTCTTTCCTTTTCAAGTTTCTTGTCGGGCTGCAACCGGCTGATTCTGTTTTAACACTTTGGTTCTGGTGTTTATTGGGTACAATAGTTCATCTCCTGGTAGATATTTTAAATCCCTTTGGTACTTCCCTATGGTGGCCTAAAAAAGACCGGGTGGCTACCGATATTCTTTTCGAATTTGATTTCGCTTTTTCCTTCATATTGATACTCGGGATTATTGTCATGTTTCTGAAACTTTTATTTCCCGAGCGGTTCGGGCCGGAAAGATTCCATGTCGCCTTGATAACGTACCTAGTCCTTACGGTTCATATTCTGCTGATGGTTCTGAGCAGAATAGATTTTAAAAAAAGAATAAAAGACAAGTTCATGAATCTGCTGGAAGAAACGAAAGGGGCATCCTTTGTGCCGGCGGGTTTGTGGCGCTGGAAAGCGATCCTTGAGACAGAAGATAAACATTATGTCATCCGGCTGCATAGTCAAAACCTGAACTGCGAGGAGAGCCCCAAAACCGATCTGTCCGCTTTACCGCCCCATATGCTAGTTAAGGAGGTCGACATTTATAATAAATACGCCCGCTATCTTAGTGTACAGGTTCAATATGATCGTTTATCTATGTCAAACCTAATTTATTCTCTAAAGGTATTTCCATTCACCGGGTGTTTCGCGGACCCAAAGAAGCCTTTGATTAAAATAGGGAAGCCTAAATGTCTGCAATGGCTGCGGGTGCTATGTGAACGCCATTACTAATCGTGAACTGCGGACCGGAAGTTGTGCATCCGGTACCGACTGCACAAACCAATTGGGATATCCAATACGGTTCACGCCCGATTTGGCGGACAGGTAGGAGAGAGGGGAAAAGGCATTAAGAGAAGGACATTCATGTTGGAATCGAGGAGACATGGAACAGTTTGCTACCTTCTGTTCCGGCGGCGTGATGATTTTGACGGCGAGGTATGGTGGTCTTTGTTGATTGATGTATGGAATCCCCATAGGCAGAAAATCGGGGAAAAGATCGCCGCCAGTGGAATGAGGATCAGAAGCGGTTCATGGTTCTGGAGGCGGAACAGACGGGAAAGTGTATGCGAAGATTAGACGTGAGTTTTTCACCGGAATGGACTGGCTCGGAATGAATAAGGTTTTTCTTCCAAATCTTCGTATTGCCATTGTTGTTCCGGCCAAGCGCTTATTCTGCCTCGCCGGTGCTCTCTGGACGCAGCGGTATGGGCCTTTGCAGGTAGCTTCCGTAACCCGGCAGGCAGGATATTTTGTCCGACTATTCAACGAAGAACTAGGCCTTCGTGTGTCACCTCAAGATCTTGCCCAGGCGTTCGATGTGGTCGGCTTTTCCTGTAAGAGTGCTGCAATTACCAGGGCCGAGGAAATTGCAATAGCTGTCAAGAGGGAAGCTGAAAAGCTTGGCCGCCAGATAGTTACGGTGCTTGGTGGAGAGCATATCTCATTCGGCGGCGACTCACACCTTTCTCCGGTTTTCGATTACACACTGCGGGGCGAATCTGAAGGGGCCTTCCTCCAACTGTTAAAGGCCCTTGAATCGGAGGGGCATGCTACCGACGATATCTTCAATGACTATCTCAAGAAAAATCAAGTCTGTGAATTTTTTGATAATATACCCGATCTTTCTTTGGTTGTCGGCTATGATGAGACTGTTCAGGGGTTTATTTTTAGACACCTTCCTCTAGCCTGGATCATGAGTAAAAAGATGCTTCCGATGCTTATGTTCCAAGGTACGAGAGGATGCCCTTACAACTGTTCTTTTTGCCCCACATCCCGCCATTCGCAGGGCAATAACTATCGACGGCGCAGCATCGAAAGTGCCTTGGCGTATCTCCAAGAGTACGTTGCGAGATCAAACATTCGCAGGGTAATGTTCGAAGATCCGACGGCGGCTCTTCCCTTTGACAAAAAGTCACATGTGTTTTTCGAGGCTCTCGCCAAAAACGCAACACCTATAAAGGCGACCGTTCTGGTGCGGGCTGATATCTGCGAAGATCGCAAGCTGCTCGCGGTTATGCGGGAAGCAGGCGTATGCAGTCTGTCAGTCGGGATCGAGTCCCTGACTGACCAGACTCTGAATGATTTCAAGAAGAAGATATCTTACGATACTATTAAAAAGGCCATGAATATATTTCATGAACATGGGTTTGCAATAACTGGCCTCTTTATTGTGGGATATGACACAGACGATTTAGATACGTTCGAGAGAATTCATCGATTTATCAACGAGACTGGAATAGAAAAATGGAGAGTTTCTCCATTAAGTCAGATGCCCGAATCACCGGATCAGTTTATGCCTGCACACCGCTATTTTCTCTGGGATGAATTTGCCCGTTTTGGACGGGCAGTAATCGATTACTGTAATGGTGAATTTGTAATATTCTACCCCAAATACATGAAACCATCCACCCTCCAGAAGAAGATTATGGAATTTAATATGGCGGCCACCTCTTTAACTGATACTGTCAGGATTTTCGGAAAACACAGAAAACTCATGCCAGTGTTTCAGAGATTTGAAAATAGACTGGCCCAAAGAATGGTGGTAAGGGAAGTTGCCCGGTCGAACTATCTCGAAACGATTCAGGAGGTGGAAAATGAATTCTACTTTGAATACAAAGGGAAAGATCAATTACAGGAAGATCTTCTGCTCAAGCGCTTCCAAGAACGGGTGAGAGCGAAGGAAAAGTGTAAATGAATCGAAGAATCCAAATGAAACCGCCCACAAGGAGGGAACTTTCCCGGTTGATCCGGGAAATGCTGCATAAACACTTACATTTTCTTCCATAGCAGCCTGCCAGTTAGCGGGCGAATTCCTTTTCGATCCGTGTCATGGCTTCGGCCAGGCGGTCGTCGGGCACGGTGAGGGAAATTCGTACGTAGCCCTCCCCGTATTTACCGTAAGCCGTTCCCGCTGCCACGACGATGGCCGTTTTGTCAAACAGGCGATTCGTGAATTCCAGCGAGGTCATTCCTTCCGGCACGGGGACCCAGAGGTAGAAGGTTCCCTTCGGGGGTGTGAAAAAGATGCCAATCTTCTTGAGGGTTGCCAGGACCAGCTCCCGGCGCTTGCCATACACCTCGATCATGTGATCGATTGATGAACTCTCTTCCTTCAGGGCATGGATACCGGCAAACTGGATGGGGTTGAAGATGCCCGAATCGGTGTTTTCCTTCACCTTGCTGATGGCGGCAATCAGATCGGTGTTGCCGCAGGCCATCCCCAGCCGCCAGCCGCACATGTTGAAGGGTTTGGACAGGGAATTCAGCTCAACGCCGACGTCCTTGGCACCCGGCGCCATGAGGAAGCTGATGCGCTCCTGGCCGGTAAAGAGGATTTCGCTGTAGGGATTGTCATAACAGACGGCGATATCGTACTGCTTCGCGAAGGCGACCAGATCATTGAGAAATTCCTTTGTGGCGCAGGCCCCCGTGGGATTGTTGGGATAATTGAGAAACATGCCCCGGGCATTTTTAGCGATGTCTGTCGGAATATCCGATAAAACGGGAAGATAGTCATTTTTAGCGAGGATGGGAACATTGTACGGCTCCCCTCCCCCCATGAGGATACTGGACCGGTAGGCCGGGTAGCCGGGATCGGTCATGAGGACAATATCGCCGGGATTGATGCGGGCTAAAATAAAGTGGTGGCAGCCCTCTTTTGAACCGATGAGCCCCAGGATCTCACTTCCCGGGTCCAGGGTCACGCCGTAACGGTCCTGGTACCACCGGGCCACCTCCTGGCGAAAGGAGAGCATCCCTTTTTCCTCGTCCGTAGGGTAGCGGTGGTTGGCCGGATCGTATGCCGTTCGGCACAGCTCATCAATTATCGTTTTTGGTGTCGCTTCAACGGGATCGCCGATGGCCAGACTAATTACATCGACGCCTTCGGCCCTGGCCTTGGCGATCTTCTTTCTCAACTCCATAAACAGATAGGGGGGAATTTTCGTCAAACGGTCGGCAATTTGCACAGTCTCACTCCTTTTATTTGTTGTAGGCTTCGTCCCAAAGACGCCCTTCATTGACAACTTTCGCTTTACCTTCAAGGTAAATTTTTTCAAACCCCGCGGATGTTTTTTCAAAATATATATTTAATTTCTCACCGCTTTTTACCTGGACAGCAACAGGGGAGTCCACCAGCCCCTTCGCCGCAGAAATGAGGACCGATGCTACGGAACCGGTGCCGCAGGCCAGGGTCTCGTCTTCCACTCCCCGCTCGTAGGTCCGCACTATCATATTGCGACGGTCCAGGGATTTGACAAAGTTCGCATTGGTCCCCCGGGGCTGGTAATTATCGTGGTGGCGGATGTTCCTGCCGATGTAAAACACATCAAAAGCATCCAGGTCCTCCACATAAAAGACAACGTGGGGAACGCCGGTGTTGATGCTGTTGACGGCATAATCCCGGCCGTCGATAGCGATTGTCTCGTCGGTTCGCAAGTCGAAAGGGTCTGTCAGCCTGAGCTTTACCGTATCTCCCTTCACTTCGGCGTCAATGATCCCGGCGACTGTTTCGAAAGACAACTTCTCCCCGGCAATGCCATTGAGAAAGGCAAAGCGGGCGGCGCAACGGCCGCCGTTGCCGCACATCTCCACTTCCGAGCCGTCGGCGTTGAAAAAACGCCAACCGAAATCGGCCTTTGCCGACTCCTGGATCAGGATCAGCCCGTCGGCCCCGACGGAGATCTTGGGTGTGCAGACCGCCTGCACGAAGTCCACAACGGACATGACGCCGATGGCCGCCTCCACCTGGCGCTGCCGGTTGTCAATGAGGATGAAATCATTGCCGCTGCCGCTCATCTTGTAGAATTCAATCATGCTTTTTTTGTCCCTCTTGAATTAATATCTTCCTCCTTAAACGATCTTGTCAAAAAGGTGAAGCAAAAAAATACCCTGACGCTGCCTGCCTTTTTCATCCCCATCTCGCCTTAACGATAACCATCAGAAAAACAAGCAAGTGGCACATATTCCTGCTTGACATCCCCCGTTTATCTACCTAACATGGGCGCGACAGGGTGGTTAGATTTGAGCTACGCTCTCGGGAGCGAGAATTATTTTTATGTTTAACTATTCGTATTATATGGCAATTTTAAAGGTCTCATGATGAATAAATCTGCGTTACTAAACGCGATAAAGACATCAGTCCATACAAGGTACCCCAAGGCCAGATTGTATCTTTATGGTTCGCGATCACGTGGAGACGATAAATCTGATTCTGATTGGGATATCATGATTGTCTTGAACGAAAAAATTTCCGAACGGGATAAATTACCTCTGTATGATGAGCTCTACGAACTGTCACTGCAATCAGGAGAAATCATCAGTGTTATTATTCAGACGGAAGACGAATGGCAACATCCATTGATGCAGGTATCTCCCTTTTACCAAAACGTAACCTTAGAGGACGTTTTGATATGAGCGATCCCAAGGCAGATTTAATTCGTTATCGAAAGGAGATAGAACATGTACGCAAAAATCTTGAATTTGTTGGGTAAAGACGCCGAAGGGCTGCTCAATCATCAGTGTATTTTCCCCAAGGAAAATCTGCATCTTCCTGGTCCGGACTTCATCGAGAGGATCTTTATTCCCACGGACAGGCCGGTCAATGTGCTGCGGAACATGCAGCTTCTTTTCGATCACGGCCGCCTCGCCGGCACGGGCTACCTGTCCATCCTCCCTGTGGATCAGGGGATTGAGCACAGCGCCGCCGCTTCTTTTGCCCCGAATCCCATCTACTTCGATCCGGAAAATATCGTGAAGCTCGCCATCGAGGGAGGATGCAGCGCCGTCGCCTCGACCCTCGGCGTCCTGGGGGCGGTGTCGAGAAAGTACGCCCACCGGATTCCCTTTATCGTGAAGATCAACCACAACGATCTCCTTGTCTATCCTCCCAAGTACGATGAATTTCTCTTTGCCAACGTGAAGCAGTGTTTCGACATGGGGGCCGCTGCCATCGGGGCGACCATCTATTTTGGCTCCGAGGAGAGCAGCCGGCAGCTTCGGGAGATCTCCTCGGCCTTTTCCCTGGCACACGAATTAGGTATGGCCACAGTTCTCTGGGCCTACCTCCGCAATCCCGCCTTCATCAAGGACGGGAAGGATTACCACACCGCGGCGGACCTGACCGGACAGGCCAATCACCTGGCGGCCACGATCCAGGCCGACATCGTCAAACAGAAACAACCGGATTGCAATGGCGGCTATCCGGCGGTCAAATTCGGGAAAACCGATCCACGGGTCTATTCCGAGCTGGCGACAGCCCATCCCATCGATCTGACCCGCTACCAGGTTATCAACTGTTATCTGGGCCGGGCGGGGCTGATCAATTCTGGTGGGGCCTCGGAAGGGGAAAACGACCTTGCCGAAGCGGTGCGGACGGCGGTCATCAACAAGCGGGCCGGAGGCATGGGCCTCATCTCCGGCCGCAAGGCCTTCCAGCGCCCCATGAAAGAAGGCGCCGCAATCCTTCGGGCCATTCAGGACGTCTATCTCTGTCCGGAGGTGACCATCGCCTGATTATTCCCTGTGCTCACAGCCGACTCCCGGCGGGGCAACTGGCCATGCAATTGAAACAGTCGTACTGGAAGCCGATAAACGAGGCTTGGTAAAGTTTCAGGAACTGGGGGTCCATGAGCATTTCCTTTTGCTTTTCCGGCGGGGCCTTTGTAAATTTAAGAATAAAGCCGATGGCTCCCCCGATGCCCCAGGGCTGGGAGTTGCGCAGACACTTCATGGCATCCGTTTGACCTTCCACCTCCAGGGCCTTGGCAGGGCAGTTATCGACACAGAGACCGCAGTCGTTGCAGATTTCTTCGGTCACTGGGGGATCGGAGGGAAGGTCCAGTTCCGTCAGCAGGGCCGTGAAGAGAATCCGGCTCCCGAAGCGGGGATGGAGGACGAGGTTGTTCCGGCCGAAGACTCCCAGGCCGGCGGCGACGGCGGCATGACGGAGCGATAAGTCCCCGATCAGTCCCATGACCCCCGGTCCCATGTCGAGGGGATAGGAGAGGAGGACCGGCGCCGTTTTGACATGGTACTTGTCCTCCACGTAGCGGCCCGTAAGATAAATGTTTTTCTGGGAAAGCTCCATAATGGCCATCCGCCCGGACATGCAGGTCCGGCTGTTTGCGCTCTCCACGGAACCGTCAAGTTCCCGGTATGCTATCACTACCAGGGATTTTACCGTTGGTAGGATCATCTTGGGGTCCGGCGATTTTTTCGATTGATAATCCTCAATCGCAGCGAAGCCGACCGCATCAGCCCCTAAATTCATGGCGTAATTTCTGATGTCTTCCTTGCTCACAATCCCTCCTATACTTCGCACGTATGCCATATGTTAAGCTAAAAATTTAACGCCACGGATCAATGATCGTCCTGATTTCCGCCCACTTTTGCGTTGGCAATTACCTCAGTCGTTCGTTTGAGGCGCAAGGCGACGGCCTTGAAAATCTGCTGGAAATCGGCAGGAAGCTTATTGAACTCGTGATCGAAGAAATTGCGGTCGATGATCCCGATCACCGTCCGGCCAACAGCTGTAGCGGTGGCAGTCCGGGGCATTTTGGTGATATAGGCCAGCTCGCCCAGGATCTCCCCTTCGTGCAGGACATCAATGACCACCTTTTTACCATCAATAATTTTGGAAATCTCGATGGCCCCTTCATCGATCTGATAGATCCAGTCCCCATAACCTCCCTCTTCGATAATTACATGGCCATCCTCGTACGTTTCATATGATGCAATCTGGAACATATTATTATTGAGCCCCCCTTTCCCAAGACTTGAAACTGGCTCTCAATCTATCACATTTCTTCTTTTTAACAAAGCTTTCCTGTTGACAGTCGGCAATCCTTGGGGCATAAACCTTGGCAATAAAAAAACACCTAAAAGAGCGATCATGAATAAGAAGGCAATCCTCCCTGATAAGGATAAGTGTTTGATATCCACTGCTATTTGTCCCGTCAAGAAAAATATACGCCAGTCTGACGACCAGAATCATTCGCTGGTTGAAGGAAGGCTGATTTGTGATACGATGAGCAGATGATCGAAGCAACCGCCCTCATTCCCCACGAACACAAAAGGATCAGATACCGCTGTCTGTCCTGCGGAACCACGGAAAATATGGGAAGACGTCGCTATTGTTCAGTGGAATGCCGCCAGAAGCTCCGCTTGAGACTCGACGCCCGGATGGGCCTCGTTGAGGTGCTGAATACCCGTTGCGGAACCTTTTCCTTCTCCGAAACCCTGATCATGATGGATATTCTGCCCTATGGGTCCTCGGAGATATTCAGCTTTCTGTATCCTCGCTCGCCGGGTAAAAAACCGGCCGACGATTTCAGCCGCATGGCCGACATCCTGGGTGAGCGGTGGTGGGCGGAAAAGAGGAGAACCAACAAGCGCTTTCTGGCTTCACAACACGTCCTGGAGCAAGCGGTGCGCAATTACAAGCCCCTCACATCAGTCAAACCGATTATTACCACTTTTTCTTCCGTAAAAAAAACGACGCTCCTGATTCTGAACCTCGAACGTTCCGATCTCTTTTCCCCGGCGCTGAAACAGCTCATCAAGAACTCCTTTCGCCAGCAGGCCAAGGTCCATCATCCCGATGTAGGGGGAGACTCAGAAATATTCAGAAAACTTCATCAGGCATACGAGGATATGATTTCCTGGTCAAGGAACCCCACCTTCATCAGGCGTCGCGGCTTCACGGACAAGTGGTTCTATGATGGAGACAAGAAAAAGTGGGTCCAGCCCCTGCCGGAAACCACTATTTGAACAGTGCCGACAGCTTTTCTTTTGCCGAAGGCACGACTGGAGGCCGACCCATCTCCGGCAGTGCGTCATCCCGGAAGGAAAAATACTCACAGAAGTTACTCCGGTCCTTGTCGAGCACCCTTTCCGCCTGGGGTTCATGACAGGCATTGTATGCTTGGGGGTCGTAGAAGTGGCAGTTCCGGCAGACATGGGGACCCTTTCCACAGCCGGAGCAGACCTCTCTTCGGCCTATCTTTCCCGCTACGTTGATGCCCTGCCCACAGTTGAAACAAATCCGCATTATCTTCAGGATCCCATCGGACATCGAACTTTAAAGGCGATGGCGTCGATTTCGATCTTTGCCCCCCGGGGCAGGGCGGCGACCTGGACGGTGGCCCGAGCCGGGAAATCAGTCTTGAAATAGCGGCCATAGACCTCATTCACAGCGGGGAAATCGGCCATGTCTGCAAGATAAATCGTTGTTTTAACTACGTGTTCCATCGTTAGACCTGCCGATGCCAAGACGGTTTCCATGTTCTTCATGGCCTGTTCGGTCGCAGCCCGAATATCGCCGTCAACAAGCTGTCCTGTTTCCGCCACAAGGGGAATCTGTCCGGAGACAAAGACAAAAGGCCCCGCTACAACGGCGGATGAATAGGGTCCAATGGCCGGAACACCGCGGGTGGTAATTGCTCGTTTTTTCATGGACGCCCCCCGCAATGAAATATTGGCCCGCTTTCATTAAGGATTACTTATGCTTCGTCATATTACCCCATCCCCCTCATTCCCTCTCCCCAAGGGGAAGGGAATGAGAGGGATGGAAAAATGTTTATCCCATCCGCGTCAAAATCTGCTTTACAAATCAATTCTAGGGAAGATCGGCGATCCATGAGGAATCGTTGACCCAGCGCTGGGTGAGGAGGTTGAGGAGCCCGTCGCCTTTGAGCATGTTCAGAAAATTCCCAATCCAGTTAGCCAGGAGGGGGTCGTCCTGGCGTACGCCGATGCCTATGGGTTCGGCGCTGAAAGGCTGATTAGCGACAAAACCCTTTTCTTTGTAACGGAAGGCCTCGACCACAACATAGGGATAATCCGACATCATGGCCTTGACGGACTTTGATTTCAGGAGATCCAGCGCCTCATCGTTGGATTTGACAACCACCAGCTTTGCCAAGGGAAGCAATTTCTTGGCAATTCGCTCCGTCGTCGTTCCCCGGGGCACGGCGATGCTGAAATTCGGATTGTTTACATCCGCCGGACCGTTTATGTTTAAGGCAATTTCCTTGGTTGTCAGGATAGCCTGACCGGAAAGGAAGTAAGGACCCACATAGGCGATGCGGAGGTTACGGTCCGGGGTAATGGTCATGCAGGACAGGATCATGTCGATTTTCCCTTTTTCAAGGGCGGGAATAAGCTCATCAAAGGGAATGACTTCTATCCGCAGCTTGACCCCCATAGCCGAGGCCATAGCCGAAGCCAAATCGATGTCAAGACCTAACACCGTACCGTTTTTAGTCTTGTACGACAGGGGCGGGTAAGAGGCAGAGGTGCCAATGACAAGTTCTTTGTTTTTCAAGATCTTATCGATGGTGGGACCTGCCGAGGCCGTGGCGGCAAAGCACAGGATGAGCATAAAGGTGATGCATAAACTGACAAACGATCTCTTCATAAGCTGTTCTCCTTCAATCATATTGGTGGATGTGAAATCTGAGGCATCTTAAACAACGAAAGGCGGGGTGTCAATGTGAATTTGCAGTTCCGTCCACGCCCGGATTCATAATTCCGGTTCTTAATCAAAGATGATATCAAGACGGCGAGGAGCCGATGACGATGCCAACGACGATAGTGCTTTGATTAAGGATTGGAATAACTTGTCAGGGGGAGATAATCATTGTATACGATCGGCAATTTTACACAGGACGTTTTATGAGGAGCAACTGGCTTTGATCTATCTGAGAAATATCAGCCTGGCCTTCGGTGAGAGGACCCTCTTTGAGGACTGGACCTGGCCAATTACGGAACGGAGCCGGATTGGTCTGGTGGGCGACAACGGCGCCGGGAAGACCACCCTCTTGAAGGCAATCCTCGGCCTGGTGGAGCTGGACGGGGGGGCGATCGATATCCCGGACCGGAAAAACAGGACCATCGCCTATCTTCCCCAGGATCTCGTGGAAATCGAACCTGTTCCCCTCATGGAATATCTGAAAAACCGTTGTGGTCTGACCGCTTTGGAAACGGGGATGTGCGATTGCGAAAAACTCATCGCCGCGCTGCCGGACGGCCCCCCGGATGAGGAAAAGGAAGGGGAAGAGCTATCAGAGATCGGAGGGAGACGCGAAAAACTCCTGCGGGAATATGACCGGATCGTTGCCGTCTATCAGGCAAAGGAGGGATACGCCTTTGAGGCGAGGGCCAAACAGGTTCTCAAGGGGTTCGGATTCGGGGAACACGATTTCCTCAAACAGTGCGATGAGTTTTCCGGAGGATGGAAGATGCGCATTCTCCTGGCCGTCATTCTCCTGTCTCAACCCGACATCATGCTCCTTGATGAACCGACGAACCATCTCGATACGGAAAGCATGGAGTGGCTGGAAAGCTATTTGAAAGACTATCCCGGGACCCTGATCACCGTCGCCCACGATCGCTTTTTCCTTGACAAGATGGCGACAACCATTGCGGAAATTTCCCAGGGTCGTTTGGCTCTGTACAAAGGAAACTACTCCTATTATCTCTTGGAGAAGGAAAAGCGCCTTGCCGCTTTGGAAAAAGAACGGCTCCTCCAGCAGGGGGAGATCAAAAAGACCGAGGAATTCATTGAAAGGTTCCGCTTCAAGGCCACCAAAGCCAAACAGGTTCAGAGCCGAATCCGGATGCTTGAAAAATTTGCCCCCCTCCAGGCCGAAGGACATGGTAAAACGGTTAAGATCCGTTTCCCCACCGGGCCGAAAAGCGGCAAAGAGGTCCTACTGGTCAGTAAGCTTGCCAAATCTTACGGAGCCCAGGAGATTTTCCGGGAGGTCAGCTTCTCTCTCCAGCGGGGAGAGCGGGTAGCCCTTGTCGGCGTCAACGGATCGGGTAAATCGACGCTGTCACGGATTCTCGGCCACGTGGAGGCGCCTTCGGCAGGGGAAATCCGCTCCGGTCTCAATGTGCACATGGCCTTCTTTTCCCAAGAAAGCGCGGAAAATCTTCGTTATGAACGGACGGTATGGGAAGAAACGATGGAGGTCGTCTCCCGGAGCAATGATCGGGAAAGACGCAACCTCCTCGGGGCCTTTCTCTTTTCCGGCGATGACATTCACAAACCCGTATCCGTCCTCTCGGGAGGGGAAAAGTCGCGGCTGGCCCTGCTTAAGATCCTGCTTCAGGAGACAAACCTCTTAATCCTCGACGAACCTACCAATCACCTGGATTTCAAAACCAAAGATATTTTTCAGAAAGCCTTGATTTCCTACCAGGGAACCGTCGTCCTCGTATCCCATGACCGTTATTTCCTTGACCACCTCGTCAATCGCGTCTTTGAACTGAAGGACGGCGAATGTATTGAATATCCGGGCAATTATTCCTATTTTATCGAGAAGCGGCAATCATTGGCAGAGGAGAGAAGGGCAGCGGCAGGGCAGAACGGACCCTCACCGGATGCCATCCTGTCCGAAGGGAAAAGTGCATATAAGACCAGGGAAGACAAGCGCCGGGATGCGGAAGAGCGCAATCGCCTGGCCAGGATCAATCAGGGACTGAAAAAAGAACTACATGCCATAGAAAAGAGCATTGCCGCCCTGGAAGGCAGGAAGGCGGAAGGTGAATCGTTTCTCTGCGATCCCCTCAGCCACCGGGACCCGGAGAGAATCAAGCAAATCCACCGGGACCTCAAAGATCTGGAGAAAGAAATCGAACAGTCCTACGACCGTTGGCACGAACTGACGATGGCCATGGAAGATAATATATTATCTTGACATCAACCGGATTTTGTATTCAGCTCGGGTCAAGGGGAGGGAAATCATGCCGGATCGTCGCAATAACTATGAAAATCTGAATATTTCAATCCCTCGGCCCCTAGCCGGAGATCTTCTTAACGTTGCCCGGCAATCAGGCCACTCCCTTTCCCAACTCACCGAAAAAGCCCTGGTTCAGTATTTGAAAGATGAGCGGGGCACAAATTCGGTCTATCTCTCCGCGCCGGTTAATGCCATGCTGAAGGGTTTTTACGAAGAAAGCACTACTCTCGGGGATTTGAGGAAGCATGGTGATTTCGGTCTGGGCACCTTCAATAATCTGGATGGGGAAATGGTTATGCTGGATAGCGTCATCTATCAATTGCACGCCGACGGAAAGACTTATCCCGTGGATGATCAGGTTCAGACCCCCTTTGCATGTGTGACCTTCTATAGCCCTTCTGTTGTGGAAGAAATAGAGGGGACTCTCGATTTCAATGCTTTCAATGCCATTCTAAATCGCCTGCTTCCCTCGGATAACATGCTCTATGCGATTCGCATCGACGGCTTGTTCAAGCAAGTGAAGGTCTGGTCTGTCGCCAGGCAGGATAATTATCAACCCCTTGTGGAAGACGAAAAAAACCGTCCCGTCTTCGAATACGAAAACATCAACGGCGTTTTAGCCGGTTTTTATACACCGAAATTTATCCGCGCCCTTAATTTCCCCGGCTTTCATCTGCATTTTCTCACGAACGATCGCAAGTACGGCGGTCATCTCCATGAATGTCGGACTGAACGCGTACAGATCGGCATCCAGTTCATCCAGCGACTCAAATTAGATCTTCCCATGACCCTTGATTATCTGACGGCAAACTTGCCGCGGTAAATCCTTTACTTACAGGTATTACAAATGATGCGTCGCACGAAGATAATTGCCACCATCGGGCCGACGAGCGCGGCTCCCAAGGTACTGGACGCCCTGATTACCGCCGGAATGGATGTGGCCCGCCTGAACTTTTCCCACGGTACGCACGGGGAACATAAAACCCTCATCCGCCGGATTCGCGCCGCAGCCCGCCGGCAGGGACGGACGGTGGCCATCCTTCAGGATCTGGCGGGGCCAAAGATCCGTGTCGGTGCAGTTCCCGAGCCGGGAATCCGCCTGGAGGCAGGGCGTTCGTTCACCCTTACCGCTCGTTCCGTTGCCCAGGGCGGTGAAGAGGTCTCCGTGACCTACCCCGAACTGGCCCGGGAGGTACACAAAGGGGACCGAATCATGTTAGCGGACGGACTAATGGAACTGGTTGTGGAAGAAACGGATGGCACGGATATTACCTGTACCGTCATTACCGGCGGCCTCCTCACCTCTCACAAAGGGATCAACCTCCCCACGGGGACGATCCGGGCGCCTGCCTTTACGGCGAAGGACCGGGTGGATCTTCTTTTTGGCCTGGAAGCCGGGGTGGATTATGTGGCCCTGTCCTTCGTGAAAAGTGCCGAGGAGATAAGAGAGGTCCGTGAATTGATTGCGGAACGGGGCAAACAAACACTGATTATCGCCAAGATCGAGCGGCATGAGGCGCTGGTGAACATTGAAGAGATCGTCGCCGCTGCCGACGGAATCATGGTGGCCCGGGGGGATCTGGGCGTTGAGATTCCCCTCGAAGAAGTTCCCCTGGTTCAGAAAAGACTCATCCACATGGCCAATACCGCAGGGAAACCAGTCATTACGGCCACACAGATGTTGCGATCTATGGTGGACTCCCCCCGCCCTACCCGGGCCGAGGTGACGGATGTGGTAAATGCAATTCTCGATGGCGCCGATGCGATTATGCTCTCCGAAGAGACAGCCTCGGGGCGGTACCCGGTCGAGGCTGTCCAGTTCATGAACAGACTTTCCCTGGTGGCGGAGGGAAACTTTCCCCATAACGACTACCTGAAAAAGACGCCCCGGCGGGATATCCCCGATTCGGTGGCCCATGCCTCCTGCATCCTCGCCGATCACCTGGATGCCCGGGCCATCGTCGCCCATACACAGTCGGGGTTGACCGCCCTGAACATCTCCCGTTTCCGTCCCCGTCAGCCGATCGTGGCCCTCACCCCCAACGAGGAAACTCTCCGCCGCCTGGCCCTGGTTTGGGGTTGCCTCCCCATACAAATCAGGGCGTCCCGGGGAACAGATGACCTGATCGAGCGGGCCGCCCTGGCGGCCTTGGGCAGTGGAGCGGTCGCCCCCGGCGACTTGGTGGTCATGACGGTGGGGCACCCCGTTACCGGCGCGGGAAAGACTAATATGCTCCGGGTAAAAAGGTTGTAAAGCTTTGTTTATGCCCCGTCGAGACCCGACCTCTCCGCCTTCCGATACCAGGAGGCCGGATCCTTCATGTATTCTTCCGTATCTTTTAGGGAAACGTAGTGTTCATGCTCAATATTGGCCAATAGCTCAAAAAATGCCTTTTCCTTGGGATCTGTAACATCGTCACGAAGCCGGGCATAGTAGGTCGCCCCCTGTCCCTCGAAATCAATGGCCTCCTCCAAGGCCTTCAGATCATCGGAGTCCCCCGCCGGGGCGTTGGCCGCCTTCTTAATGACATCCTTCAGGATATCTTTAACAATAGTTTCCTTGACCTTCAGGGGGACCGTATCGGGCCACTTCTTGTCTTTGGCCCAGTTTTCGTGAAGCTGCTTGAGCCGTTCGTAATGCTCCAGTTCATCTGCGGCGATCTGCTGGAACATGGCCTTGCCGACGGGGTTTTTTGTCCGCTCCGCGTTCTTCAGGTAAAACTCGTGCTCTCTCATTTCGTTATTAAGGGCAACATCGAGGGCGTTCAAACGATCTTTCATTATTGTCTCCTTTCATTGGGCATCTACTGTTGGGTAGTTAATTTTCGCAAATACGTTAATCTTGCAATTTGTCCGGGACACGATCCTGTTGGGTGAAATAGCATCTTTCCTTTGAACAGGTCAAGTCGCTTCATTTCACCGGCAGGTCTTCGACATGTTCGGCGATATTCTGGCAATGATCGGAGATCCGCTCCAGATGGATGAGCATCTCGATAAAAATCGGCCCGGCCTCAGCCGGACAGAGGCGTTTATGAAACCTTACCAAATGCTTTTCCCGCGCCTCCTTGACGGCATTGTCAATATCATTTTCCCGGCGGTATACATCCGCCGTTCTGTCCCCATCTTGTTTCCGGATCAATGACCCCGCATCGGCTATATTGGCGGCAACCTGCTTCTCAATATCCCCTAACTCCTCCTCGGCAGACCTGGTGAACTCGATTTTCCGGTAGTATTTTTCCCGGGAAAGATCAACGAAACTGACAATATGGTTACCCATCCGTTCGATATCGTCCGCCATGGCCGTGTAGGCAAAGAGCTTCTGGGAAAAGGTTTCGGTCAGCTCGTTGAAGGAGATTTTCCTCAGATATTCGACAATTTCGTGACGGAGATGATTGGCAACCATCTCTATATAGAGGACGTCTCTTCTCCGGCCTTCGTGGTAGGCATGCAGGAGGGGAGCAGCAAGGGCGAACATTTTTTCCGCCAGCAGGATCTCACGCGCCAATTCCTTCTCGACGGTTTCCAGGGCCGCCGCTGGTTCTGCGAGGACGTCTTCTCTTAAGAACTCCGGCCAGAGGGGCAGCACCTCCTCCGTGCCGGGGATAATTTTCTTAATAAGATGGGCAACATTGCGGATAAAGGGAAAGAACAGGATCACGATGATGAGATTAAAGAGTAAATGTCCCAGGGCAATCTGCTGCGCTACGTTAGGCGAGAGGTTCCTGAGCATATTCATCAGAGCAGGCAGCGCGGCCATACAGATTACGGCCCCCACCGCCTTGAAGAAGAAATGTGAGACGGCGGCCCGCTTCCCGCCGATACCGGATACCATCCCGGCCATGAGGGCCGTGACGGTGGTCCCGACATTGGCCCCAATCACCATGGGCAGGGCGTTTTCGAGACTGATGAGATCCTGCTGGGCGAGGATGGCGAGAATGCTGATCGGTATGGCCGAGGCATGCACGAGGGCAGTAAAGAGAACGGACAGGGCAAACCCCGTCAGGGGATGCTGTGAGTCACGGAAAAACCCCACGATTTCCGGATGATTCTTCAAGGGCAATGTTGCAGTGCCCACGAGGTTCAAGCCAAAAAAAAGGAGACCGAAATAGAAGATCGATTCACCTATTCCCTGCCACTTTTCCTTTCCAGTAAACCAGAGAATCCCGCCCATGATAATAAACAGGGGCGAGGCGTCGGTAATCTTCCAGACGACGAGCTGGACGATAACAGTCGTTCCGAGGTCGGCGCCAAGAACAATGGCCAGGGAATGATAAAAGCTGATCAGTCCGGCGCTGACCATCCCCACAGCGATCACCGTAGTTGCAGAGCTGCTCTGAAAGAGGACCGTTGCCGCCACCCCCGTGAGCAGTCCGAAAAAAGGGCGCTGGACGGCGTACTTGATGTAATCCCTGATCCGGGCGGTAAAAAGACTCTGTATCCCGGCGCTGAGCTTCATCATGCCGAAAAGGAACAGGGTTATCCCGGCGCAGAGGAGGAGAAAAGCTTTAATCATGACCATATGCACTCATAATCATTCGTTAAAACAAGAACACGTCTTCAGCGGATTATAAAAATGGCGATGCCATTTTTTCGGTAATTCTGGAAATGTGCATCTGTTGAGTAGATAACATCGGTTTTGTGGTTTTACCAATCATTTTTCTTGTAACAGGAGGAGGGCGACAACTTCTATATGACTGGTCTGGGGAAACATGTCGAAGGCTTGCAGGTCATGCAGTGTGTAGCCATGATTGGCAAGAAAACGGCAATCCCGGGCCTGGGTGGCGGGATTGCAGGAAACATAAACAATCCGTTTGGGCCTCAGCCTATTGACAGATGTGAGTACTTTGTTGGGACAACCTGTACGGGGCGGGTCGAGGACCAGGACATCAAGAAATTGCCGTCTGGCAACAAATTGGCTTTGCATAACTTCCCCCGCATCGCCGATAATGAAGTCGGCGTTGTCATGACCCGCCCGCTCTAAGTTTTCCCGGGCACAGGTTATTGCTTTCCCCCATAGCTCGATGCCGAAGATCCGGCGGGCGGCGGGGGCTAAGAACATGGAGAATAATCCCGATCCGCAGTAGGCGTCGAGAACCGACTCCCGGCCTGTCAGGGCGCACATCGCGACGACGGCATCCACCAGTTGCTCCAGCAGATAGAGATTGGCCTGAAAAAACCCTTGGGCCGGAACTAGAAATGTCCTACCCTTGACAATCCTGTGGACAACAGCACCACAAAAGACGAGGTCGCCGGCGGTGTCGGCATGAACGGGCCAGAGGTCCAGAAGGTCAATGAAAGCGACACCGTCGGCGGTAGCATGGGAAAGGTCCGGGGTTAACGACCGACTGCGAAGCGCCTCTTCCAACACGGGATAATTCAGAGCTGCAGCCGGGATATCCGCCCCGATCTCCCTCCCCCAGGACCAGGCCGTAACTTGCCGTCTGCTGACGGTGACAGGGGATTCCCGCACCTGCTCATGAAGCCCCTGAAGGGCCTGATTAAGAGATTCGGCAATTATTTCACAGCGACCTGCATCAACAATGTCCCGGCTTTTCGAACGGAGAAAACCGGCCACCCCATCCTGCCCGTCCCGCTTCCCGATCCAGAAATCCGCCTTCCCCCGGTATTTAAAGGGCCGAGGCGACGCGATCACGTCCGCTACCGGCGGGTCGGGAAAGCAGCCGATACGCCGGAAGGCCTCCACTACCTGCGTCTTTTTGATCGCCAATTGGTCCGGATAGGAAAGATGCTGATAGTCGCAGCCTCCGCACTGGGTGAAATGAGAGCACCGGGGGGCAATACGCAACGGAGAATACTTGACAAGTTCGTGTATTATTCCGTGGGCATGCCGCTTCTTAACCTCAGTGACCTTCGCCAATACCTCGTCCTCCGGGGCGGTATAGGGGACAAAGATGGCCTGATTTTGATAGCGGCCCACTCCCTCGCCGCCAAAAGCGATATCATTGATGACAACGGGAATGATCATCCCCTCCCTAAGGAGGGAAACTTTCTCTGTAATATTCATGCAAATCATCCATGGACAAATAGGGGTCTTATCCCCCTATTTGTTGTTTCCCTTTACAATCCCGGCGATTATTGCTAATGACCCGTCATCAAGTCAATAGTTATCGGAGTACAATACTTTGGACAATCCCAATATACACCGCCTTACTTATGAAGGCAAAGAATTGATTCTCGTCGGCGTCGCCCATGTTTCCCGGGAGAGCGCCGAGTTGGCCGAGGCGGTTATCGCCACAGAACATCCTGACGCCGTCTGCGTAGAACTCTGCAAATCACGCTACGAGGCTATCAAGCAGCGTGATAAATGGCAGGAAATGAATATTGTCAAGGTGATCAGGGAGAAACGGACCTCCGTCCTCCTGTTTCAGTTGCTCTTGGCCTCTTTCCAGAAGAAGATCGCCGAAAAGTTCGGCATTACTCCCGGCGAGGAAATGATCAGGGCCGTTGCCAAGGCGGAGGAAGTGGGGGCGGTCATCGTCCTGGCGGACCGGGAAATCCGGGTCACCCTCCTGCGGGCCTGGCGGAAGATGGGCTTCTGGACAAAGATCCGGGTTCTCCCCGAGATGATCGTCTCCCTTTTCTACACCGAAGACATTACGGAAGAAGAGATAGAAAAGCTCAATCAGCAGGACGTCCTCGAAGTGGCCCTCCAGACCTTCGGGGAAAAGCTCCCGTCCTTAAAGACAACCCTCATCGATGAACGGGACGAGTACCTGTCCCATACCATCAGCCACGCCGCTGGACAGAAGATTGTCGCTATCGTCGGCGCCGGGCATGTACCGGGCATCAAAACGCACATCGGCCATTTTGTGGACATGGAGGCCATCAACCAGATACCGCCGCCGGGACTCTGGACACGATACGCCGGCTGGGGATTTTCCGCCGTTATCGTCTTGATGTTCATTGCCGGCTTCTTTTACTCCGGCGGCAAGGCAAGCGTGGACATGATCATCATGTGGTCGGCCATCACGGCTGCCTGCGCCGGCGTCGGCGCCCTGATCATGCTGGCCCATCCCTTGACGATTCTTGCCTCCGCCCTGTCGGCCCCCATTGCTACGATTCACCCGCTGATTGCCACGGGCTGGATCGCCGGTCTTGTCGAGGCGACTCTGCGCAAGCCCCAGGTCCGGGATTTCCTGGCCCTGAAGGACGACATCAGCTCGGTACGGGGATTTTTACGCAACAAGATTACCAGGTTATTGATCCTGGTGGCATTCGTTAATCTGACCACCTCCGTCGGCACGCTGGTGGCCATTCCTGTAGTCATGAAGTACTTTTTTACCAAGGTGTAACATGGCTTCCCCAAGAACCTCCGGCCTTTGTCCCAATTGCCGCAAGCTGATCAGTCTCGATGAGCAGGCATGTCCCTATTGCGGCATTGCCAATCCGGGATCGCGCTGGCGCAATTCTTTCCTGAGCCGCTGGACAGGGGGCAATCTCGATCTCGTCCGGCTGATCATTTACGCTAATGTCGCCTTTTATCTCCTGTCCATCCTCATCAATCCCGCCGGAATAGGCATTACCATGAACCCCTTACTGCTCTTTTCCCCCTCGGAAAGCAGTCTGTTCTTACTGGGGGCCACGGGATCTCTGCCGATTACCCAGTTTCATCGCTGGTGGACCCTGATCACCGCCTCCTTTCTCCACGGCGGCATTCTCCACATCTTCTTCAACATGATGGCCCTCAATCAATTGGGGCCCTTTGTAGTTGCCGAATTCGGCGTTCATCGTTTCGCCGTCATCTATACCGTGACGGGAGTCGCCGGCTTTTTCCTTTCCTATCTGGCAGGGATTCCCTTCACCATCGGTGCTTCGGCGAGCATCTGCGGCCTCATCGGGGCCATTCTCTACTTCGCCAAGAGCCGGGGCGGTTTTTACGGGGATGCAATGTACCGTCAGGCCATGGGCTGGGTCGTTGGCCTTGTCCTCTTCGGCCTCCTCATACCGGGAATCAACAACTGGGCACACGGAGGCGGCCTGGTTATGGGAATTGCAGCGGCGTTCATTCTCGGTTACGAGGATCGGCACAAGGAAACATCATTTCATCGCATCCTGGGAAATGTCTGCATCTTCGGAACCGCCGGTCTGTTGATCTGGGCGGCCCTGTCGGCATTTTACCAGCTTTTTCAGTACATGGCGTACTTCCGGTAAAAAATTAGGAGGAGGAAAAATGAAAAAAGCTATTTCTATCATCACCTTGATCTTCATCATCGGGCTGCTGGCGGGCTGTGAAGGGGGCGTCGTGGTCGGAGGAAAATCTATGGGCGTGCAGGACGGGCAATTTGTTCGTTCCAGCGGTTACATGATTGGCTCGTACCCTTATTCTTTCGATACGGTCTGCAAGGGAATCGACGACACCCTCAAGGACATGAAGGCCGTAACCAACGAAAAACAGGTTAAAATCGGCAAAGCGAGCATAATCGCCACGCTTCAAGGTGAAAAGGTTACCTTCGAGGTGGAGTTCAAGGAAAAAGACAAGACCGACGTGTCAATTTTGGTCGGCATGGGGGGCAGCAATATCGCCTCACAGCTCATTCATGACCGTTTACGGCAGATCCTGGCAAAAAACGGGAAATAACAAGCTGCTGCGCTTCCTGGGCGGTGGCAATCTCACCGTTGAGCTGGGCGTCTTCAAGGGCGTTCAGAATCTCCCTGACCAGCGGTCCGGGCTGGAAACCAAGGGCGAGCAGATCGTGGCCCGTCATAAGCCGGGGGGGACGCAGGTCCTCCGTCGTCAGTTCTTTGAGCTTTCCCCTGCAGAATAAGTCATTGTCGAGATGGCCGTGGCTCCCCAGACAATCGAGGCGGTGGAGAGCCAGATGGAGATCGAAATCGGGCATTCTCAGGAACTTCTTCACCGTATTGGACCGCATATCCTGAACATGCATGAAACGCATGTGGTTCTCGGTGAGGGCCAGAACAACGTCGAAATCCGCCTTGGAAAACTTCAAACGCCTCATGATTGCGGCGGCGATCTCTACCCCCTTTTGCACATGACCATAGAAATGAACCCCCGTCTCACTCTCCGTGCGTGTTGCCGGTTTGCCGGCATCATGAAGGAGGACCGCCCAGGCCAACCGGCCACCGGCCTCCGTATCATGCCGTCTTTCTTCAAGGGGCAGCAGGGCGAGCATGGTCAGTGTATGCTCCCAGACGTCCCCCTCGGGATGAAACTGGGGCGGCTGGCTGACCCCCCGTAAAGCCTCGATTTCGGGAAGGAGTTGCGACAATAGTCCCGTAGCCTGCAACAATTCCATGCCTTGACGGGGGCCGGGACCGATGAGAATCCGGGTCATTTCCTCCCGTATCCGTTCGGCGCTGACCCTGGCAATGTCCGCCGAATGCTGTTTGATCGCCCCTAATGTTTCCACGTCGATGAGAAAACCGAGATTGGCGGCAAAACGGACGGCCCGGAGCATCCGCAGGTGATCTTCGGCAAATCTTTCTTCCGGATTGCCGACGGTCCTGATCACCCGTCTTTCAATATCCGCTACACCGCCTACATAATCGACAGCCTCCCCAGTTTCGGGATCCATGAGGAGACCGTTGACGGTAAAGTCGCGTCGGTAAACGTCCTCTTTCGCCGTGGCGAAGGATACCTGGGAGGGATGGCGGCCATCCGTGTATTCCGCCTCTTTCCGATAAGTGGCCACTTCATAGAGAAAGTCGCCCTCGCTGACGAGGATCACACCGAAACTGACCCCCACGGGATAAGTGCGGGGAAAGAGCGTCTGAACCACATCCGGGTGGGCGGAAGTTACAATATCGTAATCATCAGGGACCTCACCCAGGAGAAGATCCCGAACACAGCCCCCGACGAAAAACGCTTCATGGCCGGCGTTGCGCAGGGTCCGCACAACATGGAGTGCTCCTTGACCCATCCCCGTCAAGCTATCAGGTATCGTCGCCGTCATCACGGATCGCTCCCTGCCATTTCTCTGATAGTATGTCATTCCGTTTCTAAATCAAAGATGAAATCAAGGCGGCAAGGCAGAGGCGACGGAGGCGTATTTTTCATACGTCGAGGAGCCGATTGCCGATGCCAACGAAGATAGCGCTTTGATTTAGAAACGGAATCAGTAGTCATCGTGATCACCAGGCAAAGCCTGGGGGTTCTCCTTTTTCGCCCTCCAGAACCGGTATCCGAAGAACAGGACAAACGCTAAGGGTACACCTCCCATAATTACATTTTCCACTGTTAAGGGAGGCCGAAGAAAAAAAACAGCCCAGAAAATTACCGAGACAACGACGAACGCCCACATACTTTGAATCATCGAGCCCTCCATTTGTTCATTCGAGATGGTTGTCCGTCAGGAATTTTTCATCTTGCCGATTTTAATAGCGCACAAGTCGCCGCACATGGTGCAGCCTTCTTCATTGGCGCTGGCGCTCTTTTCCAGGAGCTCCGCCGCTCGTTCCGGATCGATGGATACATCCACCTGCCCCTGCCAGTTGAATTCTTTCCGGTACGACGCCATGCGCCGGTCCTTGTCCATCGCCCCCGGCAGTCCCTTGGCTAAATCGGCGATATGAGCCGCGATTTTGGAGGCAATGACCCCTTCCCGGACGTCCGCCAGGGTTGGCAGGCGGAGATGTTCGGCCGGGGTGACGTAGCAGAGATAATCCGCCCCGGCCGCCCCGGCAATGGCGCCGCCGATGGCGGAAGTGAGATGATCGTAGCCCGGAGCGATGTCCGTCGGCAGCGGCCCGAGGACGTAGAAAGGGGCCCCTTCACAGATTCTTTTCTGTAGCAGGATGTTGCTTTCAATATCCTTGAGGGGAACGTGCCCCGGCCCTTCGATCATTACCTGGACGCCCCGGTCCTTTGCCCTTTTTGCCAGTTCCCCCAGCAGGATCAGTTCCTGGATCTGCCCCCGGTCCGTGGCATCGGCAAGGCATCCCGGCCGCAGGCCGTCTCCCAGGCTCAGAACCATCTCGTATTTCCGGGCAATCTCCAGCAGGCGGTCGTATTGTTCATACAGGGGGTTTTCCTTGTCATTGCAGGCCATCCAGTGGGCGGTAAAGGAACCTCCCCGGCTGACGATTCCCAGCAGGCGGCCCTGGGCCTCGACGGCGGCGACGCTGCGCCGGGTCACCCCGCAGTGGACGGTGATGAAATCCACGCCATCCTGGCCGTTTTCCTCGATTACTTGAAACATGTCGTCGGCGGTCATCTCCACAATAGCTTTGCCCTGAGCGAGCAGGCGCACTGCCGCCTGATAAATGGGGACAGTGCCAATTATCAGGGGCGACGCCGCAACGATGGCCTGACGGATAGCCCGGATATCGCCTCCCGTGGAAAGATCCATGATCGTGTCTGCCCCGGCGGCGGCGCAGACCCGCACCTTTTCAAGCTCTTCCTGCACATCCACCCGGTCTTTGGAGGTCCCGATATTGGCGTTGATCTTGGTCCGCAGGCCCTTGCCGATGGCTATAGGCGGGATCTTTCCGTGTCCGTTATTACGGATGACAACGATGGTTCCGTCCGCCACCCCGGCGCGGATAAATTCGGGGTCGCGCCCCTCCTGTCCCGCGCAGATCTTCATTTCCTCGGTGATAACGCCTTGTTGCGCTTGTTCTATTTGAGTCATCATATTTCCTCTACCTCTCCAATTGTGACGTTCTCGCAAAAACTAAATTTCTCCCTCCCCTCCGAGGGTCAGGGCGGGGATGGGTTGATTTGTCTTTTCATAAAGATACGCCAGATGATTAGTGGGACCATGCCCGGCGCCGAGACGCAGGGCGTGACGAATGGCAGCCGCCATGTAAGCTTCCGCTTCGGCGACAGCCTCCTGCATCGTTATGCCTTTGGCAAGGACCGTGGCGAGGGCGGCGGAGAAGGTACATCCCGTCCCGTGGGTGTCCCTCGTCTTGATCCGTTCAAAGGGGAATTCATAAAAATCCCGTCCGTCATACAGGACATCCACCGCGGCCCCAAGGAGGTGACCTCCTTTGACGATCACATTCGGGACGCCCAGATCATAAATGATTTTAGCCGCCGCCTTCATGTCGGACACCGAAGCAATGATCACATCGGTGAGAATCTCTGCCTCCGGGATATTCGGCGTTGCCACCAGGGCCAGGGGCAACAGCTCCTTGATCAAGACATCGCGAGCCCTGGGATCCATGAGGGCCGCCCCTCCCTTGGCAACCATGACCGGGTCGACAACAAGTATTTTTATGTCATATTGCCTGATCTTTTCCACAACGATCATCATGATCGCCGGAGAGGCGAGCATCCCCGTCTTGGCGGCGTCAATACCGATGTCCGTCGCAACGGCGTCAAACTGGGCGGCGATAAACGCTGGCGGCACCTCGTGGATGGCATGGACACCAATGGTATTCTGGGCCGTCAGGGCTGTGATCACGCTCATGCCAAATCCTCCCAGGACGGTGATAGTCTTCAGATCCGCCTGGATTCCAGCGCCGCCGCCGGAATCGGAACCGGCTATTGTTAATACTCTCTTTATATTATTCAAAACTTACTCCTTATCGTGTACTCAAATAGTGAATCACAAGTAAACAGCCCTCATCGACCTTGATCCGCCCCTCCTCCGCCGTCAACCGGTTGCTGATCCCATAGGGACGGGCCAGAATCATGGTCGCATCTTCCAGTGGATATTCGAAGCCTTCCAGGGTAATATGACGGGCTTCCCCTCCCCAGGGAAAGATGGATACAGTCTGTCCCCTTTCCCCGCTGACGGTTGCTGCACCCGCCATGACAAAGACTTCACAATCTTCATCGAGAAGTTTTATGGGAACGCCCTTTTCCAGACCGATCATCAGAAGGCCGAGATTGGCCAGGGTATGATCCAGGCGTTTCCCCAGCGCCCCAAAAATAAGGATTTCCTGGGGATTCATCGCCATCGCCCGTGTGAGGGCTAACTGGGTATCCGTTTCGTCCTTCCGGACTGGATAAGGGGCAACGGCAGCCCCTTTTTCTTCAAAATGCCGCAACAAATCGTCTTCCAGAGAATCCATGTCCCCGATGATCAGGTCGGGGATAATACCGAGGGCACGGGCATAACGAGCCCCGCCGTCGGCGCATAGAACGGCCGTCGGGGCTGCCGCTTCGATTCGCTGCCGGAGAAACTCCATGTCCTCGATAGCGGAACCTGCAATAATTACAATGGTTTCCTTCGCCATTACTCCTGAAAATACCTTCTTATGTTCATAAATCAACTGCGTTATGCTCTCCCTCTCCTTCAAGAGGAGGGTAGGGGATGGCTTGCACAGTCATTCTATAGACACTAAGCTTCGCTTTATGAACACTAAGCTTCGCTTTCATCCCCCTTTATGACGGGACTCCGTCATGAGAGCCCCATTATTAATATAAAGGGGCCATACCCCACCGGGATATGGCCCCTGAAAAATATTGATCATCTTTCTGCCACTCCCTACGCTGGCATTACCCAGGTCAGGTTCAAAGGGTATCTTCTCAGCCTTATCGGCGCCCCTGTCAAACACTCGCGGACACGACCACGATACATAAAGCATCGGTCCCGGCCACAAAAGGTGTCGCGCAATCCTAATGAATCTATCCCTGGAAAAGCAAGGATTTTTTAGGCGATCACGGCCCGCCAGTTTCCCGATGGTATGTGGGGCATTCCTTCGACGCTCATATCCACGAAATAGGTCCAGGCAAGGCAAGGCGCCCCATCGGCCCTCCTTGTCTGAATGATCGCCCTGCGGAAGAAGGCCCCTGTTGTTGCGTAACGTCTGGCTGTTTCAACAATATCAAGGAATTCAAAGGCTTTTTTCGGATCTTTCAATGTATAGAGCTCGCCATTTACGATCTGGCGACCCGTTACATCCGGGATCATACAAGGGAAGCCCTTCCAGCTGTTGTAGAGCAACCCATGCACCTGGGCCTCTACTCGCGAGTCCAGATCGGCCCAGGCGGCCAATAGATAGTGACGGGGACAGCCGCTCATCAGGGTTCCGTAAGCAAAGAGATGCTCAATGTAGAAGTCCGGTTCCTTCCCCTCCGTCACTGAGGCGAGCATCCGTTCATCGATCTTGTGGGCCGCCATTCCCTCCCTGACGATGCGGAGATAATCAGGATGAGGAGGTACAAAGGTTTTGGAGGTTTTGGAGGCGTCAATCTGATAGGCGACAGCGACATGTTCCCGGCCGTCATCGGTCAGGGCTACGATGTTTAGATGCTTGTACATATGCTCTGTATCACCCTTGGCATCGAGAACATTCCATCCACCGGGAAGGACGCGGAAAAGCGCTCCCGGGGCCGCCTGCCCAAGCTGGTACTTGATATTCAGGATACCGCCCCGCCGGAAAGATGAGGAATAATTGACAATCAAACGGGTGTCGGGCAGATAGGCGTTTGCCACCTTTTCTCCGAGGGGATAAAAATGACCTCTCTCTTCACACCAGTGGCTCAGATCTGTCGCGTTCAGATTGGAGCCATAGGCAAAATATAAAAGTTCACCCATCATAATTAAGCCGATTTCCTTGGAATTCCAAACAGTTTAATCGCATTATCCGCAGTCGCCCGCCCCACTTCCGGGACGGATAAACCCTTCAGTTCCGCTACCTTATTTGCTGTGAAGGCAACATACGCAGGTTCGTTTCGCTTGCCCCGGTGGGGATGGGGCGTCAGATAGGGGGCATCTGTTTCGATCAGAAGCCGGTCCAGGGGTACCTGACGGACGACCTCCCATAGCCGGTCTGATTTGGCATAGGTCACGGGACCGGCGATAGAAACGTAAAAGCCCATTCCCAGGCAGGTCATTGCCATTGCCGCATCGCCGGAAAAACAGTGGATGACGCCTCCCGTCGATCCTTTCCAGCCCTTCAGGATGGCAACGGTCTGGTGATGGGCCTCCCGGTCATGAATAATCACCGGCAAGCCCAGGTCGGTGGCAATGTCAAGCTGTTCTTCAAAACGCCGGGTCTGGATCTCCGGTGGCGACAGATTGCGGAAGAAATCCAGGCCAATCTCCCCGTAGGCCACTACCTTCTCTTCTCTGGCCAGTTTTTTCAGTAAAACATAGGTCTGATCGTCGATGCCTTTCGTGTCGTGAGGATGGATGCCGACGGCAGCGTAGACGGAGGGATGGGTGCGGGCAATCTCCACCGCCTTGAGGCATTCCCTGGGAGTTGTCCCCACCGTAACGATATAGTCGATACACCCCTCTGTAGCCCTGCGTACTACATCATCCCGATCACGGTCGAACTCTCTCATTTCCAGGTGGGCGTGGGAATCGATAAACATATCTTCTTATGAAACGGGACTATCCTTCTTTTCCATGACGACGGTAACCGTATCCGCATTAGCGGAGACATCGGGGAGGCTATCCAGATAGTCCTTCAAGTCTTCTTCTACCAACTCCCCATTGAAAATTTTCATCCCGATGATCCTCTTGTCAGTGCTGCCACTGTATATCTGCTTAGCCATGTCTTCCTTTAACCCTCCCGGATCATTTTCTTTGCCTTCTCGATATGCACTACCGCCTCTGCCGCCATCCTGTCAAGGAGTTCCCCGCAGGTGGGGATATCCCTGATTAACCCGATGGACTGTCCGACCATGAGGGGAGCGTAATCCACGTCCCCCGTTTCCCATGCCTGCTTGACCTTCTGGCCGGAAAGAAGGGGAATGAGTTCTTCAAAACCGCCGCCCCGCTTCTCGATGGCGCAAACCTCTTCCAGTACTTTCGTTTTCAGGCCCCGACCTTGCAGACCCAGGGATTTCCCGTAGATGACCGTCTCGTACTCCTGCCGCCGGATCAGCTCCTGCTTGATGTTTTCATGTACCTCGCACTCCCGGGTGGCCACAAACCGGCTGGCCATCATGACCCCTTGGGCCCCTAACACCAGCGCCGCCGCCAGGGTACGGCCATCGGCAATGCCACCCACGGTGACTACGGGTATTTTTACTGATTCTGCAATCCGGGGCGTCAGGACCATGGTGGTGACATCGTCGTCGAGGGGATGACCGCCCTCTTCGATGCCGGCCGCGTAAATGCCGTCGTAACCGACCTTTTCGGCATGGAGGGCATGACGGACGGAC
Organism: uncultured delta proteobacterium; assembly: GCA_903885795.1. GTDB lineage: Bacteria > Desulfobacterota > Syntrophia > Syntrophales > UBA8958 > UBA8958. The sequence continues at coordinate 10,184 of CAISJV010000052.1, read as the reverse complement.
CCAACCTTATGAAAGAGCTTGACTCCCGCCCCCTTGAGGGCTTCAATTGCCGCCATGCCGGCCACCTTGTCTACGGGAGTGCCGGAAAACTCGATCCCCGCAACCTTTTCCTCGGTACAGACCCGGATGTACATCTTGTGATGCTCCGGGGTAATCCGGACCGAGGGCAGGAGGGTAATATTTACCATGAATGGTTTATTCGTAAGTTTCCGCGTTTCCCCGATGGCCGTGCGGAAGTCAGCTTCCGTTTCATAATTTCCCGCCGTCAGGTTGCCCATCCCGCCGGCATTGGAGACGGCGGCGCAGAACCGGGGCTTGCATAGCCACATCATGGCCCCGCAGATGATGGGATATTTAATGCCAAACATTTCAGTAATGGCTGTTTTGAACATAAATAATCTCCTTAGCAATCTCCTTGAATTTGTTTTGACAGGAACGCTGTCTCCTAATGAAAAGTCTCGTTCCTGTCAACTTCTTTTCCCGCTTTCTGTGGGAGGCGCCGGTTCTTCCTTGACAGTAGAGCGACGAAAGGTTAGCCTTCCGGCAGTTCAGCGCCCGGTATAACTGGGCGATCAGTCCTCCTTAAATGTGGCATAAATGAGGCGCACTTGAAAAGGTTGCCTTTCCCTCTCATTCAAGGGGAGGGTGGGGATGGACGTTAAGGAAGTAAATGCATAACGAAATAAGTTTATATGATTGAGATTATCGAATATGAAGGCATCACCCAGATCAAGCTAAGCCGCGAGTCGGATGGCAAGCCCCTCTACTGGGTAGCCGCATATCTCGTCGATGGACTCCTTATCGATACAGGCTGCGACTATACAGCCGCAGAGCTGGTCTCCTTCCTGAAGGGCAAAAAATTTGATCTGGTGGTCAACACCCATTTTCATGAGGATCATGTCGGTGGCAATGCCCTGATCCAGAAGCAGTTTCAGGTTTCTATCTATGCGCCGCCCGAGTCCATTTCTATTATTGGGCAGAAGCCATTCCTCTATCCCTATCAGGAAATGGTCTGGGGGTATCCGGCGCCTTCGACAGCAAAACCGATTCCGCCATTCATCCGGACCGACCATCACGCCTTCGACGTCCTGGCGACACCGGGTCACTCGGCAGGGCACATTGTTTTGCTGGAAAGGGAGCGGGGCTGGTGTTTCTCCGGGGATATCTTTGCCAGGGAAAATCCCAAGTTCATCAGACCGGAAGAAGACATGGGGGAAACAATCAGCTCATTGGCACAGATTCTGGTGGCAATGCCCTCCCAGTTTACTTTGTTTACCTCCATCGGAAGGATCGTGGAAGACGGGCGGGAGGCCCTGGAGGCCAACATCCGCTACTTGCAGGAGCTGGCGGTAAAGGCGCAGGGGTTCCATCAACAGGGGCGCAGCGTGGAGGAAATCGTCCAGAACATCTTCGGGGGCGAGCACCTCTTCGCCCAGATGACAAATGGCCAGTACACGACGGAAAACCTGATCCGTTCGGTTCTGAAGATGACAGATACGGTCACCCCAGACCCTTTTCGCGGCATGGGGCCGGAAGGGAAATTCGCAGACTAATGCCAATGCAAAAAATTGATAAAACATCAACTTACGTGCTTGTCCACGGCGCGACGGCAGGAGGCTGGATTTGGACGCCCATCCCTGCCATGCTGCGTCAGGCCGGGCATATAGTCTATACGCCAACCCTGACCGGGCTGGGAGAGCGGGCCCATCTCCTTGGTCCCGGCATAGGTATTAGTACTCATATTGCTGATATTATTGGTGTTTTTACCTACGAAGACCTGCGGGACGTCATTCTGGTTGGCCACAGTTACGGCGGCGCCGTTGTCACCGGGGTGGCGGAGAAAATCCCCGAGCGGATCAGACAGCTCGTCTATCTGGACGCCCTGATTCCGGAGGACGGCCAGGCCGTCATAAATCTTTATCCACACGATATTGCAGAATTACTTTCTCAATACGTCAAAGCCGAGGGTGACGGCTGGCGCTATCCACCCCCGGAACCCAAGGGAGATCCCCGTTTCGCCGATCATCCTGCCAGGACCATGTTTGAACCGCTGACCCTCGCCAATCCCCGCGCCCGGAGCATACCCAGGGCCTATATTTATTGCACCGCCAAGGGGGACGCCGGCCCCCAGCACCAGGGAATCATTCAAACCGCCGACCGGGTTCGCGCTGCCGGTTGGCCATTTTATGAAATAAAAACCGGCCACCACCCCATGCAGACGGCCCCGGAGGAACTCGCCCGGATTCTCCTCCTCTTCGCCTGACCAAATTTAAGAGCTTGTCCGTAAATAACTTTGCCTGGGATCGCGCCCAGCTTTATGTCAGATTTATCTGGGTCGATTGAGTAAAACCGTAGGCGTAGCAGCGCTACGTCGAGGATTTTACGATTGAGACACGGGGAAAGATGACGTGAAGATGGGATGCGAGCCGGTAAGGATTATTTACGGACAAGCTCTTAATACTTACGCATCACATAGCCATATAGCAAAGCCTCTGCCCAAATACATATGGGTGGAAATATCCGACTTCCTCTGGTAGAATGTCCTCCATAATCGATAAGCAGGGTTGAGGAGAGTTATGACTTATTTTCGAAAAGAGGAGAAGTTATTTTCTGTCGATGACTTGAAAGAGGAGGACATTGAATTGCTTGATCCTACCCTGAGGTGGTGGATGTCCGAACAGGGTCAGGTCAGGGAAGAAGAGGTACGGGGCACCAAAGAGCGGATGCGGACAAGCATAGGGGGGGATGCCCATGATGATGTCTATATTGTGGCCCGAGAACGTGCAGGGGGGCCTCCGGCAGGCGTGATGGGATTCGGCAGTCTCGACGCCCATTTTTCCCCGTACCGATCCGCCGCGGACGCCAAGGCGGTAGGACTTCTGACGGCCTTCATTTCTCCCGATTACCGTGGGCAGGGATTGGGCAAGGTGCTGATTACCGAAGTCTTTCATAAGGCAAGAACAGCCGGTTGCAAGGAAATAATCTGGTCTAGCAATCCCCGCTACCGGGAAACAGCTTGGCAATTCTACACCGCTATGGCGGGAAATCATATCGGAACTATTGATGATTTCTTTTTTCCCGGCAGCCTCTCCCTGGTGTGGAGGAAATCGTTATAGCATGATGTAGATGGAAGCCTCTTTCCACTGAAAATTGTCATTTGTTAGGAGCGTCAGGCGATTTTATAATATGAAAGGATTTCTGATTTTTGCCCACCGCGGGGCGAGCGGTTATGAACCGGAGAACACCCTCTCGGCCTTTGAGCTGGCCCTGACGATGGGGGCGCGATGGATCGAATTGGATGTCTATGCCGTGGAGGGAGAACTGGTGGTCATCCACGATGACCGCCTAGAGAGGACCACCAACGGCACGGGATTCGTTATGGACAAAGACCTTTCTTATCTCCGCAGCCTTGACGCCGGAAAGGGGCAAAAGATACCATTGCTTAGGGAAGTTTTTGATTTGATCCGTGATCGTGCCGGGATCAATATCGAATTGAAAGGGCCGGAAACCGCAGCTTCGGTCTCCGCCCTTATCGCCGCCGCGGTCACAGAGCGTCGGATGGCGGCGGAACAGTTTATTGTTTCCTCTTTTAACCACAAGGAATTGCTCCATTTCAAGGCCATCAATCCCGAAATCAGGATCGGCGCCCTTGTCTCCGGCGTCCCTTGGCGCAACGTCCGGTTTGCCGAGAAAATAGGGGCTTACGCCGTTCACGCCGGGATAAATATTGTCAACAGGAGGTTTGTCGCCAACGCCCATCGCCGGGGGCTGAAATTCTTTGTCTATACCGTGAATACCGGGGAAGATCTGAAACGGATGCAGGATATGGGAGTTGATGGTGTATTTACCAACTACCCTGATTTATTTAGTTATTAAAAAATAGTCCCGCTATTGCCTGTTAGATGTCCTCCAGAGGCGGAAATATTTCCCAGTCTGTCCATACTTTGTCCTTGACGGTCATAGTCTTTCTTACGTATGATCCCCCCGCCGCTGAGGATTATTGATTCTTCCAGAGGAGCAGCAGGCGATGCAAAGGAAAGCTCGATCCATGAAAAGAAGCACCATATTAAAAATTATCTGTCTGGCCATTTTCTTCGGTGGCGGGACCTGGCTCTTTATCCATTACGATCTTATTCAATTCTTCACGGACCGGAAAAAGGCTATTGAATTTGTCAATTCCTTCGGGGCCCTGTCGGTAGTCGTCTTTATCGGCCTCCAGATCCTCCAGGTTCTCTTCGCCCCCGTTCCCGGAGAGGCGACAGGATTCATCGGCGGGTACCTCTACGGGTCTGTCCTGGGGACGCTGTATTCTACCATAGGGCTGACCATCGGTTCCTGGCTCGCTTTTGCCTTGGCGCGCTGGCTGGGACTGTCTTTCGTGGAAAAGGCCGTCAGTCCGGCGATCCTTCAGAAATACGACTACTTCATGGAACATAAAGGAACGCTTGTCACCTTTATCCTGTTTCTAATTCCCGGATTTCCCAAGGACGCCCTCTGTTATATCATGGGATTGAGCCACATGCGGACGCGGTTGTTTCTTGTCGTTTCCACCGTCGGCCGCCTCCTGGGAACAGCCATGCTTTCCGTCAGCGGCAACTGTTTACGATACAATCAGCACGGCGCGCTCTGGGTTCTTGCGGCCATCAGCATTGGTTCCGTCATTATTGCCTATTTTTTTCGTGACAAGTTGCACAATTTCCTGAAAGACAAGCATTCCCCGCCGCCATAAATATCCTTGAAGGCCCCATCGACGGGAATATTTCCTCATAAAAAGGGGAATATTTCCCCAGCATTAGGGGGTGTAGAAAAAATCTTTATGACCCTTTCCTTGCAACAATTCGGTATTATTAGCGTTTATAATAAAATCGTTTCTGGCATGCTTCTTGTTACTGCATAGAGAAAAAATGAAAGGAGGTGACACCACAAATGAAGAAACTGCTCTCGATCATCGTTTCGATCCTTTTCGCACTTTCCGTGTCCGGTTTGGCATTCGCCCAGGCTCCGGCCGCAAAGCCAGCTGCTGAGCCTGCCGTAAAGGCGGACAAGGCTGACGTGAAGGCCCCTGCAAAGGAAAAGAAGGCTAAGAAGGCTAAGAAGGCTAAGAAGGCACCTAAGGCTGACGTGAAGGCCGACGATAAGGCTCCGGCTCCTGACAAGAAGTAAAAACCTTCCCATCTTTAGCTCAAAATAAAAGAGGCTCCTGGTATCAGGGGCCTTTTTTATTGGTGTACAAAGTCGCCTGCATGCGGCTAAATTTGTTGGCTTCGTCGTCTCCTCCTTGCCGCCTCGTTATCCACTTGAAGGCGACTTGGTTATCTGCCCCCGCGGAGCCGTGGATCAAGGGCATCCCGAATGCCTTCTCCCAGAAGGTTATAGCCCAGCACGGTGATCAGGATGGCCAGGCCGGGATAAAGGGACAGCCACCAGGCGATGTCGATGTTATCCTTCCCTGCCGTCAGGATATTGCCCCAGCTCGGCGTCGGCGGTTGGACGCCAATTCCCAAAAAGCTCAGCGCCGATTCCGTGAGAATCGCTCCTGCCACTCCCAGTGTCGCTGCCACAAGGATGGAGGTCATGGCATTGGGAAGAATGTGCCGGAAGATGATGCGGGCGTCGCCGGCCCCCAGTACTCGCGCCGCCATTACAAAGTCTCTCTCCTTCAAGGACATGAAATCGGCCCGGACCAACCGGGTGATGCCCATCCATCCCGTCGCCCCGATGATGATCATGATGTTCCAGATAGAGGGGTCCAGGAAGGCGATGACTGCCAGGATAAGGAAGAACGTTGGGAAGCACAGCATCATGTCCACGAACCGCATAATGACGGCGTCCCACCAACCTCCATAATAGCCGGCGAGGGCGCCGAGGAGGGCGCCGATAATCACGGCGATGCCCGTTGCCACAAATCCGACCTTCAGGGAAATGCCCGCCCCCCAGATCATCCGGCTCAGGACATCCCGCCCTAACTGATCCGTTCCACACCAGTGCTCTATGGAAGGGGGGGCAAGAATCTTTTTCAGATCGATGGCGAGGGGGTCATGGGGAGAAAGCCACGGCGCCAGCAGGGAAACGGCAAAAAGAAACAGCACGATGGCGCCGCCGGCGACGGCCATCCTGTTGCGTAAGAATCTTTTCCATAACTCAGAAAACATACCTGCTCCGTTTAGCGCTTACTCTAAGCTGTGCGAATCCTGGGGTCCGCTACGGCGTAAGCAACGTCCGCAATCAGATTCCCCATAAGGGTCAGAATGGCGCCGATGAACAAAATCCCCATTATGGTTGGGTAATCCCTTGCCATTACAGACATGTAAAAAAGCTGCCCCATTCCGGGGATGGCAAAAATCGTCTCGAAGATGACACTGCCGCCGATAAGCCCGGGAATCGAAAGACCGAGGATAGTGATGACCGGCAGCAGGGCGTTGCGGAGGGCGTGGTTATAGACGACCTGAAATTCGCTCAACCCCTTGGCCCGCGCCGTCATGATATAATCCTGGCGGATAACCTCGAGCATATTGGCCCGCATGTATCGGGACAGGCCGGCTAAACCTCCGAAGGCGGATATCCCCACGGGCAGGATCAGGTGCTTGACAAGATCCCAAAAAGCGGCCCCCGGAGCAAGATACTCGTGGTTCAGGGACCGGATCCCCGATATGGGCAGCCAGCCCAGATCCACCCCGAAGAAGATCATCAGGAGGAGGGCCAGCCAGAAGGTAGGAATGGCAAACCCTACAAAGACAAAGACGCTGACGGCCCGATCAAACCAGGAATCCTGATGGACCGCCGAGAGCACCCCCAGCGGTATGGCCACCGCCAAAATCAGCAGCATGGAGAGGATATTCAGGATAATGGTAATGGGCAGACGTTCCATGATCTTGTCCGCCACGGGACGGCGATCGGTGGCAAATGATTTGCCCAGGTCCATAACCAGCAGGCGCTGCACCCACAATCCGTATTGGACATGGAGGGGCTTGTCCAGATCGTACATCGCCCGCAGGCGTTCCTTCAGTTCCGCCGAAGCCCGGGGGTTCATCTGGGTCTGAAGGTCCGTCGGGGAACCGGGGGCAAGATGCATGACGGCAAAACAGATGATCGTAATCCCGACCAGCATGGGGACCATAAAGCCGATCCGCTTCAGGATATAGCTCAACAAGGAAATCCCTCCCCTTGGATGGCCAAATGTTGCATATTTTCAAGAGAGATTAGGAGATTTTTTTCATTATGGGCTTCGATGGTGACAATGGGGTGAAGATCTTTCTCCATCAGCAGCCGGGAAAACTCTCCAAAGGGAAAACTGCCGTTTCCCACCGGGAGGTGTTCGTCGGCCTGACCATGATTGTCATGGATATGTACCTGCCTGAAAAAGGGAGCCATGGTATCAATCCAGTCGGTAAGCGGTTCCCGGGCAAACACATTGAAATGGCCGGTATCGAAACAAAATCCGCAATGAGGCGATGAAAGGGACGTCAGGAGCCGGTGTAGTTGGCGCGGGCCTTTCTCATAGACATTTTCCAGAGCCATCAGGACCGGGATATCTCCGGCGCGAGACAGCAGGGCGCCCCACGTGCGGAGGCTGTTTTCCAGCCACTGGTCCTCCGTGGAAACATAATACCGGTCGTCAAAGGAGGGATGGCAAACGATGGAGGCAGGACGAAAGTAGTCGGCAAGGGCCAATACCTGCATGATCCGCTCCTCGGAAACGCGGCGGATCCGCGGATCAATGGCGCCAGGGCGGAGGTCCATAAAGGGGGCATGAAAGGTAACCCTAAGACCGGCGTCTCTTAGCTTGTCGGCAACCCGGCGGTAATCTGCCTCGCCATAGGTATCCAGGGTATCGCTGTTGAAGCTGATTTCCGGATTCATCCCGTATTGCAGGATCCTGGGAAGATACTGCTCGGAGAGAAAATGAAAAGGGATATGGACCTGAACTTTTTTCAATATCGGGAATAATGCAAGCTTCTCCATGCCGCCTCCTGCTTGTGTCCTTCGGGTAAAGACTGTGAAGGGAACCCTTGAAAGACAGGGGTTTCTAGCACAAGAGACCGGCTAAAGACAATGGTAAATTACATTTCATATTGACAATAAAAACTTAATCAGTTACTGAAAACAGTAGGTTATTACATTTTATCCGAAAAGGAGGACCTTCAGCCATCTCCGCAAGCATACCCAAAACCGCCAATAGTGAGGCCGTCGCCCCACCACCCATGGACGCAAGGGAAAGGGTGTTATATTGCGTTAATGCCGCCCTGGCCCGGAAAGCACATAATCTTGTCGTCATGAAAGTCGCGGACACGTCATCTTTTACTGATTATTTCATCATCTGCAGCGGCGCCTCGGACCGCCAGGTCAAGGCCCTGTGCTCCTCCATCGAGGAAAGCCTGAAGAAGGTCGGCATGGCCCCCCTTGGCATCGAGGGAGAAAAGCATGGGAGGTGGGCCCTCATGGATTACGATGATGTCGTCATTCATGTTTTTCTGGAACCTCTCCGGGAATTTTACGATATCGAACGCCTCTGGGAGGACGCCCCCAGGATGTTCATCCCCGATGATACCTCCCTGGTTGAGGAACTTGCCGAGGGTATGTGATGTGTTGAAGGAAGTGCTCCGGGATTTAGCCGATGTACTGTTTCCTCCCCGTTGCCAGTCCTGCCGGACGGTCCCAGAAAAATTGATCAACGATCTTTTCTGCCCGGCCTGCGAAGAAAAGATTCGATACATTCGCACCCCTCTCTGCCCGGCCTGCGGGGTTCCCTTTGCTGATTCCGAAGGGTCGGACCATTTGTGCGGAGACTGTCTGATGGCCCCCAAACCTTTCGTCGTCGCCAGGTCCGTCGCCACCTTCGACGGCATTCTGCTTGAGGCTATCCATGCCTTTAAGTATCACAACAAAACCGGTATGGGAACCGGCCTGGGAAGGATGATGACCGGTGATTCCTATACCGGCATGGACATACAGGGCTACACGATGATTATGCCGGTTCCACTCCACATCCGGCGCCTGCGGGAACGGGGATTCAACCAGTCCCTGCTCCTGGCAAAAGCACTCTCCGAAGGGTATGCCATACCCCTGGATTTTCTTTCTCTGAGGCGCGAAAGGGACACACCGCCCCAGACGACGATGGGACGAAAAGAGCGGCAGGCCAATATCAAAGGGGCCTTCGATGTTGCCGATAAAGAAAGGGTCAGGAATCAGCATGTTTTATTGATTGATGACGTTTACACGACGGGAAGCACCCTCGCCGAGTGCACCCGGGTCTTGTTGAATAGCGGTGCGGCCCAGGTTGGCGTTTTAACCCTGGCCCGGGCGGTAAAGGATGTTTAATTCCCATTATAAATCAAAGCGCTATCTTCGGTGGCTTCGTCATCGGCTCCTCAACGTATTTCCATATACGCCTGCGTCGTCTCTTCCTTGCCGCCTTGATTTCATCTTTGATTAATAATGGGGGAATAAATTTTGTTGAGATAGGGTCGAAAATGAACAAAATATTTTCCGGAGAGATGCTGCAAGAACAATTAAGTGGGTTACGCCGGGCGGGGAAGACCATCGTCTTTACCAACGGCTGTTTCGATATTCTCCACGTCGGCCATGTCCGTTACCTGAGGGAAGCAAAAAAGCTTGGGGATATCCTTGTGTTGGCACTGAACAGCGACGCCTCCGTCCGTGCTATTAAAGGGGAGAAACGTCCCCTGGTCCCGGAAGATGAGCGGGCGGATATCATGGCTGCTCTGGGATCCGTCGATTATGTGATCCTTTTTGATGATCCGACTCCCCAGCAGTTGATTGAATATCTAAAGCCCGACATCCTCGTCAAAGGAGGCGACTGGGCCGAGGCGGCAATCGCCGGCGCCGATTTCGTGAAGGCAACCGGGGGCAAGGTCATCACCATCCCCCTTACCGAGGGTCGCTCGACAACCAACATCGTGGAAAAGATCCGGCAGGTTTATGGTTGACAAGGAGTGATATATTTAAGCCTCTTGCAGCTTATATGCTCATAATTATTAATATATTTCTCAGAAAAACTCTGCCTTGCATCCCCCTCTGACAGTCCCGTTGACTCATATTAAAATCTTACCCAAGGAAGAGAGATAAGAGGTAACGTTGCCTCATAAATAATGTTACCCTGGTTTGATGTAGGAGAAGATCGTTTTAAGTTTCTTTTCCATAGCCTTTTTTAGCAGGAAAGGGTT